>JBAWAB010000145.1:0-1978 GCA_049589035.1 Salegentibacter sp.
CGAATATCCAGATCAAAATGGACTTCGTAAATGCTGAGTCGGCAGATAAATTTGTCGAAAAAGGCTGGGATGAAGAAAAACAGATGTATTATTACCTGGTTTACTTCAATAAAGAAGAAAAAAGCTAAATAAAGGCCTGAAAAGTTGCTTATCGCGTCAACCTGAACTTGTTTCAGGTTCTTTAGGTCCTTTTACTAATCGTAAGATTCTGAAATAAATTCAGAATGACGTAAATGATGAAAACAACTTTTCAGACTTTCTCTTTTTAGTCAAGCATCCGTTTCATATTCACATTTTCATAGTTGCGCTGCACGAAATTCAGCGCTGTACGAAGGATTTGACCCATGGTTCTGGCCCTCTTGAATTTCATATCACTGGTGTACTTATATAGATCCTTGCGCAGGCTTTTTACATTTCCAAGGGTAGATACGTGATCATTGATCATGCAACGAATTAGTTCCTTATAACGGCTCCTGGTATTGATCATCCTTTTGGCCAACAAAGAGCGCTCTTCCTTCCGGTACTGCTCGATTGAAGAATCTTCGAGTTTTTCTGAAACCAGTTTTACCATCTTGTAATTTTCCTTGAAGAACTGGGGCCGGTAAACCTTAAGATTACCTTCAAAACACTGCTGATCAAAATCTATAGCGCGTATCTGATATTCCACATGGTCAAAATCGTGCGTAGGGATCACCACGTAGTTATAAGAGCGCATATCTCCCAATAATCTTACGGTACAGCGTTCATTGAATTTCACAAACTGCTTGGCAATCTGCGTTTGTGCCCGGTTATCACACTCCGGCAGATGTTCTTCGATAAAAACGTCTCCCGGAATTCCAGCAATGTGCGCCTCAATCAAGGTTTCTTTATACACAAGAAAATTGATGCGGTGCGGAGAAAGTAAATGTTCAAATTCCAGTCCGTAGATCCTGGAAGCATCGGCCTTCTTTACATAAAAATAGGTAAAACTATCATTGAGAATATTCCTTACTCGAATGCGGAAAGGCTTCGAATTTCCGAAGGTACAGTAATCTATGGCGTCAATGTTCAGAAACTCCAGTGAATCATCACTCCCGTCGGAGTGCAGAATGGTATACACCTGCTTCAGGCTATTGTCTATCTCGTTTCGCTCGTGATCGGGATAATAGCAACGCACCCAGAAAGTGTCTTCGTCATGTTGGTCATAAACGACGATAGATCCTGAGAAACGCAGAAGATCTTCATAAAAAACCGGGATTTTCGTATTTCGATTATATTTCGCCAAATATCTGTTGAAACGCTCGTTTATGGGGAACGAAGGTTTCTTTTTAGACATCAATCTTTCTTTCATTCTTGTGCGGTTTTCTTCAAAAATAAGGTTTCTACAGAGAAACTTGTAACAAAAGCCTAACTTAGTCGTCACACTGTTAAACATTTCTTCAATCTTGGAAACAATTCTTACGCTTAACCAGCTTACCAAAAATTACGGAACCCTAACAGCAGTAGATAAGCTTTCTTTCAGTATCGAAAAAGGAAATGTCTACGGAATCCTTGGCCCGAATGGTAGCGGAAAATCCACGACTTTGGGAATGGTCCTGAACGTGGTCAACAAGACCGGCGGAGATTTCTCCTGGTTCAATGGTTCTGAATCTACGCATGAAGCCCTTAAAAAGGTTGGCGCCATCATTGAACATCCGAACTTTTACCCTTACATGACAGCCACCCAGAACCTGGCACTGGTATGTAAGATCAAGGGCGTACAACCTGAAAAGATTGAAGAAAAGCTGGAGATCGTGGGACTATTGGATCGCAAAAACAGCAAATTCAGTACATTTTCACTCGGGATGAAACAACGCCTGGCAATCGCTTCTGCCCTGCTTAATGATCCTGAAATCCTCATTCTCGATGAACCCACAAATGGACTGGATCCACAGGGAATTCACCAGATTAGGGAAATTATCAGAAAAATTGCTACCACAGGCACTACTATTTTGCTGGC
>JBAWAB010000146.1:0-8346 GCA_049589035.1 Salegentibacter sp.
AGCACGCTTTCCAGCATCTCCACCGGCATCTGTTGTATGGTCTCGATCTTCCGCACGCCCAGGTTCAGCAGCTTTTGAAAGGTCTTGTTGCCGATCATGGGGATTTTTCCTGCGGAAAGCGGCGCCAGGAAGGCCTTTTCGGTGCCGATGTCTATATAGCGTTCGTTATTGGGCTTGGCCTCGCCGGTGGCGATCTTCGAGACCACCTTGTTCTGCGAGAGACCGAAGGAGATTGGCAGGCCGCTTTCCCTGATGATGGTTTCTCGGAGTTCGTGTGCAAACTGCCTGATACCGAAAAATTTATCCATCCCGGTAAGATCGGCGTAGAACTCATCGATGCTGGCCTTTTCAAAAGCCGGCACCCGACTTTTGATGATCTCGGTGATCTCGTGTGAATATTTTGAATACACGCCCGAGTCGCCCTTGATCACCACCGCCTGCGGACAAAGCTGCCGGGCGATCTTCATAGCCATGCCTGAATGCACCCCATAGTGGCGCGCCTCGTAGCTGGCCGCTGCCACCACTCCGCGGTCTCCCATCCCGCCCACCAGCAACGGCTTATTCTGCAAACTTTGGTCAAGTCGTCGCTCTACCGACACAAAAAAAGTGTCCAGATCCAGGTGTAAAATCGACTTGTTTTTCATTTTATAATTGGATTTATTCCTTATGATTGGAAATATTCCAAAATTATAAAAATATCAAATGCAGAAGCTGGAAGGGAGTGTTAAAAATGGAAAAAATACAGTTTATTGGAAAATATCCACAAAGAGAGGTGTGAGAAGTGACATTTTAGGAGAGAGTGCCGCGGCTGCGCCTCGCAATGATGCGAAACCTGAAACCCTAAACTTGAGACCTGAAATTCTCCTAAAGCTTCGACTTTAATTCTTTAAGCTTTTTGATAGGTTTCTTCCTGGCTATAATGGCCATACTAAGGGAAACCAGCAGAGAGATCGCTGCCGTTGTTCCCAGGCCGCCGCCGAAACCTGCAAAATACTTGCTGCTGTTTACAAACAGGATCGAAAAGATGATCCCCGATAGACTTAACAGGATATAGCTGGAGAGTATCCTGGAAGAGACCATTCCTATAAAACTCGCGCCAATAAAGACTAACGGGATATTCCTGGTGAGATATGCTGATAACAGCCCGGGAAAATAATAAAAGAACAGTCCTACTACTAAAGACAAAAGGGCCGAGGCGCGTACCGCTCCCTGCTGAAGTTTATTGTTCACCACATAGGTCCCGACGGCCGAAATGATGCCTGTTATGATGAGTATTGCTATTTCCATATCAAAAGAGCCAATAAATTATAGCCGAACTCAGCGCCACTCCGCCAAAGGCGATAGTGCCAAGTTTCCCTCCAAAGCCGTTAAAAATATTTTTAGCGATAAGAAGAAGGCTACCCGCTATGAAGCCGGAGAAAATTATAAAACTCAGGTTTCCGGCCACTGAAGGCGCCGTCATTCCTACAAAGGCGCCGCAATATACGGCTGCGGGGAATTCCGCGATGATCCCTGTTTTATTCTTCCTGAACAAAGAAGGGATAAAGGAGGCTGCGGTTCCGGTGGCTGCGGCCGCTATCACCGGCCCCATCTGTAAGTTGATCAGGTACGAGACAAGTGCCCCCAAGACCACAAAAAATATGAGGTAAATATCCTTAATGAAGAATTCCTCTTCTTTTCGGGGAGAATTGTAATAGGCAAGGCTGAGCAGGGACGACAATAAAAGCAGAGAGCCCAGAAGCAATGGAGTATCAAATTTCTCGAAGAAAATGGAAAACAGGAAAATGAACTGCAGCAGGATAAAAATAAAAAATGCCAGCCTTCGGAATATCTTGATCATAGCAGACTGCAAAATTACGCATTTCTATATAGAAAATTAAACCCGATGGCTGGTGGAAAATTGCGGTTCAATTCTTTGTTTTTCGGTCCTAATTAGAGAGGATTCCTCCAAATCTTGTATTTTTATTGCAAACTTCTTCAAGTGCCAACAATTTCAGTTACTTGTGCCATAACAGAGCGAGGACAAAAGATTCTTTGTGCACAAAGAAGTGAAAAAATGGATATTCCTTTAAAATGGGAATTCCCGGGCGGAAAGGTGGAAGATCAAGAGCAAATAGAAGATTGTCTAAAACGTGAAATTAAAGAAGAGCTGGGAGTAGAGATTGAAATTTTGGAGAGACTCCCTGCCAATCAACACCGATATTCAAAAAATAAAATAGTTAACCTTATTCCATTTCGCTGTTCCCTACAAACGTTTGAAATAGATTTAAAAGAACATCTAAGGATCAAACGGGCAATTTTCCAGGAACTAAAACATTTTGATTGGGCAGAAGCAGACATTCCTATTGTTCAAAATTATATTCAGAATTATAAATGAATTTAGAAACAGGTCTCTACGAACAGCTCATCAATAAGCTCCTTACAAACAAATTACAATCCGTTGATTCAGAAAAATTTCATATTAGTGAAACCATTTTAGACAAAGAGGAAGCCTCGCAATATCTAAGTCTCTATCTCACTGAAACAATAAAGTTTGCACTTAATGAAATTAAAGAAAAAGACCGTCCTCAAAAGCAGATTGAGCTTTCAAATAAAATAATTCGCCTGTTGATCTCAGAGCTGAAAAATGTAGAATTAAGTGACAATTTACTGGAAAGCGAAGGAAAGATTTTGCAAGCGGTATTCTCAAAATTAGATTTTCCTTTTTCCAATTTAGAAGCTAGGCTAAAAGAGATCACTCCTTATACCCGTTTAAGCCAAAGTGAGTTATTTACCGGAAATAATTTGGGTATCTCTTTGGAAAGTGAATTGAGAAAAGAAATTCTCTCTGCAGATGAAATTTATTGGTTGGTCTCGTTCATTAAATACTCAGGAATACGAATATTTAAAAAAGAACTAGAGGAGTTCACAAACAGTGGTAAAAAATTAAAAATTATAACCACTTCCTATATGGGCGCTACAGATGTGAAAGCTGTGGAATATCTTTCGTCTTTACCGAACACGGAAATAAAAGTTTCTTACAATTCTGAACATGAACGCTTGCATGCTAAAGCTTATTTATTTTTAAGAAACTCTGGTTTTCATACCGGCTATATTGGCTCATCTAATCTTTCTCGTTCTGCGTTAACCAATGGTTTAGAATGGAATTTAAAAGTAACTACTCAAGAAATTGGACATATAATTGATAAGTTTCAGAAAACCTTTGACACTTATTGGGAAGATCCAGAATTTGAATTCTATGAAGAAGGGAAAGATCGGGAAAAACTTAGCACTGCTCTAAAAAGGCAAAGTTCCTATGACAACAATCAAATTACCACCTTCTTCGATCTTAAGCCGTATCCGTATCAGGAGGAGATTCTTTCAAAGCTTCGATCTGAAAGAGAGGTGCATAATAGGCATAAAAATCTTTTGGTCGCTGCCACTGGAACGGGTAAAACGGTGATTTCGGCTTTCGATTTTAAAAGATTTTATTCAGAAACTCCCGAGATCAATTTTTTATTTGTCGCTCATCGAAAAGAAATTCTACAACAAGCTCAAATCACTTTTCAGCAGGTCTTGAGGAATTCAAATTTCGGAGAGCTGTGGGTAGATGGGAATGAGCCTGTAAGGTATAATCAAATTTTTGCTTCCGTTCAAACTTTGCGAAACCGGTTAAAAAATCTGGAGCTTGCACCGGATTTTTTTGACTATATAATAGTTGATGAAGTACATCATATAAAAGCCGAAAGCTACCGTCCGATTCTTAAAAGATTCAATCCGAAAATCCTTTTGGGTTTAACTGCAACGCCAGAAAGGATGGACGGCGGAGACATAGCAGAAGATTTTCACAACAAGATTGCTGCAGAGATTAGATTACCTGAAGCTTTAAATCGGAAATTACTAAGTCCCTTTCAATATTTTGCACTTTCTGATGCTATTAATCTTTCTAATGTGAATTGGAGAAACGGAAAGTATGAAATAAAAGAACTCACCAAATTGTACACCGAAAATGATAGACGTGTCTCAGATATCATTCACAATTGCGAAGAATATTTAACTGATATACACGATGTACAAGCATTGGGGTTCTGTGTAAGTCAAGAGCACGCCAAATACATGGCGCAAAAGTTTACCATAGCAGGATTAAAGGCCGATTATCTGATCAGTAGTAATAGTTCAGATCGTACATTATTGAGAAATCAACTTCTAAAAAAAGAGATTAATTATCTTTTTGTTGTTGACATTTTCAATGAAGGTGTAGATATTCCTAATATTGATACGGTTCTTTTTCTAAGACCTACAGAAAGTTTGACCATTTTTCTACAGCAATTGGGTCGGGGTCTCAGACTTGCGGAAAATAAAGATTGCTTAACTATTTTAGATTTTGTTGGGAATGCGCGGCCAGAATACGATTTTGAACATAAATTCAGAGCGCTCATTGGCAAGACGCATACCTCGATAATCAAAGAGATTGAAGATGAATTTCCTCATTTACCCTTAGGTTGTTCAATAGTATTAGAGAAGAAAGCGAAGGAAATTATTTTGAGAAATATAAGAGAAGCGACTGAATTCAGAAGACCGCAGCTTTTATCAAAAATTCAGCAATTCAAGCACCATTCAACTTTGGCACTCACGCTGAACAATTTTTTGGAGTTTCATCATATGGAGCTTCCTCAAATCTACAAGAAAGGGAGCTGGAAACGATTATGTGCCGATGCCGGAGTAATTGAAAATTTCAATGAGCCTCAAGAAAAAGAACTTACCTCTTGCATGCAGAGGAAGCTAATACAATGCAATTCCCTTAGTTTTTTAAAATTTATTCAGAAGATAGTTTCTGAAAATTTGAACCTGGATTTGCTTAATGAGGAGGAAAAAACTATGCTTTTGATGTTTCATTATGACGTTTGGCAGGAATCAGGGACAAAACTCGGTTTTTCAAATATCAAAGAGAGCATAGCAGTACTGCAAAAAAATAAGGTGATGCTGCAGGAGATGCGCGAATTTATCGAGTATCAAATTGAAAAAATTGAATTCGTTGAAAAAGAAATTGAATTAGATTTCGCTTTCCCATTGAAACTTCACAGCAAATACAATAGAGAAGAGATTTTGGCTGCAATAGGCATGAGTGCCTTCAGTAAAAAATCCTCCAATCGAGAGGGATCAGCTTTCAATAAAAGACTCAATGTGGAGGCTTTATTTGTTACACTAAAAAAGACGGAAAAAGAATACTCCCCAACAACTATGTATGAAGATTATGCCATCAATAAAACTCTTTTTCATTGGCAATCGCAGAACAGTATTTCCCCCGATTCTCCAAAAGGCTCGTCTTACATTAAGCACAAAGATATCGGTAAGAAAATTTTGCTTTTCGTAAGAGAACAAAATGTGGACGAATATGGTTTTACAATGTCCTATACCTTTTTAGGAGAGGCCGATTTTATAAAGTCAAAAGGTGCAAAGCCTATGAGCGTGGAATGGAGATTACACGAACCAATACCCTCTTATATTTTAAAGGAAAGTCAGAAATTAGCAGTTGGTTAGATCTATTTAGAGATGACAGAAGAATTAATTAGTAAATATCTAAAAGATTTCAAAAAGCTTAATCGGGGCCACACCAAAGGCTTGGGAAGAGCTCCACATAAACCTATTTTACTTCTTTCAGTTCTTCAATTGATTGAAAGCGGAGCGATCAGGACCAACCGTATTATGATAAGTGCAGATCTTGTCTTGAAGTTTAAAACGATCTGGGAGCAGCTTGTTGAAACCTCACATGTGCCGAATTTCGCACTTCCTTTTTTCCATTTAAGGTCTGAACCTTTTTGGTTCTTAGTTCCTAAGCCGGGTAAAAACCTGTCGATCACAAAGTCGAAAAGCATCAAAAGTTTTAGAAGCTTAAAAGAAACCTTTGCCTATGCTGAACTTGAAAAAGATTTATTTTTACTTCTGCAAAATCCCCTCTCCCATACGGTTTTTGAGCAGTTCCTTTTAGATAACTATTTCTCCAACACAAAGGCACGATACTCGAAAACTGCGATAAGTTATCAGGAAAGTCTTATTACCAATGAAATCTTGAATGAACCTTCAGAAATTTATCAGCAGCAAATAAAGAGACTTCGAGAAACCTTAAAAGACGATGAATTTGAAGAAGAAGTGTTTGTGAGAGGTGGTCTTTTCAAGAAGAACATTCCTAAAATCTATGACTACACCTGTTGCATCAGCGGATTGAAGATAGAGACCAATGAAAATATTCAAATGGTGGATGCCTGTCACATCTACCCATTTAGCCTTTCTAACGATGATACTATCCCCAACGGTCTCGCTTTATCTCCAACCATGCATAGAGCTTTTGACAGAGGCCTCCTAACTATTAACGCGAACTTCGTGGTAAGAGTTTCTCCTTCCATTGAAGAAACCGATTCAACATTTCCTCTTTCTCAATTTGAAGGAAAACAAATCCTGTTACCAGAAAAAGAAAAATGGCATCCTTCTCAAGCATCTCTTAGCTGGCATAACAAAGAAGTTTTTCTGCTATAGTAATTTCACTCCCTCCATTTCCCGTTTCATTCCCTTTATTTCCGCCTTCATCAGAATGCGCTTTTCCACATGGCTTCCCGGCTGTAGTTTAGCAGTGAGATAAGGCAGGAGGTGCAACGCTTCAGCAATTCTTCTGTCTTTAAAATGAATACCAACCTAAAAACAGCAGATATGAATTTCCACAAGACAGTAATTTTTCTGAGTTTCCTTTTTCTGGGCCTAACCGGCTTTTCGCAGAAGCTTACTTCGGAAGAAAAACAACAGGCGCTGACTTCCGTAGCGAAACTGATGGATTCCATTTATGTATTCCCCGAAACGGCTAAAGAGGCCATAGCTTATGTGAAAGAGCAGCAACAGAAAGGCGTTTATGAGAAGATCGATGTGCCCTATGAATTTGCCGATGCGGTGACAAGGGACCTGCGGGCCGTGACTCACGACCTCCACATTAACATGCGCTATGATCCCGCCGGGATTGAAAAAGAGCAAAAACAGGCGGCAGGCGAAGAAGCAGGAATGACGCAGGAGGAACGCCTGGCCATGGAGAATTACGGGTTTAGAGAAGTGAAGATACTTCCCGGCAACGTAGGGTACCTGGACCTCAGGTTCTTCTATACTCCCGAAGCTGCCGGCGAAACTGCCATTGCAGCCATGAACCTGCTGGCCAATACCGATGCCATCATTTTTGATCTTCGCCGGAATGGCGGCGGAAATCCCGAGATGATACAGTTGCTGCAGTCTTACCTGTTTGAGCAGGAACCGGTGCACCTCAATAATTTCTACTTCAGGCCCACCGATGAAAATACTCAAACCTGGACGCTGCCTTATGTTCCCGGCAAGCGCAATCCCAATGCCGATGTGTATGTGCTTACCAGTAACCGTACTTTTTCGGCAGGCGAAGAATTTACCTATGACCTGAAAAACCTTGACCGGGCTACCATTGTGGGCGAAAAAACGGGGGGCGGCGCCAATCCCGGGAGTACCCATAATGTAACTGATAAGTTTATGATCTTTATTCCGAACGGCCGGGCGATCAATCCGGTGTCGGGAACCAACTGGGAAGGCAAGGGGATCGCTCCCGATGTTGCCGTAGAGGAAGATAAAGCATTAGACACTGCTCATCTTATGGCTGTGGAAAAGCTGCTGAAGAATACCGAGTCTGAAGAGAAAAAAGCATTTTATGAATGGGAGCTGAAAGAGATCAAAGCCAGGCAAAATCCTGTGAAACTTGATCCGGAAACGCTTAAAGCTTTCACCGGTGGCTTTGGCAGCAATGAGGTGAGTCTTGAAAACGGACAGTTGGTTTATCACGCCTATGACGACGAGTTCAGGCTTACTCCCATAGGCAACAATGAATTCCTGGTGGAACACGTGCCCTACAAGAGGCTGAAATTCTCGGAAGACCGGAACAGCCTTAGCGAACTTTCCAATCTCTTTCCGCCTGTTACAAGACAGCGAACAAAATAGCCGGGGTCAGACATCAATCAACCAATATAAAAGCCCTTTTCGGATGAATTCGAAAAGGGCTTTATTGATTCAGATCTTAGCGTTAGGGACCTGCCTCGCCGGCAGGCAGGTAGGAGTGGAAAGCCCGGAGCGACCCCAAGTATTCGGGGGAAGCGAGGATTTGTAACTAATAGCCCGCCCCTTAAGGGAACGCCCAAATAAAAAAAGAAGCTGTCTCGGCAGATCAATAAGGTCAGCCTAAACTTGTTTCAGGGTCTCTCAAAGAACAGAGATCCTACCTGAATGAGATTTTGATATAAACCTACCTACCGCAGGCAGGTTCAGAATGATGGATTTTGCTGAGCCAGCTTCTTCTTAATAAACATTTTA
>JBAWAB010000147.1:0-7884 GCA_049589035.1 Salegentibacter sp.
AAGCAATGTCAAAGATTAGAATATTGTCCCTTGATGGCGGCGGAATACGCGGGATTATTCCGGCGACCATTCTGTCCTACCTTGAAGATGAATTAAAAGAGAAAAGCGGAAAGCCCGAAGCTGCCATAGGCGATTATTTTGATTTTATCACGGGAACCAGCACCGGCGGAATCTTATCACTAATGTATCTCTGCCCCCGGGAGAACGGGGAGCCGCGGTACAGTGCTAAAGATGCTCTCGACGTTTATCTGAAAAAAGGTGATAAGATATTTGATGTTTCCCTCCTGAAAAAGATAGAGAGCCTTAACGGCATTCGCGATGAAAAATATCCTTCAAAACCACTGGAAAAGCAGTTGGAGGATTATTTCGGAAAAGTAAGCCTGAGCCAGTTATTAAAACCCTGCCTTATTCCGAGCTATGATATACGCAACCGGAAGGCGTTCTTTTTCACGAGCCTGGAAGCCCGCGAAACCATCTACGACTTTTACCTGAAAGACGTAGCCAGAGCGGCTTCAGCAGCACCTACCTATTTCGAGGTCTCGAGGATACATTCCCTGCACGGCGCACCCTATACCCTGATAGACGGCGGGGTATTTGCTAACAATCCCGCCTTATGCGCGTATGCGGAAGCGCGGAAGATCAATTTCCAGAAGATCCTTAATGATCCCAAAAAACCACAAAAACCTACCGCCAGGGAAATGCTCATCATCAGCATTGGAACAGGTAGTGTGAAGCAGCCTTACTTTTACGACGACTTTAAAAATGCAGGGACTTTAGAATGGATTAGACCCCTGATCGATATCATGATGAGCGGAAATTCGGAGACCGTGGATTATCAGCTAAAAAGGATCTATGAAACTCTTTCGCCTGAAGATTCCCGGGACTACCACCGTATACAGCCAAGGTTGGTCAACGCCGACAGTGCCATGGACAATGCCAGAAAGGAAAACCTGACCGCCCTGCATGAAGACGGACTGCTGAGTATTGCAGAACACAAGCCGGAGCTGGATGAAATTGTGAATAAACTCATCTCCAATCACAACGCAGATCTTTTATCACATAAAAATATTATGATCACCTAAAATCCGGCTGGTCCTGACTTAAAGACCACCGTAATAAAAAATAAATAAGATGAAATCACATTTTTTTGTTGACATCCATTGCCACCCGTCCATAAAACCTTTTGCGCGTTCTTTCAGTAAAACCCCCGGCGTACAGTCGCGTAACCCACGGCACAAGCATTCCATGTGGTACCACGACGCTCCTACTCTTTTCGACAAGATCAAAAACTACATAGCCACCCTCACCAATTTTTCGCAGGCTGATGGCACCAGTTTGCTCCGCGGCCGGGTTGCGGTGATTTGCCTTTCCTTCTATCCCCAGGAAAAAGGCTTTTTCGACAATAAACTGGGCACCGGGCTTCCTTCAGATCTTCTGACGAAGTTAGCGACGGAATTCGGGCAGGCGCGCATAGATCACCTGCAAAGCCTTTCCAGTTATTGGGAAGACCTGAAACTGGAAATGAAATTTTTGAAACAGGAAAGCAATAACCCGATCTCGGTCGATGGCAAACAGGTGAGCTACCTTCTTACTAATTCCTATGCCGATATTGAGCTTCTGGAAAGGCAAATTAAACTGGCTACCGATACTATTGTCTTTATTCCTACTATTGAAGGGGCACACGTTTTTGACCAGGTTATGGATAGCGATGAACCTGCAAATAAATATCCGGAAGGAATTTCTAAAAAGGACCTCGATAGAATGCTGAAACGAATAGCTGATCTGCGGACCGAAAGGAACGACCTTGTAAGGCCGGTCTTTATGACACTCGCTCATCATTTCTGGAATGGCCTCTGTGGCCACGCCCGCAGCCTGGGTGGTTTAGTAAAATGTGTGGTAGACCAGGAGAATGGGATCAATCTTGGAATCACCAAAGCCGGAGAAAAGGCCATTCACGCAATGCTGAAAGAAGACAAGAATGCCCATGGAATACCCGTAAAACCTATTTTCATCGATATTAAACATATGAGCCGCAGGTCGAGGTTAGATTATTTTAAATTACTTGAAAAATATCCAGAAAGAAATATTCCAATCATCGCAAGCCATGCCGGTGTTACCGGTCTCTCTAAACCCGGCGGCTCTCATAATACCGGTATCGCCCAGGAAAATGTGTTCAATACTTCTGACATCAACTTATTTGACGATGAAATTATCAGGATTGGGCACTCCAATGGTCTCTTCGGAATTCAGCTGGATGAAAGAAGAATTGGCTCAAAGTCCGCACTAAGAGAAGCCAAGGGAATCATGGGAAAACGAGACACTTTATATTCCTGGTCGAAACTGGTTTGGTATCAAATGAGACATATCGCCGAAGTGCTGGATGCCGATGGCCAATATGCCTGGGGTATCCAGTGCCTCGGCACCGATTTTGACGGGATCATTGATCCGATAGACGGATACTGGACCGCAGAACAAATTGATTACCTGGACGATTATCTATTGATGCACGTATACAATTATGTTAAAGAAGTAAAATTTCCCTGTCCCCTCCTCCAGGAACGCAATAAAAATGTGGATCCCGAAAAGATCGTCGAGCGGTTTATGACCGGTAATGCATTAGAAGTATTATCCCGAATGATGTCTTAATACTCTGGTCCATTTCCGGCCTTGTTTCTAATCTTCATTTCTGCTGAAATAGAAGTATCTAATGCACATTTCCTATCTCTGCAAAAATACAGCTTCCTTGCCTTTAAATTCCTGAACTATTTCGGCCAATTCGTTAATGATGTTCACTCCTTTATCCTTATTATACCACATTTGAAGTTGCGCTTTAAATTCAGCATCAATTTTACCGAATTTCGCCTTGTAGTCGGTTACGAGTTTTGTAGCTGCAGCAGATCTTGGGCCCCAGACAGCTATAACTTCAGGATTGGAATCTACAATGACAAGCTTCGGAATAGATCGGGTGCCATTGGTAAGGAAATTATCCATTAGTTCCGGATGCTCGTCTCTCAAAACGATCCTGAGTTCAATATTTTCTGATGCCTCTGCAATTTTATTGATAACCGGAAGCGTTTGCGCCGCATCACCACACCAGGATTCAGTGATCACCATCCAGGTTTGCTTATTTTGGAGCTCATTAAAAATGGAGGCCTGAACTTCCGAAAGCTGTAATTTTTTATTCAATCGCTGGGAACGTTTGTAATTTAACGCCGTAAAATCAACACGCTCTTTAGTAATTTCGCCAGTAGTACTTTGGTTAAGTACGAGATCTTCCATTAGTTCCATATATTCTTTATAACTAAAAGAATTTTCCAGACTATGTAACAACTGTTTTCTCATAATAATATGAATTTTTAAAGTGCAATTTTAAGCTTATCTTATTCTTTCTGAAATGACTATGCTCAGCTTAAAAGATATTTTTTTCAAAACATCCCTTCCTCTACTTCTCGCCAGCAAGATTCAACGCATCTTCTTTAGGGAAGGAATACTGTAGCCACCATTAGCGACATCTGCTCAATATTTCCGTGTTCTGCGGATAAGTTTCAATCCCGCCTTCAGGATCAGTTTCAATTTCAACATGATATAAATCATTCCTTAAGCAGGCCCGACTTTGTATATTAAATAGCGAACTTAAGATGAAGCGATATGAAAACTATGGAAGCCACTCAAACAAGAGTTTACAGCTTTGGAAACAAAACTGCCCGGGGAAACAGTTCTATGAAAGAGCTGCTGGGCGGTAAAGGTGCCAATTTAGCTGAAATGAGCGCCATCGGCATTCCGGTTCCCCCGGGATTCACGATCACCACCGCAGTATGTACCGAGTACAACCGCCTGGGAGAAGAAAAAGTCATGAAACTTCTTATGGAAGAAACCCGCCATGCCGTCAAAAATATTGAGGAAATAATGGGCGGCGGTTTTGGCGATGAAGACAATCCATTATTGCTTTCGGTGAGATCGGGGGCCAGGGTCTCCATGCCTGGAATGATGGACACGGTGCTGAACCTGGGATTAAATGAAGAGGTTATAGCAGGCCTTATTAAAAAGACCGGGAATGAGCGCTTCGCCTGGGATTCCTACAGGCGTTTTATCCAGATGTATGGTGGCGTAGTTTTGGGCATGAAACCCGAATCAAAGGACGATATTGATCCTTTTGAAGAGATTATGGAACATCTTAAGGAAAAACGGGGAATTCAGATGGATATCGAATTTAGCGTTCAGGATCTGAAAGATCTGGTTTACGATTTCAAAGATGCGGTAAAAAAACGCACCGGCGCCGACTTTCCCACCGATCCCTGGGAACAGCTGAAAGGCGCCATCATCGCAGTCTTTGACAGTTGGAACGGAAACCGGGCTCTATATTATCGAAAAATGCACGGCTATCCTTCCGATTGGGGCACTGCCGTTAATGTGCAGGTAATGGTCTTCGGCAATATGGGAAACAAATCGGGAACCGGAGTTTGCTTCACAAGGGATGCCGGAACCGGTGAAAATCTCTTTAATGGCGAATATCTCATCAATGCCCAGGGAGAAGATGTGGTCGCGGGCATCAGGACGCCTCAGCAGATCACAAAAACAGGCTCCCTTCGCTGGGCAGAACTGGCCCAGATTTCCGAAGAAGAAAGAGTTAAAAATTATCCTTCCCTTGAAGAATTAATGCCTTCTATTTACAAGCAACTTTACGAATATCAGGCGATCCTTGAAAAACATTACCGGGATATGCAGGATATGGAATTCACTATCCAGGAAGGCAAGCTGTGGATCCTGCAAACCCGTACCGGAAAACGCACCGGTGCGGCCATGGTCAAAATTGCTATGGATCTCTACAAAGAAGACCTTATTAGCGATACCCAAGCCTTGCAGCGTGTTGAACCCAATAAACTGAATGAGCTGCTACATCCGGTTTTCGATCCAAAGGCGATAGAAAAAGCACATCTGCTGGCACAGGGTCTTCCTGCTTCTCCGGGAGCAGCCACCGGCCAGATTGTTTTCTTTGCCGATGAAGCGGGAAAATTCAGAAATTCTATCCTTACCCGCATAGAGACTTCCCCTGAAGACCTGGAAGGAATGAATCTTGCCAGGGGCATCCTTACTGCCCGGGGCGGAATGACCTCGCATGCCGCAGTAGTGGCACGGGGAATGGGCAAATGCTGCATTTCTGGTGCCGGCGCCCTTAAGATCGATTACAAGAACAGGACGCTAACCATCGAGGGCAAAGAATACCATGAGGGCGACTGGCTTTCCCTGAACGGTTCTACCGGAAATATCTTCGAAGGAAAGATCGAGACCAAACAACCGGAACTTAGCGGGGAGTTTGCAGAACTTATGGAGCTGGCAGACCGGTATACTAAAATGCAGGTAAGAACCAATGCCGACACTCCCAAAGACGCGCGAGCCGCAAGGGAATTTGGAGCCCGGGGAATCGGCTTGACCAGGACCGAGCATATGTTCTTCAATATCGACAGGATCAAAGCAATGCGAGAGATGATTTTGGCAGACACGGTAAAGGGAAGAAAAAAAGCGCTAACTGCCTTATTACCTATGCAACGCAGCGATTTTGAAGAAATTTTTGAAGCCATGAAAGACCTGCCCGTAACTATCCGGCTATTGGATCCGCCTTTACATGAATTTGTACCTCATCAGTTAGCTACTCAAAAAGAACTGGCAGACGAGATGCATATTTCCCTAGCCGCGGTAAAAAATAAAGTAGCTGAATTGCAGGAATTCAATCCGATGCTGGGTCACCGCGGATGCCGCTTAGGGAACACCTATCCTGAAATTACCGAAATGCAGACCCGGGCGATCATGGAAGCAGCCCTCAATTTGAAGAAAAGAGGAGTTACCGCCAAACCTGAGATCATGGTTCCCCTTGTTGGAACAATAGAAGAGTTCAGGGAACAGGCGAGCATCATCAGGGAAACTGCTCAAAAAGTATTTGAGGAACGCAAGGATACTATTCCCTATCTCTTGGGAACTATGATCGAGGTGCCAAGAGCAGCTTTGGTAGCAGATAAGATTGCCGAAGAAGCCGATTTCTTCTCCTTCGGAACCAATGACCTCACGCAGATGACCTTCGGGTATTCCAGGGACGATGCGGGCAAGTGGCTACCGGTTTACCTCGAAAAAGGTATTCTGAAAGTAGATCCCTTTGAAGTTCTGGACCAGGAAGGTGTGGGCCAGCTTATAAGAATGGCAACCGTCCGAGGCCGGCAAACCAAACCCAATCTCAAGGTTGGGATCTGCGGGGAACACGGCGGCGAACCTTCCTCTGTGGAATTCTGTTACCTTTCAGGAATGGATTACGTGAGCTGTTCTCCTTTCAGAGTTCCGATTGCCAGGCTGGCTTCAGCTCAGGCAACAATCAAACACGGACCGGAAAATTAAAATTTAACCAGGGCTGTCTAAAAGTCTTTTTTGTAGAGTTTTTAGAGAGCCCCGGTTTTTAGCGAAATCCGATCCTGCCTTCTCCATGCCTTCGGCATTCCATGGAGCCTCAAAAGGAAATTGTCCGCATTTTTGGATTTATTCCTTCAGAATAATAGAAAATTGTATTTACTTTGCCTTTATGGAAGATGTGAAATTCGCTATCACAGATATTGAAACCGCTGGTGGCGGGATCAGGGGAAATAAGATCACCGAAATTTGTGTGATCGTGGTGCAGAATGGCGAGGTGATCGATCAGTATTCATCACTTGTGAATCCGGAGCAAAGTATTCCGCTCTACATCGAAAGCCTGACCGGGATTAATGATGAAATGGTGAGCAATGCTCCTCAATTTTCAGAGATCGCTGATGAAGTGGACCGGATCACCAAAGACTGCATTTTTGTGGCTCATAATGTGAATTTCGATTATAATATTATCCGTTCCGAATTTTCAGCTCTTGACCGGGAATTCAAAAGAAAGCGGCTGTGCACGGTACGCCTCTCTAAAAAGCTTATCCCCAACCTCTTCTCCTACAGCCTCGGAAATATCTGTACTTCTATAAATATTCCGCATACCGATCGCCACCGGGCGCAGGGAGACGCCGAAGCTACCGTGATCCTTTTTCAGCGCTGCCTTTCTTTGGACCCTGATTATGAAGTGATCACAAAATTTCTGAATCAGCGTACGGCTGCTTCTTATCTTCCGCCGAACTTTAAAAATTCCGATTTTGAAAAATTGCCGACTTCTACAGGAGTTTATTTTTTTAAGGATAAAGATGGCAGACCGTTGTATATCGGGAAGGCGAAGAATATCAAAAGTCGTATAAAATCCCACTTTCAGGAGCGGTCTAACCGGAAATATAAATTGATGCAGGCCACGTACAGCATTGACTATGAGCTCACCGGGAATGAACTGCTGGCTTTGTTGCTCGAGGCTGAACTGATCCTGAAGCATTACCCCGAATTCAACAAGGCGCAGAAGAAGATCAGCAGGCCTTACACGCTTACCTCCTATCACAACCAAAAGGGCATAGAGCAGTTCGCCCTGCACAAGAACAAGATCGCGCCGGTAAGCTGGATGAAATTCTATACCCGCGAGGAAGCCATAAAATTCCTGGAATATCTCTGTGAGGAATTTGAGCTCTGCCCGAAATACTGCGCGCTGCAAACGGGCGTTGATCATTGCAATCACTATAAGATTACCAGTTGCAGCGGCGCCTGCCGGAATGAGCTCGATGCAGAGGAATACAACCGCCGGGTTGCCAAAGCCATCGACTATATTGGCCAATTTGAAGATTCCTGCCTTTTGGTGGAAAAAGGCCGAAAGCCGGGGGAAAAAGCTTTCATCTATCTGAACCGCGGAAAATATGCCGGCTACGGATTCATTGACAATTCTGAAGATTTCAGCCAGCCTGAAGAATTCAGGAATTTTCTCATTCCGCAGAAGAATTCCAGCTATGC
>JBAWAB010000148.1:0-2736 GCA_049589035.1 Salegentibacter sp.
AAAACACTTTCTGAAATCATCGAAGAAAGGCACATTCTTTTTGACCCAATCGATATGGATGGCATTGGTGTTGCTGAGTAGAATGAGCTGGTATTTTCCCTGTTCCGCAAGTTTTTTGATGAAGCGGTAGCGGTATTCCGGAAGATCGACCAGGACGGCATTCCAGGCTTCCACCGCTTTTTCCTTATCCAGTTGCGGATATTCTTCCAAATAGTGGTTCAGAAATTCTTCCGAAGAGATCCTACCGGTTTCCAGTTCCAGGTTTTTCTCTACCGTGTCAGGGGTAAAACCGTCGATATTGAGATCTTTCAGTCGCCTCAAAGTCGCGGGTTTATCCAGGTTTATAAATACATCTCCAAAATCGAAAATCAGCGTTTTGATCATTTTTTATAAATCTTGAGATTGTCTTCTTCAATGTTTAATTCTTCTATTAGCTCTCCTGAAAAACGGGGGATTCGTGTTCCTTCTTTTAGCTGAACTCTTCCGGTGAAAACCCGCGCCTCGTTCCAAAGTCCGGCATCAATAAAAGTCTGAAGGGTTTGCCGTCCGCCTTCAATAATGAGCGATTGCAGCTCGTATTTGTGCAAAATGCGGCAGATCTGCGCGGTGAGGTCTTTGTCAAAGCGAATGCTTTCATAGATAATATTAGCCGATCTTACCTGGGTTCCGGAGTATTCGCGGGAATCTATAAGCAGGATGGTTTTTGCACTTCCGTCGAAAAGTGCAGAGTCCGCAGGAATGCGGCCGGTACGATCCAGTACCACCCTCACGGGATTGGGGCCGTCCCAAAGCCTGGTGTTCAGCTTGGGATTATCGGCTACCGCCGTAGTGGTGCCTACCATGATGGCCTGTTCTTCGGCGCGCCATTTGTGAACCTGTTGGCGCGAATAGATATTGGTGATCCACACCGGATTTCTCTCCACTTTGCTCGTGGGAGCCAGAAAGCCATCTTCAGATTGCGCCCATTTTAGAATGATGTACGGCCGGTCCTCAAGGTGATAGGTGAAAAAGCGTTTATTGAGCTCCTGGCATTCCTCTTCCAGGATGCCTACTCTTACCTCACAGCCGGAGTCCATCAGTTTTTTCACTCCTTTTCCGGCAACTTCTGAAAAAGGGTCTATGGTGCCAATCACTACTTTTTTTATTCCCTTTGCCACGATAAGATCACTGCAGGGAGGAGTCTTTCCATAGTGGCTGCAAGGCTCCAGACTCACATAGATCGTAGCTTTGGATAAAAGCGACGGATCTTTGACCGAATTGATGGCGTTTACCTCGGCATGCGCCTCCCCGGCTTTCCGGTGCCAGCCTTCGCCAATAATGCGGTCTTCGTGAACAATCACGCTGCCTACCATCGGGTTGGGATAGGTTTTTCCAAGGCCGTTTCGGGCCAGCTCTATGCACCTTTTTATATATTTTTCGTGTATCTTCACCTCCACAAAAATAGGATTAATTAACAGAATGAATACTTTGAAAATCAGGGAAATTCAACCCGAAGACAATGAGCAGGTTGCGGAGGTAGTGAGATCAGTTTTAGTCGAAATGGGCGTGCCCAAGGTAGGAACTGCCTATGAGGACAAAGCTCTCGATGATATGTGCAAAACCTATGAGCACCCGCGGATGGATTATTTTGTAGTGGAAGAAAATGGAAAGGTCATCGGCGGTGCCGGGATTGCGCCTCTTCCGGGGCACGAAGAGAAAATTTGTGAGCTTCAGAAAATGTATTTCCTTCCTGAAGCCAGGGGAAAAGGTCTGGGCGCGCAAATGATGGATACTTGCCTGAAGTTTGCAAAAGCCGAAGGTTTCTCCCAATGTTATATTGAAACATTGCCATATATGGAGCACGCCCGCAAATTGTATAAGAGAACTGGTTTTGAATCTCTTGAAAAACCTATGGGCGATACGGGACATTATAATTGTACCGTATGGATGCTGAAGGATCTGTAAAGAAGTATTGAGAATTAAGTAAGTAGTATTTAGATTAGTGGATGCTGGTATCGGATATTAAAAATAATTTTTTGGAAGAATTAAAGGAGGAGTATCCCCGGGAGGAGATCAATTCCTTTTTTTATTTACTGGCGGAAGCTTTCCTCGGAATGTCCCGGCTCGAGTTGGCTCTGGATCCAAATCTCATGACTGCTGAAGCCGAAATTGGTCGTTTTGAAGATGCTTTGGAGAGGCTGAAGCAGCACGAGCCGGTGCAGCACATAATTGGCGAGACCGAATTTTTCGGTTTGAAGTTCTGGGTAAATACAAACGTGCTTATTCCGCGGCCGGAAACCGAGGAGCTGGTACAGTGGATCCTCGATGATTCTTCTTCAGAAAAAAAAGAGCTCAAAATACTGGATATCGGCACAGGCAGCGGCTGTATTGCCGTAAGCCTTGCGAAGAATTTGCCGCAGGCTGAAGTGTTCGCGATAGATATTTCGGAAGCAGCTTTAAAAATAGCCCGGCAAAATTCCGAAGAGAATGGGGTGAAGGTGAATTTTATCCAGGCCGATGTTCTGAAACTGGATTCCCTTGCTGAACAATTCGATGTGATTGTCTCCAATCCGCCTTACGTTCGGGAGCTTGAGAAGAAGGAAATGCACAAGAATGTGCTCAATTTTGAACCGCAGGGCGCCCTTTATGTAAAAGACGAAAATCCCTTAGTGTTCTATAATAAAATTGCGAAATTAGCGCAGCAGGCATTGAGAGAAAACGGAGTTCTTTACTTTGAGATCAATCAATATCTGGGTC
>JBAWAB010000149.1:0-13692 GCA_049589035.1 Salegentibacter sp.
AACGATTTAAGGTGGTTATAGCGACGGGGCTCACCTCTTCCCATTCCGAACAGAGAAGTTAAGCCCGTTAGCGCAGATGGTACTGCTATCTTGTGGGAGAGTATGTCGCCGCCTTGTTTTTGAAAAGCACTTATCGAAAGATAGGTGCTTTTTTTGTTTATAGATGTTTTTTCAGGGAGTGTCCTGGCCTGTTTCAAACAGGATGAAAGGATTGGCGCCCTGCGCCTGCTTCTGGTAGACGAGCCTGCAGACAGGCTTGTTTTTTAACAGCCTTCACAGCTATGTAGAGGCTTTTTTTATGCAGTAAAATGAAACCTGGAGATGCTGGTGGGGGAGGTTCAAACCTTTTGCTTCCCTACCGCTTCCTCTCCTTGGAAAGGCGGGGAGTTTCTGTGTGCTGCAACAGGAAGCTGAATAGGGAAATAATTTTAGCCCCCCTCCCAAAAGGGAGGGGAAGTCTGCCCCAGGGCGGACGGGAGGGCCTATTTATCGGAATCTTTCTTCAGGAAGACGGAAAATTCACTCCTTGGCGGAGGGGGAGGGCCGAAGCTCTAATCAAAAAGTGACTTTACGATGGTGTTGATGCCTTTGAACATCAAAAAAATTGATGCTCCACAGGCTATAATGCCCAGGATAAGAACTGGTATATAGTAAGGGTGGTCCTGGTTCTTAAAGGCACTGAATAGAATAGACGGACCTATAAATGCGAGAGGTAGTGCGCCGGCAAGGAATTTTAATCCCTTCACAAGCACTTCCTTATTGGTATGTTTTTGTGGCATTGTTTGATGTTTTATTCAATGGTATACTTAGTGTTTGTCTTTTGAGAAAGCCTGAAGTAACCGAAAGCAAAATTCTCTTTATTTGTTTCGTTCACAATGTTGCCTTTTACGGTTGCCGGCTGCGTTTCAAACGGCCCTCCGCCACTGTTCCCTATCTGCGTCCGCAGTACGAAGAGGTATTGATAATAGGCTTTTGATATTCCAGCCATTTCGATAATTACTTCGTCGCCTGCTTCCAGGTTCTCATTTGAAAAATATCCGAAGATCTCATTTCCGTCAGTGAACTCATCCTTGTAAACCTCCAGAGTTGACTTATCAGTTCTAAAGATAAAAAGATAATAGTTAGACTCTCCGGCGGGATCTTCATAAAATGCTTTGATCTCATAATCTTCTCCTCCAAATCCGCCTGTTTTGCTTTGCTCTATATGATCAATATCTACAACTGGAACCATCGTTTCGGATGCGGTATAGACTTCATCGTTGTAGAAAATAGTCAATTTATAGGTAGTTCCCACCTGCGGTCTAAAATCATTGGTAACATAATATCCGCCTGACTCGTGTACAAAAGGAAACTCGCGCCCATCTTCCGAAGTGATCTTTACGGCAGCATTGGTGACCGGCTCGGTTTCTTCGGCATAAAAGGGAACGGTAGTGGTTAGCCTTATTTTTTGATTATTTCCGGTGGTGCCCTTTTCCCAGTTTATCGAAGCTTCTACCACCAGCCTGGGTTCGCTTTGTTCCAGGTCTACCTTCACTACTTCTTCGCAGGAAATCAGCAGCAGAGATATTATGAGCAATATGGGACGCAGACTTTTCATCAGATTAAAAGCTAAAGTTATAGGTTACTGAAGGAATGATGCCAAAAATGGATAATCTCACGGCTTCATTATTTCCCGTGTCGGAATTTTCTCTGAAATTAATGGAATAGGCATTGTGCCTGTTGTACACATTAAAGATTCCGAAATTCCAGGAAGAACGGTAACCATTTTTTTCTGGCTTCGGAATATAATTTGCTGAAATGTCCAGCCGGTGGTAAGCCGGTAGTCTGTTGGCATTTCTTTCAGCATAGACGGGTATCGTCAAGCCTTCGTATTCATACTGGCCTGTCGGAAAGGTGGTAGGCAATCCCGTCTGAAATATGAAATTGGCATTGAATTGCCATTTTTTATTCAGGTCATAGCTGGCCGTAATACTAAAATCATGCGTTTTATCATAAGCTGAATTATACCATTGGCCATTTTTGATTCCGCTTTCAACAGGAGTTCTGC
The DNA here is from genome assembly GCA_049589035.1 of Salegentibacter sp. GTDB lineage: Bacteria > Bacteroidota > Bacteroidia > Flavobacteriales > Flavobacteriaceae > Salegentibacter_A. Next base: position 2,048 of record JBAWAB010000149.1, read on the forward strand.
CGGGCGTTTTTTGTTCCGACTTCGACAGCGTGTAGGCGATCCAGCCGGTCAGGCGGCCCTCATTCTTGCGCAATAATAGTTCGAGGCCGTAGGCTCGGGCTTTTCCGGGAAGTACCACCCGTTCGATCGCATTATTAGCAATAAGATCGGCACCATCTATATAATCCAGGCGATTCTTCACCTGCTTGTAAAAAGTTTCTGCCTCCAGGGAATAAGCATCATCAGAAGTATTCATAAAATACCCAAAAGCGACCTGATCAAGAAGCTGCGGCTGCAGGAATTTTCCGCTTGGTGCCCAAACATCAAGGGGAGTAGGTGAACTGGTATTGGAGAGAAGATGAAGGTACTGCACCATGCGGTTGTAACTAAGCTTTACCGATTTATTTTCATTGAAGCTGTAGCTAAGGGAGAGACGTGGCTCGAAATTCCCGAAATATTTGAGGATTTTTCCCCTGTCATAGTGCTCACTTCCAATGGGAGTGGCTTCCTCATAAATGTCCAGATCTTCATTATAAAAAACAGCCCGATCATTTTCATAGGTATTTAAGGAATCTTGCCCTAATCTGAAAAAACCACTGTAGCGGAGGCCGTATTCTGCGGAGAGATGCTCTGTAAGGTTATGCTCGGCAGAGATGTAGGCGGCACTTTCTAACGCGTATTTATTTGTGAGTTTGAAATAGTTTATTCCTGATTCCTGATTTACAGGCTTGATTTCACCAGGATTAAATTCATAATAAGTGTTGTGAAGGCCGTATTTCAGCTTAAAGGAATCGGTAATATAATGGTCGAAATCATACTTAAGGTTAAGATTTTTAATGCCGCTGTTCCAGTCAAATCCGACGAAGTCCAGCCTTAGCCCGTAATAATAATCGCTGTAGATCACCGAAAGATTCGTGAAGATATCATCAGAAAATACATGATTCCACCTCAGGTTCAGGACGGCATTCCCATAGGTGTTTCTGAAGTTCTGGTTCATACTGAACACGTCTCTTCCGAAGTAGCCAGACATTAGAATTTTATTGTCCTCGTTAAGCCTATAGCTCAGTTTTGTGTTGAGATCGTAGAAATAGGCTGAATTCTTGTTGTCCGTAAGCTTCAGAAATAAATGAGCATAAGAACTACGGGCGCCAACCAGGAAAGAACCTTTGTCTTTTACGATAGGTCCTTCGGCCAGAAGGCGGCTTGAAATAACACCAATTCCACCCTGCGCCTTAAATTCTTTGCTGTTGCCGTCACGCTGATAAATATCCAATACAGAGGATACCCTTCCGCCGTATTTCGCCGGAATTCCACCTTTGTAAAGTGTCAAATCCTTGATGGCATCTGGGTTAAAGACGGAGAAAAGCCCGAAGAGGTGCGAAGAATTGAATATGGTAGCTTCGTCCAGCAGGATCAGGTTTTGGTCTACCGCACCGCCTCTCACATTGAAACCTGAAGATCCTTCGCCCGCATTGGAAACACCCGGTAAAAGTAACAGGGAGCGTACCACATCAACTTCCCCGAAAATTACCGGCAGCTGGCGGATGGTCTTGATAGAAAGTTTATTCAGGCTCATCTGCGGACTCTTGATATTCAGCTTTTCCACATTCTGATCGATCACTACTTCATCCAGGAGTTCAGAAGTTTCGGAAAGCCGGAAATTGAGATGGCTGTCTGAAGTGATCTCAATTTCTTTCGTGATGCTTTGATAACCCAGGTAGGAAATTTCTACTTCAAATTTTCCCTCGGGTAATTTTATAGAGTAAAACCCGTATTCATTGGTGACCACGCCCTTGCTGAGCTGCGGAATGATTACATTCACCCCAATCAGGGTTTCGTTGCTTGAAGCATCGGTAATGGTTCCGTTCAGAGTAAAATTTCCCTGAGCATGAAGTTGCCACAGGGCATTGCATAAGAAAAGGACTGAAAAAAGGAATGCCCGGCTGATCTTCAATTTTTTAGGTAAATATACATTAGTTAAGTCTAATTGTAAAGCCCATGACAGGCAGGTTTTTTTCTGAAATTCGAGATTTCAGATGTTCTGCGGGTAAATGAAAAAGCTGCCGGTTTGCCGGCAGCTTTGTAAAATTCATCTTCGGAAAAGCTGAAATTAAGCGATAATGGAGTTAAGCGTGGCGCTGGGCCTCATTGCTTTTTTCACCTTTTCTTCCTCAGGTTTATAGTAGCCGCCGATATCTTCTGGCGACCCTTGGGCTGCAAGTAATTCCTCAAGAATTTTGTCCTTGTTTTCTTCCAATTGTTTGGCAAGTGGAGTGAAATATTCTTTTAGTTCGGCATCTTTATCTTGTGCTGCCAATGCTTCGGCCCAGTAAAGTGCCAGAAAGAAATGGCTGCCACGGTTGTCAAGTTCATTCACCTTACGGGAAGGAGATTTTCCGTTGTCAAGGAATTTTTCGGTGGCGGTGTCTAAGGTTTCGGCAAGAAGAAGCGCTTTTTCGTTGTCGTATTTCTCTCCCAGGTATTCCAGCGAAACGGCCAGAGCCAGAAATTCGCCAAGTGAGTCCCATCTCAGGTGACCTTCTTTCAGGAACTGCTGCACGTGTTTTGGAGCAGAGCCACCGGCACCTGTTTCGAATAATCCCCCGCCATTCATCAAAGGAACAATCGAAAGCATCTTGGCACTGGTTCCCAGTTCCAGGATCGGGAAAAGATCGGTAAGATAATCCCGAAGCACGTTTCCGGTTACCGAGATGGTATCCTTCCCATCTTTCACGCGTTCAAGAGTGAATTCGGTAGCTTCAACAGGAGACATGATCCTGATATCAAGCCCTTCGGTATCGTGTTGCGGAAGGTATTGGTTTACTTTTTTGATCAACTCTGCGTCATGGGCACGGTCTTTATCCAGCCAGAAAACAGTAGGCATTCCTGTGGCACGGGCTCTGTTTACAGCCAGCTTGACCCAGTCCTGAACAGGAGCGTCTTTCACCTGGCACATTCTCCAGATATCTCCTTTTTCTACTTGATGTTCCAGAAGTGTATTTCCATTAGAGTCGATTACCCTTACAGTTCCGTCCCCCTGAATTTCAAATGTTTTGTCATGAGAACCATATTCTTCGGCTTTTTGCGCCATCAATCCTACGTTAGGAACAGTTCCCATAGTAGTAGGGTCGAAAGCACCGTGTTTTTTACAGAATTCTATAGTAGCGTCATATACACCGGCATAGCTGCTATCCGGAATTACGGCTTTTGTATCCTGAGTATTCCCTTCAGCATTCCACATTTGGCCGGAAGTCCTGATCATGGCTGGCATAGAAGCATCAATGATAATATCGCTTGGCACATGCAGGTTGGTGATTCCTTTATCAGAATTCACCATGGCCAGGTCAGGTCCATTTTCAAGATCGGCTTTGATATCAGCTTCAACCTGTTTCTTTTTCTCAGCAGGAAGATTGTCAAGGGCGTTCAACACATCTCCAAGTCCGCTGTTAGGATCGGCTCCTGCTTCCTTGAGTTCATTTCCGTACTTCTCAAAAACATCTTTAAAAAATACTTTTACAGCATGGCCAAAAATAATAGGGTCTGAAACCTTCATCATTGTTGCCTTCATGTGAAGGGAGAAGAGCACGCCTTTATCCTTAGCATCCTGCACTTGCTCCTGGAGGAATTTTACAAGCGCCTTTTTGCTCATCACCGTCGCATCGGCGATTTCTCCTTTCAAAAGGTGAAGGTTATCTTTAAGAATCGTTTTTTCTCCTGAAGTAGAAGTAAATTCGATCTTCACGTCACCTTCTTCAGAAATAGTTACCGATTTTTCATTAGCACGGAAATCTCCGCTTTGCATGGTAGCCACATGCGTTTTGGAGTCTGAACTCCATTCTCCCATAGAATGCGGATGTTTTCTGGCAAATTCCTTCACCGCTTTAGGAGCGCGGCGGTCCGAATTCCCTTCTCTCAGCACGGGGTTCACGGCACTACCTTTTACTTTGTCATAAGTATTTTTGATCTTCTTTTCGTCTTCGTTCTGTGGATCATCCGGATAATCGGGAAGGTCATACCCCTTGCTTTGCAATTCCTTGATAGCTGCTTTTAGCTGAGGAATAGAAGCACTGATGTTGGGAAGTTTGATGATATTGGCTTCCGGTTTTTTAGCAAGCTCTCCAAGTTCAGCAAGAGCATCGTTCACCTTTTGTTCTGGTTTCAGGTATTCGGGAAACTGGGCCAGGATTCTTCCTGCAAGGGAGATATCCCTGGTTTCAAGGTCAACGCTTGCTGCGGTTGTATATTTCTGAACAATTGGGAGTAGGGAATAAGTAGCCAGAGCCGGCGCCTCATCAGTTTTGGTATAGACAATCTTAGATTTCTGTGTCATTGTTTTGGTTATTTCGTGATTTGTTTTTCCTGAGCTGTAAACACTCAACAAAGCCCCGTTCTACAGGGGCATCGAGTCTCGCGCAATATAAGGTTTTTCAGGCTTTTTTCATAGCTGCGGAAAGGATAAAGCTTCTTAAGATCTGCTTAAATTTAAACCAATAAAAAAGCCATTTCATCTTAGTTTCTAAAATGAAATGGCTTCTACTGAAATAACACGTTATCACTGAACTTTAAACATCCTAAAGGGAATAACTCCCAGTGTGTGTTATCTCACCTGAAACGTTCTAAGACCCTGGATGGTCATAAACCGCTTCAAAATTAGTTGTTATCTTTCAAACTATTTTTGACCTGGCAAAAAATGAGCGTTATATAGAAGATAACAACCTATGTAAAGATCTTGTACTTTACAGAAATTTCTTCGCCCGGGAGAATCCTTTTGTCATCTCTTCAGGTCTCAAATTCCACTAATAAATATAGTTCAAAGAATCCTTTTTTGAAAGAAATTTAACTTTTTTTTAGTTGAAAATCAGGGTATTAAAAAAGCCCCGCTGGCAGGCGGGGCTTCATTATATTGAATAGAAGATTATTTTCTAATCGCTTCTTTAATACGGGCTTTTTTACCAGTAAGACCTCTGAAGTAATAGATACGGGCTCTTCTTACTTTTCCTCGTTTGTTCACCTCAATTTTTTGAATTGCAGGGAGGTTCACAGGGAAAATACGTTCAACTCCAACAGTTCCACTCATCTTTCTGATGGTGAAAGTTTGTGAAGCTCCGGTTCCTCTCTTCTGGATTACAACTCCTCTGAAGAACTGAGTACGGGTTTTTTGCCCCTCTTTAATTTCGTAATAAACGGTGATGGTATCTCCAGCAGAAAACTGAGGAAGATCTTTCTTGGCAACGAATTCGTCTTGGACGTATTGGATTAACGATTCCATAATTGATAGTTTAAAAATAAAACTGGAACAACATTCACGGTTCTCGCCAGAGGTTATTTCAGAATGAGTGCAAAATTAGAAATTAATTCTTTATTTACAAGGCAGAAATTCCTTTATTTTTCATCCTCTTCCAGCAGGTCGGGGCGAAGGGCTTTCGTGCGTTGGTAGGCCTGGTCTTCTCGCCATTCTTCTATCTTCGGAAAGTTGCCTGAAGTAAGTATCTCGGGCACTTTCCAGCCTTTGTATTCCGCAGGTCGGGTATAAACCGGAGGAGCGAGTAGGTTGTCCTGAAAAGAATCGGTGAGTGCCGAAGTTTCATTTCCCAATACGCCCGGAATAAGCCTTATTACGGCATCACATAGTACGGCCGCACCAAGTTCACCTCCAGACAGTACATAATCGCCTATTGAAATTTCCCTGGTGATGAAATGATCGCGCACCCTTTGATCGACGCCTTTGTAATGGCCACACAGAATAATAATATTTTCACGAAGGGACAGTGTATTGGCGGTTTTCTGGGTTAGCCGCTCGCCATCAGGCGTCATATATATGATCTCGTCATATTCGCGTTCGCTCTTCAGCTGCGAGATACATTTATCGATAGGCTCTACCATCATCACCATTCCGGCACCGCCACCAAACTGGTAATCATCCACCTGCCGGTAATTATCGGTTACATAATCGCGTAGATTGTGAAGGTGTATTTCTACCATTCCTTTCTCGATCGCTCTCTTCAGAATAGATGCTTCAAAAGGACTTTTTAAAAGATCGGGAACGACAGTAATTATGTCAATACGCATTTTTGCTTGTTCTTTTTTGAGAGTGTAAAATTGAGGATCGTAAGGGAGAACTTCTTAATTATTAGCCTTATTCCTTTCATCCTGCAGTTGCCTTCCCAGACGTTGCTCTTTCTCGAGAGCTTTGGCCCGGTAGGCATCAAATTCTTTCTCGGTTTCTCTCAATCTCTGATTGGCTTCTTTCGTGGTTGCGTTTGAGCTCTTGTAACGATAGATGAAAAATAAAAGGGCAACCACCAGCAAAGCGACGATTCCCCACATCATCGCCATATAGCTGCCTTTGCTAAAAGGCATTCCGAGGAACTTTATCGCGTCTTTTTCTTCAGTTACCTTTTGCAGGTTTTCCTTGGTTGCTGCCAACTCGTCCTGAAGATCGTTTATTTTCTGATTCTGACTGTCTAAAGTATTATTCTTACTGACGATCTCATCTTTGAGCTGCTGCACATACTGGTTGGTGTTATTGCGGAGTTTGATAAGCGCATCATAGTCTACCACTTTATAGCCCTGGTAATTGTTAGAGGATTCGATTAAATCCTGAAATTGACTTTGTACGGGATTCTCTGAGCTGATCGTATCTTGCTGGGCCGCGGCCTGAAAGAAAATCGCGGTAAAAAATAAAAAGGTAAAAATAGCTTTCTTCATTACTTAGGGTTTAATTTACCAAGGACAACGCCTCTGTTACCGACTTATTGCCGTTATCTGATTTTTATGGAAATTCTCCGGGAGGGGGGAGGTTATTCTTCCGGGTTCTTGCTTTGTTCTACGGCATCCTTGAAATTGATGTTTTTATCAACATCTTCTGAAAATGCCTTTATCTTATTTCTTTATAAAGATGAAAATTTATTCAATGTGACTGAACTCTGCTCTCGTAATTTCTCCTTCCGAAGTTTTTGAAAAGCAGGAGAACCAGCCTTTTTTTCTCAATGCAAATTTAATAACTCCTGATGAACTCTGCCAGAATTTTTGGAAAAAGGAAAGCTTCTTTTCCTGAAGGATAATAATATGGGAAATCTCTTCCGAAGAAAAAGATCAGGGCTGTTTTCCTCAGAATATTATATCTTCCCCGATTTCGTGAAGTGTTGAAATAAAGAAGCTGTCCGGAAACCGTGGTTTAGTTTGTCGGAATTTCCGGACAGCTTGAATAATATTAATAATAGGTATATCTTCTCACCTTTGCGACGTATTTGGCCAATCTGATCACCTGCTGACTATATCCGTATTCATTATCGTACCAGATATAAAGAATGATGTTTTTGCCGTTGTCCGAAACGATCGTTGCTTTGCTGTCATAAATAGAAGGTGCCGAAGAACCAATAATATCAGTCGAAACAAGCTCGTTGTCCAGAGAATATTTTATTTGTTCTACCAGGTCGCCTTCGAGAGCGTATTTCTTTAGAATACTATTTACGCCTTCCAGGGAAGTTTCCCGCTCTACCTCCAGGTTCAGGATCGCTAAAGAACCGTTGGGAACAGGCACCCGAATGGCATTGGAGGTGAGTTTACCCTCAAAAACGGGCAAAGCTTTGGCTACTGCCTTACCGGCTCCGGTTTCGGTGATTACCATATTGAGCCCCGCTGCACGACCTCTGCGGTATTTATTGTGCATGTTGTCTACCAGGTTTTGGTCATTCGTATAGGCATGGATCGTCTCAAGATGGCCATGAACCACGCCAAGTGAATCCTCGATGGCCTTAAGAACGGGAGTGATTGCGTTGGTGGTACAGGAAGCTGCCGAGAATACTGAAATTTCATCGGGGCTGTATTCCTTGTGATTCACCCCGTGCACGATGTTGGGAACTCCTTTTCCCGGGGCTGTCAATAATACCTTTGCCGCTCCTTTTGCCGAAAGATGTCTTTCCAGGGCCTCTTTGTCTCTGAAGGCTCCGGTGTTGTCGATAATGAGCGCATCTTCAATGCCATAGGCAGTATAATCAATATCTTCGGGTTGATTGGCTGAGATCACGTGTACCGTAGTACCATTGATAATTAAAGCGGAAACCTCTTCATTGATGCTCACGGTACCTGAAAAATCTCCGTGAACAGAATCATTTCGCAACAGGGAAGCTCTTTTCTCCAGCACACTTCTGTCTACCTTTCCGCGGGTAACAATGGCACGAAGCCGTAGCTGATTGCCCTGCCCGGTCCTGGTCATGAGCTCTCTTGCCAGAAGCCTTCCAATTCTTCCGAAGCCATAAAGTACCACGTCTTTGGGAGTAACGCTGCCGTTTTTCTTTGCATCTTTCAGTTTGTCGGCAACAAAGGCCATGGCATTGTTGTATTCCGAATCTTCCAGATGGTATTCATAGGTGAGTTTGCCAATATCGAGTTTGGCTGGCGGAAGGTCAAGATCTCCAATGGCTTTGGCGATTTCCACCGAATCGAAAATAGAAATGGGTTTTTGTACAAATTCGCCTGCATACTCATGCAGGTTCAAAATATCGCTCACATTCCGGTTGATCAACTGGTTGCGGAAGAGCACCAGTTCTATTGATTTGTCGTACCAAAGATCACTCACGATCTTAATGAATTCTACCGTTGCTCTGCGGCGGTCGGCCTGGAAAGCAAGCTCCTTTTCGTAAACTTTATTAAAGCTCATTACTCGTTATGTTGTTTGTTAAGATGGCGCAAAAGTATATATTTCAAACGTTTTCGTAAAAGAAATTTGCGCAAAAAAAGACTCCTCAATAAAAGGAGTCTTTTTGTCGATTTTCGGTTCTTTTATCTCCAGACAAGCCGTTGCTTTTGCCCGTTCTTATCTACAAAAGTGACTACAATAGGCTCGGCCTGGCTTCGTTTCGCCATGATCCGCTGTACGTCGCGAATATTGTTTACGGCCTGATTGTCGATCTCGGTGATAATATTTCCGATCAATTCTTCTGCCGGAAGGTTTTTTTCTAAAGTTCGGCTGATCCTTACTCCGTGGCCGGTGTTGAACTCTTCCAGTTCATCTGAAGAAGCATTAGCGACTTCAAGTCCGATCGCCTGGATGGGATAGGTCTCAAGTTTAGTAAGTTTCACAGTGTATTCCTGTTCTTCTCCGTCTCGCAGCAGCTTAACCTTTACTTCTTCATTTGGACGCTTGGTATTGATGTAGCCCGCGAGATCTGAGAATTTCCTGATTTCAACCTGGTCCAGTTGTTTGATCACATCTCCTTGCTGGATGCCGGCTTTCTCGGCGCCACTTCCTTTGGTCACATCTGCAACAATTACACCCTGTGCCGTGTTCAAAGCGAATTCTTTCATCGCTTCGGGAGTTACGCTGCCGCCACGGATTCCAAGGATTCCTTGCTGTACATCGCCATATTCCATAATATCTTCAACAATCTTTCGGGCATTGTTGGAGGGGATAGCGAAAGCATAACCTATATAACTGCCCGTTTGTGAAGTGATCGCGGTATTTATTCCTATGAGTTCTCCATTGATGTTCACCAATGCGCCCCCGCTGTTTCCGGGATTAATGGCGGCATCTGTCTGGATGAAAGATTGAGGGGTGTTATCACTCGAATTTAAATCCCGAGCTTTGGCGCTAATAATTCCTGCTGTTACTGTCGATTTCAGGTTGAAGGGATTCCCTACGGCCAAAACCCACTCTCCAAGTCGCGTGTTATCGGAATCGCCGAAAGGAATGTATTCCAGGTTTTCCGCATCTATTTTTATAAGGGCGATATCCGAAACAGGATCAGATCCTATCACCTTCGCCTGGTACGTCCGATTGTCGTTCAGGGTTACTTCAAGTTCGTTGGCACCTTCAATTACGTGGTTATTGGTGACTATATAGCCATCGGGGGTAATGATCACTCCGGAACCTATTCCGCGAAGCGCTTTTCCGCCCTGCTCTTGGCCATAATAGTATTCCCAAATATTCCGCGGGCCCTTAAAGACGGTAATGTTTTTTACGTGGACCACCGCGTGTACCGTTTTTTCAGCGGCTTCGGTGAAGTCGGGATTGGTGCCGTAACTGCGGGTACTGAGGTTGGCGGGAATAACATTGTTTACTTTTGAAGAATCCTGGGGTAAAAAGGCCTCGTGCTGATCTTCAAAAAATAGCTTGTAACTGCCTAAAGTCAATGCTCCGCCAAGAACTGAGACTATCAGCAAACTTGCTAATTTTTTCATTTTCTGTGTAAGATTTATGAGGTTAATACTGAGTAAAATTAAAAGTTTTTCGGTTCGTTCTTTTCAGGATTAACGACCATTTAACACCGGCAAAATCCTCTGCTTTGTTGTATATTTGTGCCTCTTAAAAATGGAATGATGAAAGTTACTTTTTATAAGTACCAGGGCACGGGTAACGACTTTGTAATGATCGATAATCGCCGGCAGGTTCTATCCAAAAATAATACCAAACTGGTCCAAAAGCTTTGTGATCGTAAGTTTGGGATTGGAGCTGATGGGCTTATTTTGCTGGAAGAATCCGAAGTTGACGGAGACGACTTTAAAATGGTGTACTTTAATGCCGATGGCAATGAGAGCAGTATGTGCGGGAACGGCGGCCGCTGTTTGGTGGCTTTTGCCAAATTCCTTGGGCTCATTGAAAATGAAGCTTCTTTCACCGCGGTAGACGGGCCTCATAAAGCCACAGTAAAAGATGGACTGGTAAGCCTGCAGATGCAAAACGTGGAGAAGGTGGATCAATCTGGAAATATTTCTTTTCTGAATACGGGTTCTCCGCATCATATTATTTTTACGAAAAACGTAAAGGACATTGACGTGAAGAAGGAAGGTGCGGCGGTGCGCTATTCCGAAGACTATAAGAATGGCGGTACTAACGTGAATTTCGTGGAAAGCGAAGAAGAAGATGTTTTCATTGTTCGTACCTACGAAAGAGGGGTAGAAGATGAAACACTTTCCTGCGGAACCGGGGTCACTGCAGTGGCTATTGCGGCACATTCTTCAGGAAGGGCTGTGAACAATGAAGTGAAACTGATCGCTCCCGGCGGCGAACTGAAGGTGTCGTTTGTAAAAGGTGATAACCATTATACCGATGTGTGGCTCACAGGACCCGCAGAACAGGTTTTTAAAGGAGAAATTGAATGCTAACCTTACGGGGAGAAAAAATATATCTGAGGGCGCTGGAGCCGGAGGATCTTGATTTTGTTCATCAAATCGAGAATCAGGAAGACCTTTGGGAGCTTAGTGCCACCCAAACTCCTTATTCGCGGTTTTTGATCAAGAAATATCTGCAGAATTCTCACCGGGATGTTTACGAGGTGAAACAATTGCGTTTGGTAATAAGCGATTATGATCAAAAGACACTCGGTTTGATAGATGTCTTTGACCTTGAGCCCAAAGATCGCCGTGCCGCACTGGGCATTGTCATTGCCGATCCTGCCGACCGCAGCAAAGGCTACGGCGCCGAAAGCCTCTCGCTTATATGCAAGTATTGCTTTACGCATCTGGCATTACACCAGGTTTATGCGAATGTAGCTGCAAGTAACTCCGGGAGTATTAAGCTTTTCGAGAAACACGGTTTCGAAAAGATCGGCGTTAAAAAGGAATGGAATCTGGTAAACGGAACTTACCAGGACGAAATATTATATCAATTGATCAACAATGTACATTAGAAAAATACTTATGGTTATCTCTCTTATGGGAGTGGT
>JBAWAB010000150.1:0-4187 GCA_049589035.1 Salegentibacter sp.
GATAATGGTGATGGCGGACCTATGGTACCGGACATCATTTCAGAACCTAAAATGGTTCAGGCCGGGGAGAATTCCGACGTTATGATTCAGCTCAAGGATGGAGTTGAAGTGAGCGACGGGGAAACTCTTTGGGTGATGTTGCACACCGATGATGGCCAGATTGGAACTTATGAGTTCGACGGTTCTAACGGACTCGATGCGCCTATAGTAGACAACGGTAATGTGGTGACTAAAGCTTTTACCGTAGAGGTGATGTCTCCTGAACCAACCGGTTCGCTTACTGTAACTGACCAAGCGGTTGTGGATAACAGCCTTACCGTGGGAAATATTACTCTTGACCAGGCAGGCTATGTGGTAGTGCACGCCGATAATGGCGATGGCGGACCTGTAGTTCCGGATATTATTTCGGAACCTGTATACCTGGAAGCCGGGAGCCACGACAATGTGGAAGTTCCGCTGAAAGATGACGCGAACGTCAATGCCGGAGATACCGTTTGGGTAATGCTACACACCGATAACGGAACTGAAGGTGAATATGAATTTGATGGTTCTAACGGACTGGACGGTCCCATCACTGACATGAATGGAGATATTGTAATGACTTCCATCATAATAAGCGCTGCCGGCAATCCTATGGGAAGCCTTAGCGTAGACGATCAGGTGCTTACCAACAATCATGTATCTGTAGGTTCAATTAGCCTTGACCAGGCGGGATGGGTAGTAATCCATGCCGACAATGGTAACGATGGACCACAGGTGCCCGAGATCATTTCTCAACCAGTTTACCTGCAGGCAGGAGATTATACGAACGTAGAAGTTCCTCTGAAAGAATCAGCCGATGTAAATACCGGAGACACTGTTTGGGTGATGCTTCATACCGATACAGGAACTGCAGGAGAGTATGAATTTGATGGTTCCGGAAACGGAATTGATAGTCCTATCAAGGATGAGAACGGTGACATCGTCGTGACTCCTGTAAATATAACCGATGTTACCACATCTGATATCACCGGAAGTATTACAGTAAATGACCAGGCTTTAACCGACGGAAAACTGAGTGTAGGTTCCATTACTCTTGACGAAGCCGGATGGGTGGTAGTACATGCCGATAACGGTGACGGAGCACCACAGGTTCCCGAGATCATTTCTGAGCCTGTTTACCTTGACGCCGGAACTACCGACAATGTGGAAATCAGCTTTAAAGATTCTTCCAATGTAAACGTGGGAGATACTGTGTGGGTAATGTTGCATAACGACACCGGTGTACAACAAGAATATGAATTTAACGGTACCAACGGTCTAGACCTGCCAATCACCGATGCTAATGGAGATGTAGTAGTGATGCCCGTTGTGATTGTTGAATAATAGTCACTTCTTTTAGGATATCATAAAACCGGCAGTTATGAAAACTGCCGGTTTTTTTATTTAAGTTGAAGATAATCTGATACTTAAAAATCTATGCGAAAAGCGAGAGACTCAAAGGCGGGAAAAAAATTCTTATTCCCTTTGAAAATTCTAAATAAGCTGCTTAATTTGCAGTCCTGAATCGGGATGTAGCCCTTCGACTTTGCTCAGGGCGGGCTGCCCACAAGAAGTTTCTTTTTTGAAAAGCGATTTCCTGAAAAACATACACTGAGCGTTCTATAATAATTCGGGATGTGGCGCAGTCTGGTAGCGTATACGTCTGGGGGGCGTAGGGTCGCAGGTTCAAATCCTGTCATCCCGACTTTTGCTGAATCAAACAGCACCAAATAAAACCTAAATAAATGATTTTCAGTACTTTAGTGAAACTGGAGGTCATTTATTTTTATTTGATATCAACTAAAAAGTGACCTATTCGGTTACCTAATCGGTTACCTTTTTTTTCTTACCTTTTCCCTAGCCTTGGGGCTTTAGAGTGATTTGACTTCTGTTAATAATGTTAAATCGGTTACCTAAAAACAAAGGTTATGAATTCAACACCCACTTTTCGCATCCTCTTTTGGCTTAACGAGACCAAGAAAAAAGATGGATTGGCTCCTATTTACGCACGAATTACCATCAATGGCCGTAGGGCAGAAATCAGTTTACGAAGACAATGTTCTCCGGAAAATTGGGATGACAGGGCCCACAGGATAAAAGGACGAAATCCTGAGACTACTGTATTAAATAATTATCTGGATGCTAAATATGCCAAACTACTCCAGTGTTATGAAGACCTCCTAAAGGAAGATTGCGTGATTACTGCCCAGGCTATAAAATCAAGGTTCCTGGGAGCTGATGCCACCTTTAAATCTTTGAAGGATATCATCAAATATCACAAAACTTCTATGGAAGATGTTCTCAAACAAGGAACTTTAAAGAATTATGGCTCTACTGAAAAGTACTTAATGAAATTTCTTTCCAGCGAACACAAGGCTACTGACATTTACCTAAAGAATATCTCCTATGAGTTCGTAACTGGTTTTGATAAATTTCTTCGACGGCAAAAAAATAAATCAGGTAAGAAGCAATTAAGCAATAACGGAGTGATGAAACATATGGAACGGTTTAAGAAGCTTACCAACTTATCCATCAAACTCGGTTGGCTAGACAAAGATCCTTGTCGCAATTATAAATTGAAGTTTGAAAAATTTGATCGTGCTTATTTAAACCAAAGAGAGCTAAATTTTATTGAAGAGACCCGATTCTCCCGTGCAACCCTGGAAACCACAAAAGATATTTTTCTTTTTGCCTGCTATACAGGCTTATCTTATATAGATGTTAAACATCTTACTACCGATAACCTGATCAAAGGTATTAATGGAAAGGATTGGATTTATTGCAGGCGGGAAAAAAGTCAGATCTCCATGAAAATACCTCTTTTGGAAAAAGCACGACATTTATTAGAGCAGTACCGGACCCCGGTTTCAGAATTTCTTTTGCCGGTTTACAGCAATCAAAAAACGAACAGCTATTTAAAGGAAATAGCAGAACAATGCAAGATTCCAAAAAAGCTCAGTTTCCATGTTGCAAGGCATACTTTTGCCACTACCATAACCTTGTCCAATGGAGTTCCCATAGAAACTGTTTCTAAGCTCCTGGGACACACTAAGTTATCTACAACACAAATTTATGCACGGGTAATTGATCAGAAACTTGGCGATGATATGGATCTTCTTCAAAATAAACTCTCTAGTAGTCATTAAATCAAAATCTCTTAATTAAATTGAAAAGAAATCCAAATTTAGAAGGAAGTGTAATGACACATTAAAATATAACACGCGCTAAAAAAGAGAATATTTCTAAAACGTATTGTTTCTAAAGTCCGAATGCGCGAAGAACGTTCAAAAACGACAATTTCAAATTGTACATATATAAGGTACTACGCAATAAATTTACCCTTCCTTTTTACTACCTTTAATCACCTAATAGTAAGAAAGATAGTATGTTTTTGGAGCGGGTAGCGATTTTCACACTTCAGTTGAGGGCAAAGTCCATTGCCTTTTTGAATTCCCTGCTCCGAGAGACAGACTCACAATTGGGCCAGCTTTTTTTGACCTGTTTTCTTATTTTTGCCTCCTTAGTCCTTTTTTATGCCTGGGGGAACCCCTTCCCCCTCTGGGTAAAAATAGGATATAGTTTTGTTTATGTGCTTTGCGCCATACTTACAGCAGCTGCCATATACTTCCACATTTTTAATAAAAGGATCAGGCATACTTCAAAGGGCATGGAAGTTTACACGTTTGTAAACCATGAGTCAAAGAAGTTACAAGATCATAATCTTACAGCCATTTCATTAACCGCGCTTCAGCAGGAGCATATTTTTAATGATTTTTGCCGGAACTATTTGAACGGGTCTTATCAAAGCTTTCAATCCCTGCTTCTATTACAGCCAATTCCTAAAAAGAAACGACTGGAATGGATACACACCTCTGCTAAAAGACCGAAACAGGTCAACCGCCAAACCCTGCTAGAATTTTTAAGCCAGCTGATCATCGGGTTTGAAAATCTCGAAAATCACCAGATGATCGACCTGGTCGAGGATTATTTCATTCTTAAAAATTCAGCGGGCATTCAGCAACATTTATCTTCCAAAAACATTTCCGACTGGCGCATGAACAAAGCTTCCTATCTCAAGGAGATCTCCAGGATCTTTCAACAGCATTTATAAGGTAATTACCACTTGATTACCTGTTACCATATCGATTCAAAAGGATTTTAGTCAG
>JBAWAB010000151.1:0-5569 GCA_049589035.1 Salegentibacter sp.
ATGGTAGTCGGAAATCTGATCGGTGCCAAAATGGCCGAAAAATTCTCCCCCATTTACGCAGTGATCATCGCGCTTACGCTCATGGTGATCGCCCTTATCGCCAACACCTATCTCGCCGATAACAAGATTATGGTGCTGGTTCTCACCTTCAGCATTGGCACCATTGCCTTTTGCCTTTCCACGCCAATTCAAATGGCGGTCATTAATTCGGCCAAAGGTTCAGAGATGTTGGGAAGTTCGATGAATCAAAGCGCCTTCAACATGGGAAATGCTTCCGGAGCTTATTTGGCGGGGCTTCCCATCGCAATGGGTTTCGGCTTAACCTCAGCCACGCTGGTAGGAGCTGCTTTGGCCGGGACGGGAGTATTGCTGGCTTTCGGCGTGATCCTTATCAGGAAAAGGAACAGCCGAAACGCTGTTGTTCAGGAATAGATTTCTTCTACAGCTTCCGCAGAAAAAATAACAAATCGAAGGAATTGGTTATTTTTGAACCCTGAGCTTGCAGGAGTTGAAGTTTCTCCTGTATTTTTACCACCTTAAATTGCAGCTTACCTATGAACAATCAAGACCTGCTGGCGATAGCCAATGACTTCGGAAGCCCGGTATATGTATATGACGCCGAAAAGATCGAATCTCAGTACAAACGGTTGACCGGTGCCTTTGGTAAGATCAAGGACCTTCGCATTCACTATGCCGTGAAAGCCCTCTCGAATATTTCGATCCTGAAATTCCTCAATTCCCTTGGCTGCGGACTCGATACGGTTTCTATCCAGGAGGTAAAGCTCGGTATAAAAGCCGGCGTTGATCCTTCGAAGATCATCTACACTCCCAACGGCGTTTCGTTGGAAGAGATCGAAGAAGTGACCAAACTCGGTGCCCAGATCAATATCGATAATCTTAGCATTCTTGAGCAGTTCGGTACCCGTCATGCCGAGGTACCCGTCTGCATCAGGATAAATCCGCATATTATGGCGGGCGGCAATTCGAAGATATCTGTGGGTCATGTGGACTCGAAATTCGGAATTTCCATTCACCAGATGCCGCACCTGCTGCGCATCGTTGAAAATACCGGCATGAACATCAATGGGATCCACATGCATACGGGCAGCGATATTCTCGATATTGAAGTATTTCTTCGAGCTTCGGAGATCCTTTTTGAAGCGGCCATGCATTTTCCCAATCTCGATTTTATCGACTTCGGAAGCGGTTTCAAAGTACCTTACCGTCCCAACGATATTGAGACAGACATCGAGGAACTCGGTGAAAAACTAACCGCCAGATTCAAAAATTTCTGCAAGGAATACGGTCGTGAACTCACCCTCGCTTTCGAACCCGGAAAGTACCTGGTGAGTGAAGCCGGAAAGTTCCTTGCCAGGGTAAATGTGATCAAACAAACCACTTCTACGGTTTTCGCCGGAGTAGATACAGGTTTCAATCACCTCATCCGACCTATGTTCTACGGTTCTCACCACGAGATCCACAATATCTCCAACCCCTCAGGAAAAGAACGGTTTTATTCGGTAGTTGGTTACATCTGCGAGACCGATACCTTTGCCAGCAACAGGCGAATTTCGGAAATTACCGAGGGGGATATTCTTGCCTTCAGCAATGCTGGTGCCTATTCCTTTACGATGTCCAGCAATTTTAACAGCCGCTATCGTCCAGCCGAAGTGCTGTGGTACAAAGGCCAGGCACACCTGATAAGGGAGCGTGAAACCTTTGAAGACCTGTTGAGGCACCAGGTGGTGGTTGATCTTGAAAGCAGCAGCAAGAGCGCGGCGAAATAGATTTTAAAAATCTTTTTTACCTTCATCCTGAATTCAGACGCACCTGAGATTTTCAGCAAATGAAATATTTACTCGTTGGCGAAGAAACCGAAAGACTCAAATTCCGATTGCTTCGGGAAAGCGATTTCGATTCCTGGCTTCCGCTCTTCCAGGATAAGAATGCTGCCTTATTCCTTGGCTTCGATGTTCATTTGAGCCCGGAGAAGCATTGCAACAAGTGGTTCGAAAAAGTCTTCTTCCGCTATAAAAATGACCTCGGGGGAATGAATGTTCTGATAGACAAGAACAGCGGCCGACTCATTGGCCAGTGCGGATTACTCGTGCAAATGGTGGAGGGCATCGAAAGGCTGGAAATAGGCTATTCTGTCCTGCCGGAATTCTGGCGAAAAGGATATGCTTCCGAAGCCGCCATAAAATGCCGGGATTATGCTTTTCAGAATAACTTTGCCCAATCGCTCATTTCTATCATTCACGTTGATAATTCAGCTTCAGAAAAAGTCGCTCTGAAAAATGGTATGGGCCTGGAAAAAACCCTTGATAACTATAAAGGTGTTCCGGCGAAGATCTTCAGGATCAACAGACAGGAATGGCTACGTGAAAATCGGTAAAAACCGGCAACAATCACATAAAGTCCTGATTTTTAATAAAATCATAACCTTTTCTATAGAATGATTTCGGTATCTTAATGCGAAAAGCCGAAATGAGTTATAAGCTGGAAAAACAGGAAAGTCTTCCAAAAACCGTTCAGCGGGTGGCCATCGAAGAAATTGATGGTTCCCTGGAATCGATGAAAACGATGAACGTGCATGAAGCCGTTCACGATGTTCGAAAACGTCTGAAAAAGCTCCGCGCCCTTGCGCGTCTTGTTCGTGATGAAATGGGCGAAAAAGATTATAAGGAGATCAACATCTATTTTCGTGATCTGGGCAGAGATCTCTCCCCCATCCGGGACCTTACCGCCCATATTGAAACCATTGAAGCCTTGCGCGCGCGTTATGGAGATCACCTCTACGCCCTCTTTTTTAACACCGTTATCAAGGAGATCGAAAAAGAAAGGGACGAAATGGAAGCCAAACTGAAAGAACAGGAATTCTTTTCTAAATATGTCGTTGAGAAACTTCAGAAGGCACAGAAAAGCGTTAAGAAATGGCCGGTAAAATCGAAAGACCTCCAGGTGGGTCTACCCGGAGTGGAGCGGGTTTATAAAAGAGGCTACAAAGCCATGCACAGGTCCGCCGAATCTCCCGAAGATAAGATCTACCATGAATGGAGAAAACGGGTAAAATACCTCTGGTATCATTACCGCCTGCTGGAAGATCTCTGGCCGGGGCTTTTCAGCACACTTCAGTCTGAAGTGCACGATCTCGCCGACCTCTTAGGAAATGACCACGACCTGGTAGTACTCAATGAAAAATTGAAATCGGGAGACCTTGAGCTTAAGGAAAATAAGCAAAAGGAAGTGCTCGAAGCGCTCAGCCAGGAATATAGTGACGATTTGCGGCAGCGTTCACAGGCACTCGGGCAGCTGATCTTTGCTGAGAAACCCAAGGTTTTCACGGAAAGGATTGGAAAATACATCGAAATGAATTGGGACTGAAACACACGAATTTTGGCAATTCTTATAGCAATACTTCGCGGCATTAATGTTGGCGGGAAAAGAAAGATCCCGATGGCCGATTTAAGAGATCTCTTTGAAAACCTCAAATTTTCCGAAGTCAGCACGTATATTCAGAGTGGGAATGTTATTTTCAAAGCTCCGGAAGTTAGTGTTCACAGTGACATTTCAAAACAAATAGAGCAGGCTATTCTGGAAGAATTTGGTTTTGAAGTGCCAGTGATACTTCGTACTGCTGAAGAGCTACAGAACACTGTGGACAGAAATCCATTTTTCGGCAAGGACATTTCAGAGATTGACCGTCTCCACCTTACTTTCCTCAAGGAACC
This sequence comes from Salegentibacter sp., assembly GCA_049589035.1. Classification (GTDB taxonomy): domain Bacteria; phylum Bacteroidota; class Bacteroidia; order Flavobacteriales; family Flavobacteriaceae; genus Salegentibacter_A. The sequence continues at coordinate 3,732 of JBAWAB010000151.1, forward strand.
TCCCCCGCCGGAAAATCTCGAAAAAATCTCCAATTTTGATTTTAATCCGGACAAGTTTGCGATCTCTGGCCGGGAAGTCTTTGTTTACTGTTCCGGAAAATACTCAGATTCGAAGCTCAGCAATAAATTTTTCGAAAACAAACTCGGCACAGGTGCCACGACCCGAAACTGGAAAACTGTGCTAAAACTGAAGGAACTTACAGAGAAGCAAAAATAACCAAAATAGAAAGAGCCTTTAGGGAATGTAAATTATTGATAACGCACATCAAACTGCTTAGAATCAGTATAAATACGCAGACAAAGAGGTGGAATTTCTTTTTTTATCACCGCTTTATAATTATTTTTAACCCTCCACATATCTATCCTTTCTTTCCTATAAAAAATCTGGAAATGATCTACGGAATTCTTTACATACTGGGAGGCTTGGTCACGCTGCTTATCGCTGCTTACTTCCTCTGGCGCCAACTTATCTCGTTTCGGGCCAAAAGAAGAAATTAAAGGCATGCAGACTGCTTCTTTAACTTCTGAACTATGAGTCAGCAGAATCCCCTGTATTTTATAGCTCTCATTGCTCCGGCCGGGCTCAGGAAGGAGATCGAAAACTTCAAAAAGGAAATAAAACTGAAGTACGGCGCTAAACATGCCCTCAAACTTCCTGCTCACCTCACGCTGCAGATCCCGTTCAGAATGGAAGAGAAAAAAGAGCGGCTGCTGCTGAAAGAACTTCAGAAATTCGCCGCTTCCCAAAAAGTCTTTGAAGTAAAGCTCAATGGCTTCGGAAAATTCTCCCGCAATGTCATTTTCGTAAAGGTTGAAAATCCCGAACCTGTTGTTCATCTTTATGAAAATTTGCAGGGAATAATTCAGAAAAACCTGGAGCTGAAAGATCACGAAAAAACTTCCAAAATCCATCCGCATCTTACTATTGCTTCCCGCGATCTCTCCCGGCAGCAGTTTCCGCAGGCATGGAACGATTTCCGGGATCGGGAGTATAACGCCAGCTTTTTAGCAGGTAGTATTTTCCTTTTGAAACACAATGGAAAAACCTGGGAGCACTACCGGAAATTTAGTTTCGACGAATCACCCGGTTCAGAATAAACACTCGGTTAGAATTCCCCTATTTCACCCTCCATTTAAGCCATCTAAAGAAGGGATTAGTAAAATAAATGCTAACTTTAGATAAATCCCTTTAGCACAGCTAATAACTTTTTGCATTTTCTGAACCACTGAATTCTTTTTATGAAAAGATCAAAGAAACGGCTTAGGAGCCTCGCAATATTAATGATGGGCCTGATCCTTTTTCAGAGCTGCAATATCTATTACAACCAGACGGGGAGTATAAAGGAAGCGGTAAAGACCCACACCAAGGTGAAGTTACTGGATAAAAATGGAGCAAAATATAAGCTGAAACGCCTGCAAAAACAAGATGAGCATCTCTACGGATATGCCCCGAGAAGTTCAGCAACCGCTAAATTGCTTTACGACCAGATCATCGAAGAAGGAAGTAACGCCAGGATCGTCAAACTGTTGATTCCTGAAGAAAGCATAGAGGAGATTCATTTGAGGAACTCTGAACTGTCTACGGCCGTAACGATTGGAATGTGCCTGGTCATCCTAATGGGCGCAATTAGCGTCGCTGCCGGACTTACCGTTGATAATTCGGGCTTATCGCTTTGGAATTAGAATTGCGATTTTCAGGTTTCAGGTTCTAAAAAATCTGAAAGAAATTAAAAATGCTATGATGAAGACGAATTCCATCTCAAATCCCGCTGCGATTTTCGATAAAAATGCTGAGGCATACCAGGAAAGATATATGGATCAAGAGCTGTACCGGGAAT
>JBAWAB010000152.1:0-2097 GCA_049589035.1 Salegentibacter sp.
ATAATACCGCTTACCAGCCAGGTCCCGGCAAGGGCTCCTACCATCAGTAAAATAAGGATAGCTCCCGCGGTACTCTGGATATTTCCGGCAACCTCGTCGAGCATCTTATCATAACTCACCTTATTGAAGAAGCCGACGATCGCAGCCACAGCTCCTCCCATTAAAAGTATAAACTGATTGGAACCATTAAGGGCATCTTCTCCAAAAACGTATACGTTAAAGGCCAGCATTCCAATGAGGGCAATGACCGGGATCAAGGCCTCCCAAATATTCAGTTCCTTATTTTCTACAATATGGTCGTTTTCGGGAAAGTTTTCTTCGGTCTCCATTCAGTCTTTCAATGTTAAAGCCCTGAAAAAGAAATCCCCACAGCATTACTAAAGTGAATCAGCAATATCTGTGGGGATCTATTTTTGGGTCATCTATGTTTTAATTCATTTTTTTCGGAGGGTAATGTTACGATTTTACTTAAAAATATGCAAGATTTAAATTGAAGCAGCCTCGAGTAATCCAACTTCCTCCATGCACTCCTTCATGCGGTGATAGGTGCGTTCAATGTCGTTATCAAGCCCTACAGAGAATCTGATAAGCCCATCACTGAGCCCCATTTCCTTCTGTTCTTCCTCCGGAATTTCAGAGGAAGTTGAAGTTCCCGGCGCGCTGAAAAGTGTCTTGTAAAAGCCCAAACTTACCGCAAGATAGCCGAGATTCTTCTTCTGCATCAGCTCCATCAGTTCATTGGCTTTGTCGAGACTGCCCACATCCACAGTTAGCATTCCTCCGAAACCGTAGTCTTCATTCATCATTTTTTTGAAGAGCTCATGGCCGGGATGTGATTCCAGGCCGGGATAAACAGTTCTGAAACCGTCTTCCTGAAACTTTTTAGCCAGAAACATAGCATTTTCGCTGTGTTGTTTCATCCTGATGTGCAACGTTCTCAGGTTTTTCAGAATAGAAGCGGCGCGCATACTGTCCATTGTTGGACCTAACAACATACTGGCTCCATCTTTCACACTTCGAAGCGCGTTAATGAATTCCTGGGTTCCGCAGGTGACACCACCCACCGTATCGCTGCTGCCGTTGATGAATTTCGTAAGGCTGTGTATCACCACGTCGGCTCCTAGTTTGGCGGGAGTGATGGAAAGCGGCGAGAAGGTATTGTCGACCACCAAGGTTAATCCATGTTTCTTGGCGATTTTGGAAAGCTCTTCAATATCAGCAATTTCGAGCAGCGGATTGCTCACGGTTTCGCAGAAGATCACTTTAGTATTTTCGGTGATCGCAGCTTCCACTTTTTCGGGTTTGGTGATATTCACAAAGGAAGTTTCAATATTGAGACGAGGTGCGAAATTCTTTAAAAAAGCATAGGTCCCGCCGTAAATGGTCCGGCTGGCCACGATATGGTCGCCCGACTGGCAAAGCTGAAGCAGGGTAGGAGTGATAGCGCCCATACCGCTTGCGGCAACATTGGCTGTTTCAGTGGCTTCCATAGCAGCTAAAGCTTCCCCAAGATAAAGATTGGAAGGGGAAGAATGTCTGGAATAAAGATAGCAGCCTTCCGCATTGCCTTCAAAAGTATCGAACATGGTTTTGGCCGAAAGGAAGGTGTAGGTAGATGAATCGGAAATAGAAGGGTTAACGCCCCCAAATTCCCCGAAATATTGTAGGTCCTGGATATTATCTGCTGGTTTGTACTTCATAACGTATAGTTTTTGCTTTGAATTATTCAAATGAAGTAAGATTCCGAATAAAAGTCAATGATCAATATCATTCTTGGAAAATAAAACTATGAAATGCTATAAAATCAGAATTATATATTGAATTTGGCTAAATTCGTTCCTTCAACCGGAAAAATTTTCAGCCTATGAAGCTAGATCGAATCGATCTCAAGATCCTGCAACAGTTACAGGAGGACAGTAAAATGACCAATAAGGAACTGTCAAACCAGCTGGGCCTTTCAGTTACTGCCATATATGAGCGCATAAAGCGACTGGAACGCGAAGGAGTGATCTCGAAATACGTGGCGCTGGTAGATCCGGAGAAGGTGGAAAAGAGCTTTATGGTATTTTGCCAGATAAGGCTTATTCAGCATGCGCG
>JBAWAB010000153.1:0-5215 GCA_049589035.1 Salegentibacter sp.
CTGCTGATCGACTGGCGCTGGGGCGAGGCCTATTTCGCCGAAAAGCTGCTGGACTACGAGATGTCATCTAATGTGGGGAACTGGCAATGGGTTGCCGGCAGCGGCGTTGATGCCGCGCCTTACTTCAGAATTTTTAATCCTACGACACAGATCGAAAAATTCGACAAAGAGAAGAAATATATCAAGGAATGGGTTAAAGAATACGGAACTGACGACTACCCGAAGCCTATGGTGGATCATAAAGAAGCCCGGGAACGCGCCCTTAAAACCTACAAAACCGCTGTCAGCAATTAATCCTGCTGAATATTCCTCGCTTTCTCAAGATCTTCAGGCGTATCTATGCCAATAGTTTGCATGGATGTTTCAACCATCTTGATATTCTTTCCATATTCCAGATAGCGAATAGCCTCGATCTTCTCGGTTTCCTCCAAAGGCAGCATCGGCAAATTGTGGAAATCTATAAGAGCTTGTTTCCGGAAGGCGTAGATCCCAATATGTTTAAAATAGGTGACCGTGGCCTCGGTATTCCGCGGATAAGGAATCGGGAAACGGGAAAAATACAGCGCAAAATTGTTCTTATTGGTGATCACTTTCACGTTGTTGGGATTGGTGATCTCATCGCTGTCTGAAAGAGCAGTTTTCAAAGACGCCAGATCAATACTATTGGCATCATCGGCGGTAAAAACATCCAGTAACTTCGAGAGACTTTGCTTATCAATAAAAGGTTCATCCCCCTGCACATTCACCACAATATCTACCTCCATATCCTGAACCGCCTCAGCAATGCGGTCGCTGCCACATTCGTGCTCCTGCTTGCTCATGATGGCCTTGCCATCAAAAGACATTATTTCACTAAAGATCTTATCGCTGTCGGTTACCACATAAACCTCCTGGAAAAGTCCGGTATTCAGGGCTGCTTCATAAGTGCGGCGAATCACCGTTTTTCCGTTCAGGTCCTTTAATAATTTCCCCGGAAAGCGGCTGGCCTCATAGCGCGCCGGGATCATAGCGATTATCTTAAGCGGTGTCTTATCCAAAATCTGAAATTTTTAGTTGATCAAAATTAGGCTTTTCCGGCCGGTCTTCTGTTTAATTTTTAGTTAATCCTGAAGAAAGAAATCATCTTTAAAACCAATGAGATAGAGCTTATCTGTAGCCCGGGTCAGGGCGGTATAAAGCCAGCGCAGGTATTCCTTGCCCACGCCTTCGGGTAAATAGGGTTGTTCGATAAAAATAGTATGCCACTGGCCGCCCTGCGATTTATGACAGGTCATGGCATAGGAAAATTTGATCTGCAGCGCGTTGAAATACTTGTTATTCTTCACCTTCAGGAATTTCTTGTACTTAGAAGTCTCATCGGCATAATCTTTCATTACCTCCTGGTACAGTGTGTTTGATTCTTCATAGGAGAGCGACGGCGAATTGCTGGTAAGGGTATCGAGCAGCACCACGGTTTCGAACGGCCGCATCTTTGGATAATCGACCATTTGCACCTGCACTTCCGCGAAGCGGAAACCATAAAGTTCACGAATAGCAAAGATTTCCAGCACTTTCACGATATCGCCATTGGCAATAAATCCTGCTTCGGAACTTGGTTTGATCCAGAAATAGTTGTTCTTGACCACCATGAGATAGTCCCCTGCTGAAATTTCCTCTTCCTGGAAAAGGATGCGGGAGCGGATCTGCTGGTTGTAGAGATTCGCTCTTTTATTGGAACGAACAATGATGCTGGTTTCCTCGTTTCCCAGGTTATCATAGGCATCCTGTATGGCTTCCATAATATCATAGCCATCCTGAAGCCTCACCACATCGGCCTTCGGGGTTAACTTAAACTGAAAACTCTCATAGAATTCCTCCTGAAGACATTCCCTGATGCGGGTGGCATTCAGAAGAATATCACTTTCTTCGCTTTGCCTTACCACTTCGTCCAACTCGATATGAGTCACCTCTTTATGATAGCTAAACTGAAGTTTCTGCTCCTCCAGGGCGGGACTAATTTCCATCTTCACGGGCGGCAACTGCGCAGTATCTCCTATCAATAAAAGCTGACAATTATTGCCGTTGTATACATATTCTATAAGATCGTCCAGGAGAGAACCATTCTCAAATAATTTGGAATCGGTATTCACATCAGAGATCATAGAGGCTTCATCAACAATAAAAAGGCTGTTTTTATGCTTGTTTGGCTGCAGTACGAATTTGACGCCACTCCCACCTGATTTCCGCGGAAAATAGATCTTCTTATGGATGGTAAAAGCTTCCTGCCCCGAATAATTAGAGATCACTTTCGCTGCACGACCGGTAGGCGCCATTAATATTCCCGATTTCCTGATCTTCCAGAGATTTTTCACCAAGGCGCTGATAATCGTGGTTTTACCCGTTCCGGCGAAGCCTTTTAATACAAAAAGGTCATCCTTACTTCCTTCAACGGCAAAATGGGCCAACTTCTGCAAAGCGATATCCTGCTTTGCTTTAGCGGGGAATCCAAGGTCATTTAAGAGAAGTTTGTAGAATGCGGATACATTCAGTTTTTCCATAGCAAGTAGATCAAATCTCAAAGATAACAATGGATTTTTAGGACAGAAACTTTTGCGAATAAAAAAAAATTGTAGATTTGTCGTGGAACACTATTAAAATTTTAAAACAAAATTAAGAAAGCATGAGACTTGCAATTCAGTTAGTTCTTTGGTTGGTGATTATAGGCCTTGCCTATCTTACGTTCGATGCTGTATACGAACCCATCCAGTTTAATAAAGTAAAGGAGAAACGTTACGTCAAAGTAATTGAAAACCTTAAAGACATCAGAGCGGCTGAACTTGCTCATAAAGAAGTAACAGGAAAATTCGCTTCTAATTTCGATAGCCTTGTTGCTTTTATCGATACTGCTGAATTTGCTATTACTCAGCGTCGCGATACTACCTTCCTTGATGAAGAATACAAAAAGAACTACGGGGTTGACAAATACGTGGAAAGCGTAGTGATCGACACCCTTGGTTTTGCTTCAGTAAAAGATTCTCTTTACAAAGGCAACCGCGAACGTTATACCAACATGATGAATGTGCCCGTAGAAGGAGTTGATGCCAAATTTCAACTGAATGCCGGTACTGTTAAAAAAGGAGAAACCGATATTCCCGTTTTTGAAGCCAAGGTTGCCAAAAGCGTAATCTTACAAGACCAAAATCAGGACCTGGTACTTCAACAAAATGATGTACAGTCGGTAGATGACGTTAACGGTGCTTACATTAGAGTAGGTTCTATGGAAGAGGTTAACACCAACGGGAACTGGCCAAAAGTATATGGCGACGAATAGTCATGAAAATACCTCATTAAAACTGTCCATTCAGGTTAGCCTGAATGGACTTTCTTTTTGTATCCTAAATACTGAAAGCAGGCAAATAGTTTATTACCGCAGGCATTTCTTTGAGCAGCAACTTGACCCTATCAAAACGCTCGCACAAATCGAACTGCAATATGAAAAGGAAGAACAGCTGCAGCAGGAGATAAGTGAAGTGAAATTGCTCTTCAGCAATCAGCTTTATTCCCTTGTGCCTTCAAAATATTTCAGGGAAGAAAATGCTTCCTCTTTTCTTAAATTCAACACCAAAATACTTAAAACCGATTTCGTCGCACACGACGAACTCGAAAAGCAACCGATCGTAAATGTTTATATCCCCTATGCTAATATCCTGAATTATTTTTTCGAGAAATATGGGGAATTCGAGTATAAACATAGTATTTCGGTTCTGGTTGAATCTTTACTACAACGGCCGGGAAGACCACAGCCAATAATGTACATTAACAAGAAAGCCAAAGATTTTGACCTCGTCGTGATCGAAAACAGGCAGTTGTTGCTGTGCAACAGTTTTACTTATGAGACCAAAGAAGATTTCCTCTATTACATCCTCTTTACTGCGGAACAGCTGAATCTCAATCCCGAGCGGTTTGAACTTGTCCTGCTGGGGGACATTTCAGAGAATTCTTCTGAACTGGCGCTAGCAAAAAAATATGTAAAAAATGTCAAATTTCTGGAGGATAAAACTTCTTATGAATTTGCTACTAACGTTGAAAAACCGGCCAGGAACACCGAAGATTACACAATATTTAATTCCCTATAAATGCGCATAATTTCAGGAACAAATAAAGGAAAAAGACTCATTGCTCCCAAAAAGCTACCGGTGAGACCCACTACCGATATGGCCAAAGAAGCACTTTTCAACATCCTGAACAATCATTTTCATCTCCAGGGAATCGAAGTGCTGGACCTGTTTTCCGGCACCGGGAATATCGCCTACGAATTTGCCTCCCGCGGGGCAGCACATATCACTGCTGTTGACGCCAATTTTGACTGCGTGAAATTCATCAAGAAAACAGCATCAGAACTCGATTTCAACATTAATGTGATCAAAAGTGATGTTTACAAGTACCTGGAAAAAGCACCAATTAAAGCCGATATTATTTTTGCTGATCCGCCCTATGATTTTGATACTAAAGAATTTGCCAGAATAGCCGATCTTGTTTTTGAGAAAGAGTTATTGGCTGAAGGAGGACAACTCATCATTGAACACTCCAAACATACTGATATTTCTGAAGCTGAACATTTTATTGAAGGCCGAAGATATGGCAGCTCCGTTTTTAGTTTCTTCGAATAATTCCTATCTTCAGGAATGCTAACACCCGAAAAAATTGAAGAACTGCAGGAATGCAGCCTGGAATTCTATAATTTCTATGTGGTCTCCAGGGTTCATGAAAATGTAATCTTTGATGAAGAGATCCTTGAAAAGGTGCGCAACATCTGTAGGAATTTTTTTAAGGACCAGCCGTATGTTTATATCTCCAAAAGGGTACACAGCTACAACGTAAATCCACTGATCTATCTGAAATTAAAGGAAAATGAGAAGCTTTCGGGAGTAGCTATTGTAAGTGACAATTTCTCTCAACTTACCACGGCCAATTTTGAAAAGCAGTTCTCTCCCCTGCCCTTTGACATATTTGACAATTTAGAGGAAGCCATTGCCTGGGCTCAAAGTGTGGTTGAAAATAAAAAAGCAGGCCTGTAAGCCGGATTCTGTCTCCCCAAAGGGATCCTTATCATTTATCTGCGGTTTTTGTTGCCAAGAACCTTTAGCTGCCTACCCTCCGGCAACGGACGGGCGATCCTTAAATGCCGGTATACATGGCATTGCACCGCATAGAGTTTACCTGGTTTCACTACAGC
>JBAWAB010000154.1:0-5794 GCA_049589035.1 Salegentibacter sp.
ATTTCTTCTTTTCCATAGTCTTATGAGTATGCCGTATAGATCCGGCTATAATTTTACTTTGCGCGGCTATGATTGAAATCAAAGATTTACACAAATCCTACAAGATGGGAAGCAATTCGCTTCACGTTCTGAAAGGAATTAATTTTAGCGTATCCGAGGGCGAACTTGTTTCTATTATGGGTTCCTCCGGATCGGGAAAATCTACCCTGCTCAATATCCTCGGGATGCTCGACGAAGCCGATGAGGGTACCTACACTCTTGACGGGGTGCCAATTAAAAACCTTAATGAAAAGATAGCCGCGAGATACCGCAATAAATTTCTTGGTTTCATCTTTCAGTCCTTTAACCTTATTGGTTATAAGAACGCGCTGGACAATGTAGCTTTGCCTCTTTACTACCAGGGAATGAAAAGGAATGAACGCAATGACCGGGCTATGAGCTATCTTGAAAAAGTAGGTCTGGCCGATTGGGCAGGACACCATCCGGGCGAGCTTTCAGGAGGACAAAAACAGCGGGTAGCTATTGCCCGGGCACTTGCCAGTGATCCCAAGGTGCTGTTAGCCGATGAGCCTACGGGTGCACTCGATAGTAAAACCTCCTATGAGGTAATGGACCTTATCCAGGAGATCAATGAAGAGGGAAGGACTATCCTGGTCGTGACTCACGAGCCGGATATTGCCCAAATGACAAAGCGCATCGTCAATCTTAAGGATGGTGTGATCATTAAGGATACAAAAGTTAACCAGGTAAGAGCTTTGGAAAATGTGGGATCTTGAGCGTTGGGAAGAAATCTTCGAGACCATCAGTAAGAATAAGCTGCGTACCTTTCTTACCAGTCTTTCAGTAGCTTCGGGAATCTTTATCCTGGTGTTGCTGCTGGGCGTGGGCGAGGGAATGAAGAATGGTATTTCGCGCGAATTTCAGCGTGATGCTGCCAACATTCTCTGGGTCTGGACAGGAACTACTTCCGTAGAATACAAAGGCCTGAATCCCGGCCGTAGAATTCAGCTTAAAAATGAAGATTACAACCGTTCCGTCAGGGAATATCAGGACCAGCTTCAGTATAAATCCTCCAATTTCAGGATTTGGAATCAGCTGGTGAGCTATAAGAAAGAATCAGGTTCCTACGGCATTGAAGGGATTTTTCCCGATATGCAGTTTCTGGAAAACAGCAGCATGACGGCCGGTAGGTTCATCGATCACAATGATGTAGAGAACTTCGAAAAAGTAGCTGTGCTCGGGATGAAGGTGAAAAATGACCTTTTCAAAGGAGATGTTGATCCCATTGGAAAGTATCTTCAGATAGGGAATATCAATTTCAAGATCGTGGGGGTTTTTACTGATCCCGGAGGGGAACGGGAAGAATCCAGGGTTTTTGTGCCCTCGTCCACGGCCCAAAAAGTTTTTAAAGGCGGAAACGATATTCAGAATATGGCGTTTACTCTGAAGCCTGAGGACAATTTTGAGGATGCTCGTGCGGCAGCAGCCCGATTTACAGAAGAACTGAAGCAAAACCTGAAGGAGCGTCATACGGTTGCCCCCGAAGATGAACGTGCCATTACAGTGCGGAACAGCCTGGAAGATACCAAGCGATTTTATGATCTTATGGATATGATCAGGCTTTTCTTCTGGGGAGTTGGTATTTGTACCATCATCGCAGGCGTGGTTGGGGTGAGCAATATTATGCTGATTATTGTTAAAGAGCGCACCCGGGAGATCGGTATCAGGAAAGCTCTTGGCGCCGAACCTTTATCTATAGTTGCCATGATCCTTCACGAATCGATATTTGTAACCGCTATCGCCGGTTTCGTTGGCCTCATTGGTGGACTCGCTTTGCTCGAATTTGCCGGACCTATGGTGGAAACCCAGTTTATCACCAATCCGTCAGTGAATTTCAACGTGGCCCTGACCACCGTTTTTATCCTGATCATTGCCGGAGCCCTCGCAGGATTTTTTCCGGCCTGGAGAGCGGCAAAGATCAAACCTATAATAGCCCTAAGAGACGAATAATATGTTCAGCAGAGATAAATGGAACGAGATTATCGAGGCCCTCAGTGCAAACTGGTTCAGGACTATCCTCACCGCTTTTGGGGTGCTTTGGGGCATCTTTATCCTAGTGATCCTGCTGGCCGCGGGAAAAGGGCTGGAGAATGGCGTAAAGCAAGGTTTTGGTGATTTAGCTACCAATTCTATGTTCATGTGGACGCAAACAGCATCAAAGCCCTATAAAGGTTTGCCTAAGGGCAGGCGTTATGATTTTAAGCTCAGCGATGTGGAAGCCATCAAGGAGAATGTGCCGAATCTCCGGTTCGTCTCACCACGAAACCAGTTGGGAGGTTTCCGCGGAAGCAATAACGTGGTGCGCGGACTCAATACCGGTGCCTTCAATGTATATGGTGATTATCCTGAAGTGATCCGCCAGGACCCGATGGATATTACTTCCGGAAGGTTTATCAACTATTCTGATATCAATCAGAAGCGAAAAGTGGCCATTATTGGAGAAGGAGTGCGCAGTGCACTTTACGAGCCGGGAGAGGAAGTACTGGGTACCTATATTAAGATCCAGGGAGTGAATTTCATGGTAATTGGTACCTATAAGAAAAAAGGGAATAATGGCGGAAATGCCGAAGAAGCTCAGAAACAGATCTTCGTGCCTTTTACCACTTTTTCGCAGGCTTTCAACAGGGGAGACGTGGTAGGCTGGATGATGATCACTGCGGAAGACGGTTCCTCCATTACTGAATTGAAGCCGCAGGTTTTTGATGTGATTAAGGAAAGACACAGTATTCATCCTGATGATGACCGGGCGATCGGAAATTTTGATCTCTACGAGGAGTTCAGCAAGATCAACGGACTCTTCATTGCCCTGAAGGCCGTGGCTTACTTCGTTGGAACCCTGGTACTGCTTTCAGGAATTATTGGAATTAGCAATATTATGCTCATTGTGGTAAAAGAACGTACCAATGAGATTGGCATCAGGCGGGCACTGGGAGCAACTCCCTGGTCTATTAGAGGTCAGGTATTAATGGAAGCTGTTTTCCTTACCATTATTTCAGGAATGGCAGGAATAGCTTTAGCTACCGGTATTATTGCTCTGGTCAATATGCAACTTAGCGGGATGGATACTTCGGATATGATGTTCAAGAATCCGAGTGTCAATCTTGGGGTGGTAGCAGTCGCTCTCACGATCCTTATTGTTTCCGGATTGCTGGCAGGACTTATTCCGGCGCAGCATGCCATTAAAGTGAAACCTGTAGATGCCTTAAGAACAGAATAAATTCAGAAAATAAAAGATTAATAATCGATAGAAATGAAAAGAGTTGTTACCATCGTTGTTTTAGTATTGATTGCCGTCACCTTTGTGGGGTCGCTTTACTATTTGTACCAAAAAAACCAGGAAGATCCTACGGTTTACCAAACCGAACAGGCAACAACCCAGACCATTGTCAAGAAAACAGTGGCTACGGGGAATATAGTTCCACGCGAAGAGGTATTGATAAAGCCTAATATCTCTGGGATTATTGATGAGATCTACATCGAAGCCGGAGACCATATCAAAGCCGGAGACCTTATTGCCAAAATTAGGGTAATCCCGAACGTTTCGAATTTACAGAGCGCTAAAGATGCGGTTGCTACTGCCAAGATCAATCTTGACAATGAAAAGAAAAATTTCAGCCGTCAGGAGGAGTTGTTCAAAAAAGGAGTGATCTCCCAGAATTCTTTTGATGAAGCTGAAAAATCTTACAAGATCGCCCAGCAAAATTACCGTTCCGCAGAACAGAACTACGAGATCGTTCGCACCGGAACTACCAGCGGTATCGGGAGTGCTGCCAATACCCTTATCCGCTCTACGGTAGAGGGAATGGTGCTTGATGTGCCGGTGAAGGTTGGAAACCAGGTTATTGAAAGTAACAACTTTAACGATGGAACTACCCTTGCTACAGTTGCCGATGTGAATCAGATGATCTTCGAAGGTAAAGTAGACGAGAGTGAGGTTGGCAAGATCAAGGAGGATCTTCCTCTTGAGGTCACCGTGGGTGCCATCGAGAATAAAACTTTTGATGCTGTTCTTGATTATATCGCTCCCAAAGGAGTTGAAGACAACGGCGCAATTCAGTTTGAGATCAAGGGCACTCTTGATAAAGCTGATACCACCTTCATTAGGGCCGGCCTTAGCGCGAATGCATCTATTATCCTTGCTAAAGCCGATAGCGTGCTGGCTATCAAGGAAGCTCTTGTGCAATTTGACCCCAAGACCGAACAACCTTATGTGGAAGTGGAAAACGGAGACCAGAACTTCGAAAGAAAAGATCTTGAACTTGGAGTAAGTGACGGAATCTATGTAGAGGTGAAAAAGGGTATTGCCAAAGGTGATAAGATCAAGGTCTGGAACCAGATAAAACCTGCCGCAGGAATTACGGCCAATTAATTTCGTGCAATTTGAATTGTAACAACTATAACCAAAAACAGACATATCTTTCACAACTGCCAATATGAAGAAAATAAGCCTTATCGCCTTTGCCCTTTTAACCGGATTTTTTGCCCGGGCACAGGAAAAACAATGGACTCTTGAGGAATGTGTAAATTATGCTTTAGAACACAACATCTCTATAAAACAAACCGAACTTGATCTCGAAGCCAGTGATATTGACAGGCTCGATGCCCTGGGAAATTTTATTCCCAACATCAACGCTTCGGCTTCGAACGCCTGGAATACCGGGTTGACGCAAAATGTCACTACCGGAATCCTTCAAACGCAAACCACCCGAAGTTTTTCTGCAGGAGTGAGCGCAGGTCTTACCCTTTTTGACGGCCTCCGCAATTTCAAACAATTGCAGAGGGCAAAAATGTCCAAACTCGCCACGCAATATGCGCTGGATAAGATGAAGGATGATATTGTGCTTTTTGTGGCAGATGCTTATCTCCAGGTGCTTTTCAACAAGCAGAACCTCGAGGTGCTCAAGGCCCAAAATGAGGTGACCCTGGAGCAGCTGGATCGTACTAAAGAACTGGTGGATGCCGGTTCATTACCAAAAGGCGACCTTTTGGAGATACAGGCTACTAATGCCGATGAACAGCAGAGAATGATCGTTGCCCAGAACAATATTAAGATCTCCCTCATTAGCCTGGCACAGACTCTGAGCATCAAAGATTATGAGGATTTCGATATTGTAGAAAGGGATTATGATATCTTCGGAACCGAGATCATGGAAAATTCGGTTTATGATATTATTGACAGGGCTAAGGAAGAGCGTTCAGAAATAAAGATCGCGGAGGCCAATAAGAATTTAGCTGAAAAGGATGTGGAAATCGCCAAGGGCGCCTATTTGCCATCTTTTGGAGCTTACTTCAACTATAACACCAGGGAATCTGGCGCAGGAAGGGTACAGACCATTGTACAGGAGCCTGAAGAGCCTACGAGACAGATCGGGGTTGTGGAATCTACTGGCGAGGTCGTGGTCGCTCCCAGCCAACCCACTGTCACCACTGCCATTGGTAGTCCGTTGCCTTTCATGGAGCAGTTATGGCTAAATGACGGGATCACATATGGGGTTCAGCTAAGCATCCCGGTGCTTAATGGATTTTCGGTAAGAAATCAGGTGAAGCGCAGGGAGGTAGCCGTAAAACGCCGCCAGTTTGAACTGGAGCAGGCTGAACTTGACCTGGAAGCCAATGTTTACCAGGCTTATGTAGATGCCCAGGGCGCTTTCAAAGCCTATGAATCCGCTCTTGTAGCTGCCGATGCGCAGGAAGAAGCCTTTCAATATGCTTCAGAACGCTATGAGGTAGGACT
>JBAWAB010000155.1:0-3442 GCA_049589035.1 Salegentibacter sp.
CTTCCCGGAAGGATCATTGGAGTGACCAAAGATCTCGACGGAAACCCGGCACTTCGAATGGCGCTTCAAACCCGCGAGCAACACATCAAACGCGACAAAGCCACTTCAAACATCTGCACCGCCCAGGTTTTACTGGCCGTCATGGCGGGAATGTACGCCGTTTATCACGGCCCCAAAGGATTGAAATATATTGCCGATACCGTTCACAGCTCTGCCAGCACTCTTGAAGCTGCACTAAAAGAACTCGGATTTGAACAGCTGAATTCGGCTTATTTTGACACCCTTCAGCTTAAAGCCGACGCTAAGAAAGTGAAGGAAATCGCTGAAAGGAACGAGATCAATTTCTATTATCCCGATGCAGAAAGCGTTTTGATTTCCTTAAACGAAACCACGACACTGGAAGATCTTAACGAGATTATTTCAGTTTTTGCTGAAGTTGCAGGAAAAGAAACAAAAACTCTCGAAGAACTGAACGGGCAAGAAGCAATCCCTTCAGCATTAAGAAGAAAAACAGATTTCCTCACTCACGAAGTCTTTAACGCCTATCATTCGGAAACCGAATTGATGCGTTATATCAAGAAACTCGAGCGCAAAGACCTTTCCCTCAACCAATCGATGATCTCTCTTGGTTCCTGTACCATGAAGCTGAATGCAGCCTCTGAAATGCTGCCCCTCAGCAATCCGCAATGGGGAAATATACATCCTTTTGTACCTGTCGAACAGGCAGAAGGTTACCAGATCATCCTGAAGAAGCTTGAAGACCAGCTTACCGAAATTACAGGTTTTTCGGCCACTTCTCTCCAGCCAAATTCAGGCGCACAGGGAGAATATGCCGGATTGATGGTTATTCGCGCTTATCATGAATCCCGCGGCGAAGGCCACAGAAATGTTTGCCTCATTCCATCTTCGGCTCACGGAACGAACCCGGCTTCTGCAGTAATGGCAGGAATGAAAGTGGTGGTGACAAAAGCCTCAGAAAACGGAAATATTGACGTGGAGGATCTTCGGGAAAAGGCGATCAAGCATAAAGACAATCTTGCAGCCCTGATGGTTACTTATCCATCAACTCACGGTGTGTTTGAATCGGCGATCAGGGAAATTACCCAGATCATCCATAACAATGGCGGCCAGGTATATATGGACGGCGCAAATATGAACGCCCAGGTTGGTTTGACGAACCCCGGCGTGATTGGTGCTGATGTTTGCCACCTCAACCTGCACAAGACCTTTGCTATTCCTCATGGCGGCGGTGGACCCGGAGTAGGGCCTATTTGTGTGGCAAAGCAACTCGTTCCGTTCCTCCCCGGTAATCCGGTGATCAAGACCGGCGGCGAAGAAGCCATTGGCGCGATCTCTTCTGCACCCTGGGGCTCAGCCCTGGTTTGCCTTATCTCCTACGGCTATATTACCATGCTGGGCAGCAAAGGACTTCAGAAGGCTACGGAATATGCTATTCTGAATGCCAACTATGTCAAAGAACGCTTGAATGAACATTATAAAACCCTTTATTCCGGAGAAAGAGGCCGCGCAGCGCACGAAATGATTCTGGACTGCCGTCCTTTCAAATCCAACGGAATCGAGGTAACCGACATTGCCAAAAGGCTTATCGACTACGGCTTCCATGCTCCTACAGTTTCCTTCCCCGTAGCAGGAACGCTTATGATCGAACCGACGGAAAGTGAAAGCAAGGCAGAACTCGACCGGTTTTGTGATGCATTGATCTCTATCAGGCAGGAAATTGCCGAAGTGACTTCGGAAGACAGCAATAATGTATTGAAGAATGCACCTCATACCGTGCAGATGTTGACTTCAGATAGTTGGGAGTTCCCGTACACCCGCCGAAAAGCGGCTTTTCCTCTGGAATATATCACCGACAATAAATTCTGGCCAAGCGTGCGTCGCGTGGACGAAGCCTTTGGGGACAGGAACCTGATGTGTACCTGCCCTCCTACCGAGGAATACGCAGAAGCCTAAGCAACAGGAAAAACAACCAAGACCGGCTGCAGAGATCTGCAGCCGGTTTCTTTTCTAAGGTCTTTCTTTTTCCTGATTATCGTTATATTTGCCTGGCGTCAATTCCGCCATTATTAAACTCCAGAATGTACGAAAACACTTATCCTTCCAAGCGCTATCGTGAAACCCTGAAATTCCTGATGGAATCTGTACCGCCTCCAGCAAAGGTTCTTGACCTGGGAGTGAAAAATCCCTTTTCCGGGATCATGAGCGAAAATGGCTATGAGGTTCACAACACGGGCGGTGAAGATCTGGACGAGCAGACTTCAGCAGTCAAAACGAGAGATTACGAGGTGGTCACCGCCTTCGAGATCTTTGAACACCTGCTTGCCCCTTACAACATTCTGAAGGAAATCGAAGCCGATAAACTTATTGCCTCTGTCCCCCTGAAATTATGGTTTTCTGAAGCATATCGCAGTAAAACAGATAAATGGGACCGGCATTATCACGAATTTGAAGACTGGCAGTTCGATTGGCTCCTGGAAAAAACAGGGTGGAAAATCAAAAGCACCTCCAAATGGACCAATCCTGTTAAGAAAATGGGAATCCGCCCTCTGCTTCGTAAATTTACTCCCCGCTATTACATTGTATATGCCGAGCGGGAATAGAGTTCTGAATTAAAAACTTATAGAATTTAAAATAAAAGAAGGCATTTTTGAGAAATATTGAATAAGCATCCTCATTTTCTTCAAATTTTGTTTTTCTTAAAAATATATTAAATTTTAGCAGTGTGGTGAGTTGATTTCTACTGCTATTTAATTAAATTAGACGTTAAGAACCAAGTCAAAAGCCAGATGAATATTAAGATTACCGGGACAGGAAGTTATATCCCAAATGTGATTACGAAGAATGCCGATTTTCAGGAACATGAATTTTTGAATACTGATGGCTCAGGTTTTCCTCACGACAATAAGACCACGATTGCAAAATTCAAAGCCATTACCGGCATTGAAGAACGACGATACCTGGAGGAAACTTTAAACACCTCCGATATGGCAGTCATTGCTGCTCAAAAGGCCATTGAAGATGCCCAAATTGATCCCGAAACACTGGATTATATCATCGTTGCCCACAACTATGGTGACGTAAAACACCAGAGCCTGCAGAGTGACACGGTACCAAGCCTTGCCACCCGCGTAAAATACCACCTTAGGATACGCAATCCCAAATGTGTTTGTTACGACGTACTCTTCGGGTGCCCCGGCTGGATAGAAGGAATGATCCAGGCCCAGGCATTTATAAGGAGCGGCATAGCGAAAAAATGTCTCGTGATAGGAGCGGAAGCCTTATCGCGTGTTGTTGACAAGCATGACCGTGACTCGATGATTTTTTCTGACGGTGCGGGTGCTGCCATTTTGGAAGCTACGGAAGAAACCGGTGGAATTCTGAGCCACGAAACGGCTACCTATGCCTTTAATGAAGCTAATTA
>JBAWAB010000156.1:0-1579 GCA_049589035.1 Salegentibacter sp.
AGGTCGTGGGGATAGAATCCCGCGGCTTTTTCTTTGCGACTCTTTTAGCTGAAAGACTCAACGCCGGCTTTGTGCCCATCAGAAAGCCGGGTAAGCTGCCATACAAAACGCATCGGGAGGAATATGCACTGGAGTACGGCACCGACATTCTGGAGATACATCAGGATGCGATAAGCACCGGTGAAAATATTCTGATACACGATGATGTTCTCGCCACCGGCGGTACCGCTCTTGCGGCCTGTAACCTAGTGGAAAAGCTGGGAGGAAATATCATTCAGTGCAATTTTCTGGTGGAGCTCAGTTTTCTGAAAGGCAAGGAGAAATTGGCCAATTATGAGGTACAATCGCTGCTGAAGTATTAGTCGAGCGCGTTCTTGGTCACCCATAATTTCCAGCCGATGATCGCCATCTGCAATTTGCTGGCTTTATCCAGCTCCAGCCTTTTCCTGGAATAACTGGGAAGCACCTTCTTGTTGATCTTCGAAAGTATTCTGAAAAATCTCTTTTTCATAGTTGGTCGGTTATATCAAAGGTAGGGAAACTTCATAAAAAAACCTGCCAATACTCAATTGGCAGGTTTATAGCTTGTTTTCAGCTGCTTAGTCTGAAGAGGAAACGATCACGCCGCCATTTTTCTTCAGCCCAACATGTATATCCGGAATTCCGCTGTTGGTTTCATAATTAGCCGCAGCCAGGTGCCCTTTTCCGCGGAATTCAACGTCAATTCGGGTGATAAGTCCTTCCTTATTGCGCTCTATACTATTTAGCTGAAGATCATAGCCTGTCTTTTCCTGAACTTCAGCCTTCAGAGCCTCCAGTTGCCTGTCGCTATAGGAAGCCTTGATAAGGAAGATTTGCTCATTTCCTGAAGGGGCGGCATCTTTAGTGTGTATCTCGATCACTCCATTCTTTCCTTTTTTGCCGTATTTCTTCGTGGCTGCATCCCCTTTTAATACATTAATAGCAGCGATATCCACGGGATCAATCTCTTTTATATCGAAGCTGTTGTTCTGTACTTCTTTGTCTACAACATACAGCGGTTGTTGGGCATCAGGATTATGAAGAATTATTTCTGTTTCGTTCTTCCCACTCTCATAGGCATAGATATCACCCTCATTATTTTCTGCGGAATCGATGACAGTCAGCCTTTTTTCAATCTCCACTTTGGGAGCCCGGCTGTCGTCTGTTTTGGTGGTGACGATAATCACTCCGTTGCTGCCGCGGGAGCCATAAAGTGCGGTGGCTTTTACGCCCCTGAGTACATTTACTTCCTTTACAACGGAAGGACTCAGGCTGTCCATAGCTTCCCTGTTTTTCTGCGGAACGCCATCGATAATAACCAGCGGCTTATCATCCCGGGAAGTAATGGAAGCATGATCAATGATCCTGAATCTTTGCTTTCTGGAAGTCGCTGTGGTTTCTTCAATTTCGACCTTTTTTGCAGAGCCCAGTGAAATTTGACCATTTTCACCAATAACAATATCTATGGGTTCGATTCCTTCAGGATTTTTTCGGCTAAGGCTTCCTTTATTTCCGGTATTCTTATCCTTTACTGAAATGTCGATCCTGGTGAGGATGC
>JBAWAB010000157.1:0-8793 GCA_049589035.1 Salegentibacter sp.
ACGCCGCAGAAAACATTATCGGAAAGTTGTTCCACAACTGGTTTTTTCTGGCTTCCCACTCCCATAATTCCGCTCCAGCGCTGATCAATCTCATATTCCGTATCGGGTAAAATTGTGGTTTTCAGGAGTTCTTCCAGTTTGTTCTGAATAAGCTTTGTCTGCGCCAGCTCGGTGGTTTCTTCAGTTTTAAAATCGAGATTCCTGCCGCCACCAAAGAGGAGGCGATTCCCAACATTTCTGAAATAGTAATAGCCTTTATCTAAATGGAAAGTCCCTTTTATCCTAAGATTTTCTATGGGTTTGGTAATGAGCACCTGCGCTCTTGCGGGTTTCACCTGGGGAATTCCCAGTTGGGCCGCAAAGCCGTTGGTGGCGATGAAAAGCTTTCCTGTTTTGAAGGTAAACTCTTCTGTCTTCACCTCTACCTCGGAACCCGTTTCTGAAAAATCCAGCACATTTACCCTGTTGAGGATCTTGATTCCTGCCTGCTGCGCCTTGTACAGCAGCGCTTCCATCATTTTCCCGGTGTTGAGCTGGCCCTCCAGTTTGTGAAGAATCAGGCTTGACTGAACTTTTCTGAAGCCGAAAGTATCTTTTTCTCTACTGAAAACAGGCTCTTTAAAGACCGGTTTCAAAAGCCGGTTGATATCTTCCAATCTTGACAGGCAGTTTTCGTAAAGCTCCCGATCTTCTTCGGAAAAGACTTCGTATCCCCCCCAAATGTGAAAATCGATGCTCTCGTCGCCAAGATTCTTCCGCAGCAGCTCCAGCCCGTCAAAGCGCTTTTGCACCAAGGCAACCACTTCTTCTTCAGAATGAGTATGCAGATCATCCAGAATCTCTGAAATGCTGCCAAAACAGGCGAATCCTGCATTTTTAGTGCTGGCGCCGTTGGGAAGAAGTCCGCGCTCCAGGACGAGTATCCGGGCCTGCGGGAAGCGCCCCTTAAGGCGCAGGGCGCAGTTGAGTCCGGTGATTCCGCTACCTACGATCGTGAAATCGGGGCGTGAGAACCAGGTTTGGGTTTCCCAGTAGGAAAAGTTCATGCTGCTTATTGTTTGGATGAAAGTACAAAAGATTTATGAAAACCTTGAACCCCTTCCAATCAGATCAGCCTCAAGCTGATCTGATCTCCTCCCCTTTGAAAGGGAAGGAGCTTTTTTTGGAGTGGCAGCCTGCGGTTGTCCAGAATATTCCCCTTGGAAAGGGAGGAGCATTGTGCTAAATCTTTAACGATTCCACTCCTTGTAGGAGAGGTGTCCGAAAGGCGGGGAAGTTTTGCGTTAGGGACCTGCCTACCGGCAGGCAGGTAGCAGTGGCAGCTTTTTGGACGCGGGAGCGGACAAAAACTATAACGTATAGCCCGACGCCGACGCGAGGAGGCGAAACGCCCAAATAAAGATTAAAACAAAAAAAAGCCTCACAAGTTTTGAAAACCTATGAGGCCTGATATTAGCAATCTGGGGAAACTCCTGGATTTTATATCTATTCCACTTCTTCCATGGGCTTCATTTTGAAGTCTTCCATGAATTTGGTAGTGTAGTTTCCTTCAATATAATCGGGATGATCCATCAACTGGCGGTGGAAGGGAATCGTGGTCTTGACTCCTTCGATCACAAATTCGTCCAGCGCGCGTCTCATCTTGCTGATCGCCTCTTCACGGGTTTGCGCCGTGGTGATAAGCTTGGCGATCATCGAGTCGTAGTTGGGCGGAATGATGTAGCCGCTGTACACGTGCGTATCGATACGAACCCCGTGACCACCCGGCGCATGCAGGTTGGTGATCTTCCCAGGGGAAGGCCTGAAGTTGTTGTAAGGATCTTCGGCATTGATACGGCACTCGATGGAATGTAGCTGCGGGTAGTAGTTTTTACCCGAAATCGGTACTCCTGCCGCAACAAGGATCTGCTCCCTGATAAGGTCGTAATCTATCACCTGCTCGGTAATAGGATGCTCTACCTGGATACGGGTATTCATTTCCATAAAATAGAAGTTCCTGTGTTTATCTACGAGGAATTCTACCGTACCGGCGCCTTCATATTTTATATATTCAGCAGCTTTTACTGCGGCATCACCCATCTTCTTACGAAGCGTATCGGTCATAAATGGCGATGGAGTCTCTTCGGTAAGCTTCTGGTGACGACGCTGAATGGAGCAATCTCTTTCCGAAAGGTGACAGGCTTTTCCGCTGCTGTCTCCCACGACCTGAATCTCGATGTGCCGAGGCTCTTCGATGAGTTTCTCCATGTACATGCCGTCGTTTCCGAAAGAAGCATCGGCCTCTTTCCTGGCAGAATCCCAGGCATTTTCAAGGTCCTCTTCTTTCCACACGGCACGCATTCCTTTACCACCACCCCCGGCAGTAGCTTTCAGCATTACGGGAAATCCTATTTCCTTAGCCAGCTTGAGACATTCTTTGTAATCTTTCAAGATCCCCTCAGAACCAGGAACACAAGGCACCCCTGCTTCGCGCATAGTAGCTTTAGCAGTAGCCTTATCTCCCATTTTGCTGATCATTTCGGGGGAAGCACCGATAAATTTAATATCGTGTTCGTCACAGATCTTAGAGAATTTAGCATTCTCTGAAAGGAATCCGTAACCAGGATGAATTGCATCTGCGTTGGTGATCTCGGCAGCTGCAATGATGTTTGAAATTTTTAAGTAAGATAAATTACTTGGCGCAGGGCCAATACAAACCGCTTCATCTGCAAACCTTACGTGAAGGCTTTCAGCATCGGCAGTAGAGTAAACCGCCACGGTTTTTATTCCCATCTCCTTGCAAGTTCGGATGACCCTTAGGGCGATCTCTCCTCTATTGGCTATCAATATTTTCTTAAACATACCTTTTATTTTTTTGACCACAACTAAAAAGAAGTTCCGGCTAAATGGGCAGTAATTATGATGGGTCTACTAAGAATAGTGGCTGGTCGAATTCTACAGGAGAAGAATCGTCAACCAAAACTTTGACGATCTTACCGGAAACTTCGCTTTCGATCTCGTTAAAAAGCTTCATCGCTTCGATCACACAAAGTACATCCCCTTCTTTAACGCTGTCGCCCACCTCACAGAAAACAGGTTTGTCGGGAGAAGGTTTACGGTAGAAAGTACCGATGATAGGAGATTTAACAGTGATGTATTTTGAATTGTCTTCTTCAGCAGATTTTTGCTCATTTCCGCCGGAAGGTGCTTCCTGAGCGGGAGCTGGTGCCTGCGGCTGTTGTTGCTGTTGCTGCTGCATCGGCATTTGCTGCTGCATCTGGTTCCCCATAGGGATTTGATGCACTATAGTTTCTTTCTCTTCAGAGCCGGTTTTGATGGTGATCTTTACATCATCCATCTCCAGTTTCACCTCGCTGGCACCAGACTTGGCTACAAACTTGATTAAATTCTGAATTTCTTTTAAATCCATAATGTTAGGGTGTTGGTTTTTTTAAGAATTATATGCCCACTTCAAATAAGTCGCTCCCCAGGTGAAGCCTCCTCCAAATGAAGCAAAAATGATATTATCTCCTTTTTTCAATTTTTTCTCGTAGTCGCTCAACAGCAACGGAAGCGTAGCAGAAGTAGTATTCCCGTAACGCTCGATATTCATAAGCACCTTTTCATTCTCCAGGTTCATGCGGCTTGCGGTAGCACCCACAATGCGTTTGTTGGCCTGGTGAGCGACCAGCCAATTGACATCATCTCCAGAGAGATTATTGCGCTTCATGACTTCTTCACTCACCCCTGCCATATTGGAAACGGCGAATTTGAAGACCGTCTTTCCGTCTTGTTTTACGAAATGAAGTTTTCTGGCCACGGTTTCTTCGGTAGGCGGCATCAAAGAACCTCCGGCATCGATCTTCAAGGATTCCCTTCCTATAGAATCACTTCTCAGGATTTCGTCCTGCAACCCAAGGCCTTCCTCATTTGGTTCCATAAGCACTGCTCCCGCACCATCACCAAAGATGATACAGGTAGTCCTGTCGGTATAGTCAATGATAGACGACATCTTGTCGGCTCCTATGACCAAAACCTTTTTATATCTTCCAGATTCAATATAGGCAGAAGCTGTAGACATGGCATACAGAAAGCCTGAACAGGCTGCCTGAAGGTCATATCCAAAAGCGTTGGTAGCGCCAATTTGAGTTGCTATATGTACTGCGGTTGAAGCCACCGGCATGTCGGGTGTAGCCGAGGCCAGGATCACTACGTCAATTTCTTTAGGATCGAGATTGGCCTTTTTAATAAGATCTTTTGCAGCTTCAATTCCGAGGTAAGAAGTTCCTTTATTGGGGTCTTTTAATATCCTGCGTTCCTTAATTCCCGTTCTGGAGGTGATCCACTCGTCATTGGTATCTACCATTTCCTCCAGCATTTTGTTGGTCAACACATCTTCGGGCACATAGGCACCCACAGCTGTAATCGCTGCAGTGATTTTATTCATAGAATTGAAATTTACGCACCAGTGCACAGATTTTGAGCGCACTAGATCAAAGAAATGTACTAAAATTTCTCTGAAGCGGGGTGCAAATTAAGGTGTTTTTAGGACTTATTCAACTTAAAACAAAAAACTCCCACGTTGTGAGAGTTTCTATTTTTGTTGAAGCCCTATTCCTTAAGCTTCGACTTCTTCTGTATTGTCAATCAAAATCTGACCGCGGTAGTAAAGTTTACCTTCATGCCAGTGTGCCCTGTGGTACAAGTGTGCCTCGCCTGTTGTAGGATCGGTAGCAATTTTTGGTACCGAAGCTTTGTAATGTGTCCTTCTTTTATCTCTTCTGGTTTTAGAGATTTTTCTCTTTGGATGTGCCATGGCTTCCTGTTAATTTAATCGTTTAGTAAATTTTTTAATTTATCCCATCGAGGATCTGTTTCCTCTTCTTTCTTCTTTTCCTTTTCAAGGCTGAGCTCTTCCAGCTTGTCAAGTACGTCTGACTCTAATGTGCCGTCTTCGACTCCCGGATGTATCCTTTTGAGCGGTACGGCCAAAACAATAAGTTCGTATATGTACTGCTGAATATTTACCTCAAATTCTCCATGAGGCAGGATCAGCAGATCCTCATTGTCGTCATTGAATTCGTCGCCGAATTTTATTACCAGGAACAGACTACTGTCTATCGGCTGGTCGTAAGGCTCGTTGGTAAGGTCACAATTCACATTCACAGTTCCGGTAGCTCTAAAAGTGAGCTCCATCATGGTGGCCTTTTTCTCCAACAACAAATCTACCTTTACATTGGCGCTGTTGAATTCCTCATATTCAAAATGATCAAAGAACTCCTTGTCAATATTGTACTCAAACCGGTGCTTTCCCAGCTTTAATCCCACGAAAGGGATTGTATATGCTGCTAATTTCCTCATCATCATCAGTTTCGAGTGCCTGCCGTTTCGGCAAAGGCGGGTGCAAAGATATAAAATTAAATAAATTAAGGGCTTTTTATAAACAAATTTTTGTTTATATCTTTTTCCTTTGTTTTCTCAGCGGATTCGCGGTCAATTCCCCGTATTCTTCGCGGGCCTTAAAGATCTCAATAGCCTTAAAAACAGCTTCTTTAAAGGAGTTGATATTCGCTGAATTTGTTCCTGCAATTTCAAAAGCCGTACCATGATCTGGCGAAGTTCGCACCTTGCTCAAACCGGCGGTAAAATTCACCCCTCTTCCGAAGGAAAGCGTCTTAAAAGGGATCAATCCCTGGTCATGATAGGAAGCCACTACCGCGTCAAAGTTCTTATAGTTCTTTGAGCCGAAGAAACTATCGGCCGAGTAAGGCCCATAAACCAGATCTCCTTTATCTCTTATCTTCTGAAGTGTAGGTTTCAAAATCTCTTCATCTTCCTTCCCGATTACGCCATGATCCCCGCTGTGCGGATTGATTCCTAAAACAGCAATTCTCGGCTTTTCAACCCGGAAATCCTGCTTCAGCGTCTGCTGAATGATATTAATTTTTTTCTCAATAAGGGCGGGCGTGATCACGTTGGCAATATCCTTAAGCGCCACATGATCTGTCAACAAACCGATTTTCAGCTCATCGGTGATCATGAACATCAGGCTTTCCCCTCCCAATTCCTGCGCAAGGTAATCAGTATGCCCGGGAAATTTGAATTCTTCCGATTGAATGGTATGTTTGTTTATTGGAGCCGTCACCAAAACATCGATATCGCCTTCCTTTAATGCCTCTGTAGCCGATTTCAGGGATTTAAAGGCATATTCCCCGGCCTTCATATCTTCTTCTCCAAAATTAATGGTAACATTCTCTTTCCAGACGTTCACCACATTAATCTTACCGTCAATGGCTTTGGAAGGATGGTCAATTCCCTGGAAATGCAGGGAAAGTTTATAGTGTTTCTTTAAAAAGGTGATCACTTTGGCCGAAGCAAAGATCACCGGAGTGCAAAAATCAAGCATTCGGGAATCATCAAACGTCTTCAGCACGATTTCGCTCCCTATTCCGTTAAGGTCTCCAATGCTTATTCCTAATTTGATCTTTTCAGCGTGTTTCATATGCCTTCCCGATATTTATTAATTATTTTTACACAGCAAATGTAACCAATATTATAGAATCCATGTTCACCGGAATCATTGAAGAAGTAGGAGAAATCAAAGAATTACGCCATGAAGCGGGCAATCTTCACATTACAATACAGGCCAACCTGGGACCTGAGCTGAAGGTTGACCAAAGCGTAGCGCACAATGGGGTATGTTTAACGGTAGTTTCTGCGGAAAACGGGGCCTACACGGTAACCGCCATAAAGGAGACCCTGGAAAAGTCCAATCTTGGCAAACTGAAGGCCGGCGATCTTATCAACCTTGAGCGCGGAATGAGACTTGGCGATCGCCTTGACGGCCATATCGTGCAGGGGCATGTAGATCAAACAGCCATTTGTTCCGAAGTAAAGGAAAACGATGGCAGCTGGGAGTTCAGTTTTGAATATGATCAGGAAATGCAGAATATCACCATCGAGAAAGGTTCTATAACGGTTAACGGTGTAAGCCTAACGGTAGTTAACTCAAAAAGAGACAGTTTCAGCGTTGCGATCATTCCTTTTACCCACGAACACACTACTTTTAAAAGCCTGAAAAAAGGAGACCTGGTAAATCTGGAATTTGATGTGATCGGGAAATACGTAAAGCGCCTGAACGAGCTTAGGTAGTTCTTCTCGCCCTTCCTCTCCAGTAGTAGACGCCAAGGCCAACGCCTGCGGCCATCAACAGATACACTCCTGAATCTATTGGTAATGGAAGTCCGGGGGGAGGCGGCACCCCGGGACGGCAGTCCCTGGCAGAGCGACACTCTCCATTGCAAAACCTTTGGCCATCAGGGCAGGGAGGTGTTTGTGCCATACTTGAAAAACTAAAAAGAAACACAAGTATGAGGATAAGACCGGAACTAAAAAATTTAGAATATCTTGTCTGCTCCATTAATCAAAATCTAGGTAGTCTAGGGTGCAATAGTAATGTATAAATCTATACTCACGTATTAGACAGCATAAAATTAGCTAAAAAACATATTAATCCTCTTCAAACGGCCCATAAAAAAACCTAAACCTATTGAATAATATGTTAGCATTCAAAATATTGAAGGAAAATTCTTCCTATAGGCTCTATTATTCCTGACGCCGAAAACCAAAAGCCGCTTAATCAGCGGCTTTTGCAGGCATATTCAAATCTAACGACTAAAATATTCATTTTCTTGTTCCAATCTATTCTACCTCCTTTAATCTGCTTTGTTCCGATATTCCATTTTCATTGAAGGCCTCCACCCTGAAAAAATATTCCTGATCCACATTCAGTGCCCGAAGCGCATATGAGTTCTCCCCATAGATCATCACTGAATTATTCAGCTTTTCCTTATCAATGCCCCAGTATAACACATAGCCCACGGCATCTTTAACGGGTTTCCAGCTAAGGTCTGCATTTCGTCTGTCCGTTTGCCGAACGGCTTCAAATTTCCCAGGCTGCGAAGGTTTCTTTCCGAAGCCTTTTCCGAAGATGCGGAATTCAGAAATAGCCAGGTACTTGTTAGGAGTATGAACATTCCGGTATCGCACAAAGCGGGCGTCTACAGGATGATCCAGTTCAATATAGGCATGCGGCTGGTCCCTCTTATTTTCTGAATAATCTATCATCGTTGTCCAGTTTTTGCCGTCATCAGATTTCTCGATTAGGAACTGATGCTTTAGCCCAGGCACTCTTCCGAAGGAATTAGCATTGAATTCCTGAAAATTGATTTGTACCGCATACACCTTCATCTTCTTTCCCAGATCAATAGTGGCCTTCATAGATTTGTCGTTGCCATTGGCCACCCAGAAACTGCCAATATTCTCATCGACTATATTGGAAATGTCGAAATTTGTCTGGTCACTGTTCACCGCATTCATATCCCGGCCAATGACTTTTTGCTTTATTCCTTTTTCTATAACTGAATTGGCAAAGGCTTTCTTTTTATAGGATAGCAGCATCCAGCCCGAAAACATGTTCTTGTGGTCTGATACTTCTGTTCCCGGCAGATAATGCGGATAATCGCCGTAAGCTGTATTCACATACATTTGCCCGTCTTCTTCAAAACCGGCAGGAAAAAGGCCAATCCTGCGCTCAAACTTATAGTTCACAGCAATAGGCATAGTCGCAAAATGCCAGTAATTGCCGTTGTTATCTTCTACCGTACTTCCATGTCCTGCGCCGGTAAGAAAGCCGCCGGGCTTATAGGAAACCGGATTATAGGGAGCATATTCAAAAGGCCCAAGTGGATGATCCCCCACATACACCCCATCTCCATATACATTGAATTCGGTTCCCGGAGCTGCATACTGCAG
>JBAWAB010000158.1:0-2675 GCA_049589035.1 Salegentibacter sp.
GAATTTGAAAAACTTCATGCCGCTGTTCGGCTGTTACTTCCTATTATTCCTGCTTTGAGCGCCAGTTCCCCTATTTTTGAAGGGAAATTTACCGGTTTCAAAGACGCGCGCATGCAGGTGTACAAAAGCAATCAGAAGGAAATTCCGCAGATGACGGGAAAGGTGATTCCGGAGCAGGTTTTCAGCAGGGCCGAATATTTTGAGAAGATCTTTGAACCTATCAATGTCGCCATAAAACCACATGATACCGAAGGCATCCTGGACCATCATTTTCTGAATTCCCGCGGCGCTATCGCCCGGTTTGATCGCAATGCGATCGAAATACGGGTAATCGACCTCCAGGAATGTCCGAAAGCCGACCTGGCCATTGCCGTACTGGTGATCGAAAGTCTCAAGGCTTTAGTTAACGAGGAACTTATTTCGGTTGAAGACCAGAAATCCTTTCATGAAGATGATCTTTTTGAGATCTTTGAGACCGTTGTAAAAGAAGCTGAAACCGCTGTGATCGAAGATGAGAAGTACCTTGACATCTTTGATATTTCAGGAGCTATAGAAGCCGGGGAGATCTGGAAAAAACTATATAAACGGGTAAAACCGAATATTTCTGAAAAACACCGCAAAAGCATTGAATTTCTCCTGGAGCAGGGAAGTCTTTCTACCCGGTTATTAAAATCGCTGGGTGAGGTTTTTTCTGAGGCAGAGGTGCACAAGGTTTATGAAGAATTGGCAGATTGCCTTGAGAATAACGAATTCTACCGGCCATGAAGCTCGTATTGACCTGTGAGCACGCTTTCAATACAATTCCGCAGGAATATAAACATCTTTTTGAAGGAGCTGAAGAAGTTTTAGGATCTCACCGCGGCTATGATCCCGGGGCTTTCGATCTTTTTAGTCTTCTTTCAGAATTGGCCAATTTCAGCCAGGCTCAAAAAACCGCGCGACTTCTGGTGGAGGTAAACCGCTCTGTAGGACATCAAAATCTCTTTTCAGAATTCACTGAAGAATTGATTTCCGAAGAAAAAGAAAAACTGCTCAAGGAGCATTATTTTCCCTACCGGAATTCCGTTGAAAAGAAAATCGCAGAATTAATCAAAAAAGGCGAGGAGGTATGGCATCTTTCGGTTCATAGTTTTACGCCTCAACTAAAGGGAGAAACGCGGAATGCCGATATTGGCCTTTTGTATGATCCTTCCCGGAAGATGGAAAAGAAAATTTCCGCAGATTTTAAAAGGCTTCTGCAGGAAGAAATTCCTGCTTTAAAGATCAGGTATAATTATCCCTATTTGGGCAAGGCCGACGGGTTCACCACCTACCTGAGAAAAAAGTTTCCGAAGCAATACGCGGGAATCGAGCTGGAAGTGAATCAAAAATTCACAGAAAATAACAGGTTCCCGAAAGGCTTAAAATCGGCAGTTTTGCGCTCTGTCAGGGAAATACTGGAGAATAAATAAAAAAACCGGAAGCATCTGTATCTTTCTTTAGATGCTTCCGGTCGTAGAAATTTGTTTGTGGCTGATTATTCGTTCAGGCTCACCGAAATCGTGATCTCTGTATCGAGCAGCTTCGAAACAGGGCAATTTTCCTTGGCGTGTTTCACCAGCTCATCAAATTTATCCTTTTCAATATCTGGCACCGTAGCCTTCAGGACGAGATGCGATTTAGTGATCGTCCCTTCATTTAAAGTGATCTCGCAGGTAGTTTCCAGTTTTTCAGGTGTGTATTCCTCCTGGGAAAGATTAGCCGACAATTGCATTGTAAAGCAGCCAGAATGTGCTGCCGCGATCAATTCTTCGGGATTGGTGCCTTTACCATCCTCGAATCTCGATTTAAAGGAATATTGCGTATCCATCAAAACCCCGCTCTGGGTGCTAAGTGTTCCTTTACCTTCTTTTATTGTACCACTCCAAATGGCTGTACCTTTTCTTTTCATTATATTGGTTTTATTAGTTTTCCCGAAGTTAAAAAATACATCTTCCTTTCATTAAAACTTTATCATAAACTTAACCGTTTTAAGCATAAAAAAAGCTCCGCGGCAAAACCACAGAGCTTTTTTGAAATATTGGTATTTTGAAACTTACTTGATCTCTACAACTTCAAGATCGAAGATAAGGTCTTTTCCGGCAAGCGGGTGATTTCCGTCTACCACAATAGAATCTTCTTTTACATCCTTAACAATAAGGTTCATTTCTCTTCCATCAGGAGTTTTAGAAACTAGTCCCATTCCTACCTCAGGCTTGATCTCTTCAGGCAATTGGCTTTTTGGCACTTCCTGGATCAATTCTTCACGTGGCTCTCCGTAAGCTTCATCTTTCGGGATATTGATGGTCTTTTTCTCGTTCACTTCCATATCGATAAGGCCTTTTTCAAAACCAGGAATCAGCTGTCCTTGACCTAATGTGAATTCTATAGGCTCTCCTCTTTCAACAGAGCTGTCAAAAACCTGTCCGTCAGCTAGTTTTCCTGTGTAATGTACCTTTACCGTGTCGTTTTGCTTTACTTGACTCATACTATTTATTTACGATTAAAAAATAGGCTACTATTTAATTTTCAGCCATTTAAGTTTGCAAAGGTACACTTATCCTGAGCGAATCCCAAACCTTTTGGGCTTTATCCTGGTTACTCTGCTGTACGTTTGTTTCCGCGGAAAAGATTCCGGCAATTTTTCCGGTTTATCC
>JBAWAB010000159.1:0-2748 GCA_049589035.1 Salegentibacter sp.
TTGATAAGTCACTGATTCGCTCGCTGCTAAGTCCTTCTCCGATTACTGCTAAAATTCCACACATAATAATTGCTTTAATAATTCAATACAAATATGTAGTATAGCTTTCCAGAAACAAACCAAAAACCACATATCAGTTTCATTCAGAAATAAATAAGTGAATATTCAATACTTTTTAAAAGCAGAAGGCAGCTCAAAAAGCTCAAATCTTGCCATTTGTAAAGCTGAAAGAATTATAAGACAGCGAATTAGCTGAAATTCAGTTTGTGTTTAGATTTTTGTATCTTTAATCAAACATAAAAAACAACAAAAATGAAAAAGATACTTATTACTGCTTTAGGTTTGTTCATGCTCGCGATGGCAGTACCGGCGGGGGCACAGGAAATGCCAGACAGCCTAAAATCACCTAATTTTGCAAAACTGGATGTAAGCCCAATGGATATGGTCATTTTGCGGGATCAGAATGACAAGGTTATAGGCAGGGTAATCTATAGCCGTCCGCAAAAAAGAGATCGCGAGGTTTTCGGCAAACTCGTGCCTTATGGAGAAGTGTGGCGTACGGGTGCCAATGAGGCAACCGAACTCACTCTTTACAAAGACATGACCGTGGCCGACAAACTGATTAAGGCGGGCAACTATACTCTTTATACCATTCCGAAGGAAAAGGAATGGACCATCATCCTGAACAAAAAAACCAACACCTGGGGCGCATATGAATATGCCCAGGAACAAGATATTGCCAGAATCACTGTCCCTGTAAGGAAAGTAGACAATAGCATTGAAGCTCTTTCAATGGCTTTTGAGCCTATGCCTGATGGCAGCGGAGCCAATTTACTAATTGGTTGGGACGACCGTTACGTGAAGGTACCGTTCAAGAACGCGGGTTAAGCAAACTACATATAAGACGAAAAAGCGCCCGAAAGGCGCTTTTTTTTTATGGAATATTGAGGTATTTATGCGTTTGTAAGGAAACTTTCCACTTCGGATTCTTCATAACATAATCCACAATAAGCGGCATCATCTTTTCGCGGTTGCTCCATTCGGGCTGCAGGTAAAGAATGCAATTATCATTGACTTTCGCAGCCTGTTCTTCGGCAAATTTGAAGTCATGTTTATTAAAAACGATCACCTTCAGCTCATTGGCTCTTTCATAGATCTCTGGCGTAGGCAGCTTGATCTTTTTTGGCGAAAGACAGATCCAGTCCCAGGTCCCGGTCATTTCGTAGGCTCCCGAAGTTTCGATATGGATACTACAGCCTTTTGCTTTCAGGGCATTGGTGAGCTCGGTCATATCCCAGGTAAGGGGTTCGCCTCCTGTAATCACCACAGTCTTACTAAAAGAAGCTGCTTTTTCAACAATTTCACCAATGTGAGTTGGCGGGTGCTTTTCGGCATCCCAGCTTTCTTTTACATCACACCAATGGCAACCCACATCACAACCACCTATCCTGATAAAATAAGCTGCCGTTCCTTTATGGAATCCTTCTCCCTGAATGGTATAAAAATCTTCCATTAACGGAAGCATAATCCCCTTCTCTACCAAAGCATTTGTTTCTTCTGTAATCATAGCGTGCAAAGATACGCAATCTTTACTTTTTCGGGCTCGCTTTGCCAAACCGATTACCAGAAGCAATCTTAGCGGAATATCATCGCATTTTTGATCTCTTCGGAACCTTTCTTAAGTTCTACCAGAAAGCCATTGATGACAGCATATTCAGGTTTTCCATCTTTTTCAAGGAAGAAATTAGCTCCAATTCCTGGGTGAAGCTTTTGCGGCACCTGGAAATCTTCGCTTACCAGGTTCAATGGTAAAGCGGTGTAGCTTTTCTCCGGAAGCTGCTTCAGTTTCAAATAAGCATAGCCATTTTTCAGCAATTCTGAAAAATCAAGATTCTGCACTTCTGAAGTGTCTGCGAAAGTTTCAGAATAGATCTTTCCAGGAACGATTTTATATTCCGAAGCATCCAAATTTTGATATCCGTAGCTTGTGGAGAGATCTCCCTGGTCCTCTACTCTGCCGTAATAATAGAAATCCTGCCCTTCTTTCTTATCGATCTCATTCAGATCGATCCCCAGGTCAAGAATATAATCCTTGCCGTTGAGTTCATAATGCACTCCTTTCAGCTTCAAGTCGAAAAGCATGCGATCATTTTCAGGAATCTGCTCATAACCGGCAAGAGATTCGCTTTGGTAGCTTTCCGAAGCTATAGAATGTAAGGCAGAAAGAATAGCGATGAAATTGAGCTTTCTGATCTCCTGTTTTTCCCGGTCACCCGGATAACCACCCGACTCGATGAGCACGGTGCTTGTTCCCCATTTCTGAATATTATCACCGAAAGCTCTTGGCTCAAAATCGTCATTATAACGACCGACCTGTCCCGGTGCAAATTGCTGCAGAACATTGTTCATATGCGCAATGAGTTTCATGGCAGCTCCCCGGCTTTCATTGACTTCCTTCTCGTAGTTATAGGCAGGCGCCAGGAAAGAAATGGTAGCAGGTTTTGACGTTCTCTGTGCATTGTAATAGCGGCTCTGATCATGCAGATTAAAACCGAAATCGGCGTCGAGACTATCCCTCACCCTTTTCAGAATTCTGCTTTCGGGAGACTGAAGGCGCACCGCATCGCGATTTATATCTACTCCCAGGGCATTTCGCCTTTTGAAGACCTCAGCCCCATCAGGATTCAGCATCGGGATAAAATGGATGCTCAAATTATCGAGCATCATCTGCTTTTCAGTTTTAAAATC
>JBAWAB010000160.1:0-4401 GCA_049589035.1 Salegentibacter sp.
TGCAGAAAACGCTGCCCCATCCATTTATCGAGTTCCTTCCCTTTCAGGTTAGCGCGGTGAAAAGCATCGTTTTTCGGTTGGTAAAGGCTGTCCCAGGTAGCGCGCTGTTCCGCGGTCATTCGGCTGAATTCGTTGTGCCAGGGATCATGCATAAGCTCAGGACTTCCTTCTTTCACGGTCATCTTAAGGTCATAGCCTTCATACATATCTTTATAGATCGTCATCAGCTGTTCCCTGGCGGCGATTTGTGTAGAATCAAACTCGGGGAAATAACTATCAGGCAGCGGAAATTCAATGCTGTCATAAACAGTGGCATATCTCAGGGGCGGCATCCAGTTTCGGTGCGGCGCCTTGTGGTGGATCATCAAAAAGAATGGCTTATCAGATTTCTGCTGTTGCTTCAGCCATTTCAAACTTTTCTCGGTGATAAGATCGGTGGTATAGCCGTGAACCGTTGTGGTATCGCCATCGTGGATAAAATCGGGATTATAATAATGCCCCTGGTCGTTGAGAATGTCGTAATAGTCGAAGCCGGTAGGAGTGGTTCCCAAATGCCATTTTCCGACGATGGCCGTACTATAGCCGTTTTGCTGAAGCACCTTCGGAAGGGTCACCTGGCTGCCGTCGAATTTATCACCGTTCATCCTGAAACCATTTTCATTGCTGAACTGCCCCGTAAGAATAGTGGCCCGACTCGGCCCACAAAGGGAGTTCGTGCAGTAATTGCGATAAAAGATAGCTCCGTTTTTAGCAATTCTATCGATGTTTGGGGTAGGAGCGAGTTTGCCTAAAGCATGCCCATAGGCGCTTATCGCCTGTACC
Organism: Salegentibacter sp.; assembly: GCA_049589035.1. GTDB lineage: Bacteria > Bacteroidota > Bacteroidia > Flavobacteriales > Flavobacteriaceae > Salegentibacter_A. Next base: position 823 of record JBAWAB010000160.1, read on the forward strand.
GCATGATCATCGGCCATGATAAAAATGATATTTGGCCGGGAGTTATCTTCGGCTTCGGCATTATCCTGTTTTTTATCATCACAGGACCATAGAGAAAAGATCGCCCCAAGAAGCAGGAAGGTTCTCTGAAAAGTTCTTCGGAAGCCGGGCATTTTGTTTAGTAGGGAAAAGAATTGCATCGTTAAGAATTTAGATAGAATCTCACAAAAATAAGCAAATAGATTTGGTCGTATAAAAAGTTCCGAAGAACCAGAGCTAAATAATATTTACAAAATTGGCTATTCCATGAGCTGAAGCCGCGCGTACATCGGGAAATGATCGGAATGAAATTTCGGCAGTCGCTCAAAATCCACCACCCCGAATTCTTTACTCACGAAGAAATGATCCAGGGGCCAGCGCATGATACTCGATTTCGCACTGAAGGTATTAAACAAGCCTCTCCCGAGGCGCACATTATTGAGTTTGCCTGTCTTTTCGAACATTCCGGAGGTATCAGACCAGGATACATCATTAAAATCTCCCGCCACAACAGAAGGGAGACTGTCCTTCGCCACCATTTCACCGGTCTTCACCAGTGCCCATTCTTTATTTCCCACATTGTCGGGATATTCGCTGCTGGGAAAAGGCGCTACCGGGTGAACCGCATGCAGACGAAAAGCATTCCCCGATGGCAGCATCACCTTTACGTGAAAAGAAGGCACTTTTCGATGATTAAAAAACCGTACATCCCTTTCTTCCATGGGAAATTTGGAATAAAGCGCCATACCATAAGCATTGTGAAACGGACTTTCCATACGATAGGGATATTCTTTGGTCACAGGCTCCAACTGCTTGATCCACCATTGGTCCACCTCCATCACCAACAACATATCGGGATCGGTATTTTCCACAATATTGAGAAATTCCTGCGGTTGCCGGTTCTTCATCAACACGTTTGCCACCAGCAAGCCTACGTCATTTTTTGGAGAAACTTCCTGGCTCGATACTTCCGGAACCTTTTTTTCACCCAACACGTAGGGAAACACAAAAGAACTCTGCACTATGATGGTTCCCACAAGACCCACTGCGAGTAGAATCGAACTGAAATTCCATTTTCTTTCAATCAGGAGAAAAATTACCAATAACACCACTCCCGCAATAAGATATTGTGTCCGCGGAAAATCGAGAATCTCCGAATACCAGTACATCAGGTCATGAATGAGCGACAACATGGTCACGATAATGAGCACCGCGCTTACCACGACGATTAAATAGTAAAAGACTTTTTTTAGCACATTCATGAAGCTTTTTTTGCTGATGAGATGAAGTTTGACTTCAAGATAGCAAAAATGGCCGAAAACGCCGCTGCTTACAAGAATCCTTCTGGTGAGAGTGCTCCAAAAAAAGAAGAAGGTCATCTAAAAAATTATGTTACGTCCACCTGAAATAATCCCTATAGCTCTCGGGACAGAATGAAACTTTAAACCTTCAGATAACCTCTTCCTGATAAAAAATAATTCAGCGATCAGAAGTTGTACCTCAAATTAAGTCCGCCAAAATAATTGATCTCGTAAGGCGCCGGCAAGTATGCATCGGGCAACTGATTCAGGAACACCATGTAATAATACTGGCTTCCGGTGATATTCTTAGCTCCGGCGAAAACATCCAGTTCGAGATTCCCCAAATTGTGACGGTATCCCAACTTCGTATTTAGCAGATGGTAAGGATCTGTGACATTTTCGCCATTGGAGGTAAAGGGCATGGCATCGCGCCAGGAAAAAGTCAGATTTCCATAGAATCCAGGATTGGTAAAGAAATCAACTCCGGCATTCACTACCCACGGTGCAGTACCAGCCACAGCATTTCCGCTGTAATCTTCAGTAACCACATTAGCTTCGGAATCCAGGGATTCATAAAGGTAGTGCTTATACTTAAAATCGGAATAAGTGAAATTAGCGTAGGGAGAAATAAGGCTAAATAATCTCGAATCTGAAGCATAGGCGGTATATTTCACAAGTCCCTCTACCCCGCGATGATCCTGATCGCCTCCGTTAGCTATGTAGGTATAGGCGGTGGTCATTTTGTCAAGCGGAACAGCCACCGAGGTAAATTTGTCTTTGAACATGGTTTTGAAGAGCGCCAGTTGGTAGTACAGACGATCATTAAGCAGCTCTCCTTTTGACCCCAGTTCAAACTGCTCGCCTACTTCCGGTTTCAGTCCAGTGTTCAGTTCTCCTGAAGTAGACAGCACAATGTTTCCGCTCACCGGCGCATTCCAGGCCTTGCTGTAAGAGGCGTAAACTGAAATACTTCTGCTGAAGATCTTGTTCAGCGCGAAATGAGGTGAAAACAGGTGGCGATAATCGGCTGACACATTGCGCTTCCGCTCACTTTCAGGATCATAAAGACGGTCTTCCAGGTCAATTTGCATGCTGCTCATCCCGATTCCCGCAGTAAAAGAAAAGTCCTGCGGCAGCTGCAAGGTCCATTGTGTGAAATAAGAAGAAGTTGCCGATCTCGCCTGCTGCTTACTTTTGGCTTCCCCTATGATATTGTAGCCCTCAGGATTCTCAGGATCTTCCACCATTTTGTAACCTGCGATATTGGCGTGTTGTTGCTGCAATTCCATCCCGGCAACTCCCGAAAGACGAACATCATCATTCAGGCGGAATTTGAAATCGAAACTGGAACGCAGGCCGTAATTCAGTGGATCTTTATCGGTCCAGCCTCCTGCTGAACTGGAATTACTGCTGATGCCGGTTCCGAAGATAGTCGTAGAATTACTAATTTCATCATTAAACCGGTATTGATGATTCAGCCCAGCGCGGAAGCTATTCACTTCCGAATGCGCGTTATTCTTGATATAGCGGGAATTTCCGCTATAATCTTTCTCTTCATATTGGGAGATACTGAGTTCTCCCCCGCGCTCATCATAACTATTGCTGTAGCCGAAATAAGCCGAAATTCGCTGTTTTTCATTCGGCCTGAAATTCAGCACCGCATGGGCGAAATCCTTCTGCGATGCGGTGTGAGCCATATAACCATCGGAAGTCTGATGCCCGTAATTGGCCAAAATTGAAGATGTTTTGCCGGCAGTTCTAAAATCACTGGTAAGCCGAAGCAGGTCGTAATCGCCGAAGGTCATACTCTGCCCAACACTGGTTTTTCCGGCTTCAGGCCGTATGGTTTCCAACCGCACCACCCCGGCGATTGCAAAGCCATAGAGCGCTCCGGCAGGACCTTTGATCACATCTACGCTGCCAATGTAGCCGAAATCGATATCATCGAGCATCGTGATTCCTTCAGCATCGGTCACCGGAATTCCATTCAGATAGACTTTGTAACCCTGTCCGTCGAAATTGTTGCTCGCGCCCCTGAAGCCCACTCCGTTTCCGTAGCCGCGAATATTAAATTGCTGGCCTGAGGCAACAGCTCTGCGCTGCATCGTCACTCCCGGCACATTAGCATTGATCGCATCGTCCAGAAAAAGTCCGGTGCCGCGTTGCAATTCGGTTTTATTCAGTTTCATTTCGGAAACCGGCTCTTCCAGGCTTCGTCCTTCCGACTGAAGATCGCTCAGCAACCGCACCTCCTCAAGAT
>JBAWAB010000161.1:0-1651 GCA_049589035.1 Salegentibacter sp.
GAAGTTCCGGGAATTTCTCTTTAAACCGATTGATCCGGGGGATGGAAACATTCTGAATGTAGGGATCCTGGGGATGATTCTTCTCGTAATTCTGGTGATAATCTTCGGCTTTCCAGAATTTCTGAAAAGGCATGATTTCCGCAGCAATGGGCTTGTCATATTTCTTGGCAACTTCAGCCTTCACTTCTTCGATGATCTTCTTTTGTTTTTCATTCTGATAAAAGATGATCGACCGGTATTGTGAGCCGTGATCGGGTCCCTGTCCGTTCACCTGCGTCGGATCCTGGGAGCCAAAATAAACCTCCACCAAAGTTCGGAAACTTACCACATCGGGATCGTAGATTACTTCAACGCTTTCGGCGTGACCGGTTTTGCCCGTGTTGCTCATTTCGTAGGTGGGATTCTTCACGTGTCCGCCGGAGTATCCCGAGACAGCTTCTTTCACACCCTTCACACTTTCATAGATGGCTTCCATGCACCAGAAGCAGCCACTGGAAAAATAGGCATGCTCCAGGCCGTTTTCTGCAGAAACTTCTACAGGTTTGGCGTTTTCGACTTCTTCCTGGGTTTTCGATTTTTCCTGGGCGTTATTTCCGCAGGAGAAAAGAAAGATCAGGCTCAGACTTAAAATTATTCTTTTCATGTTACTTTTTATTGTAGGTGCCCTCGAGGGTTTTCTTTCCGTAGATAGCATAATCAACAGCCAGTTCTCCGTCAATAGAGAATCCTTTCCAATCCAGTTTCACGCCCTGGCCTGCAGGAGTGAGAGTGGCAATGGGCGTATTGGTATCAAACTTGTCCCAAGGCAAATCCTTATTGGTATTATTTTCTGAAGGTTTTACATAGAAAACGTTCACCTTTCCATCAGCGGCTTCGGAAAAACGCGCCTGGATATAGATCTCATCTTCCTTGAGACACAATTCCGAATTCTGATCCATCTTCAGTTCGAAACAGGAACAGCTGCAATCGTCATCTTTAGAATCCTTCCTGCTGTAATGTCCCGGCTGGATTTCTGCTGAAGTTGTTGCAGCCTCGCTGCCATTGGTGTCTCCCGGAGCAGTTGTTCTCTGTACATCTTCGGGTTGCGATTCAGAATTTCCTGTAGTGTATTCTGCAGCAGGATCCATCAGCTCCCGGGTTTCTTCCTTTTCTTTCTTGTCGTGATCATTGCAGGAAACAAAGGCCAGAGTGCTCAGAAAGCATATTAATACAAACTTATTTTTCATGGTTAAAAGGGCCTGGTTAACACTTAAAGGTAGGACTTTATTTACTTCTTGTTGTGAAAGACTTGTTAATGAACGCTTTCAGAAGAGATCGGCTGATTTTCCTACTTTGAAACAGGAGCAAAAAAAAGCCCCGGAAACCGGGGCTTTCATATAAGTGAAATGTTTTTACAGTTTGTGGAACAAGCCGTCCATTTTTTCTTTTTCTTCCTTAGCAAGCTCTTCGTCTACAAGGATTCTTCCACTGTGCTCATCGGTAATGATCTTTTTGCGACCGGCAATCTCCATGATCACCTGTGGAGGAATAGTGAAATAAGAACCTCCTGAAGCGCCACGCTCTACCGGAACTACAGCCAGGCCGTTCTTTACATTAGTTCTGATTCGCTTGTAAGCTTTCACAAGGCGTTCCTCAATGTTTTTCTCAAATT
>JBAWAB010000162.1:0-7198 GCA_049589035.1 Salegentibacter sp.
AAGCCCATCTTTCTCAAGATTGGGCTTTTTTATTTGGGGTTAAAAGAAGGTTTATTCTTTCTTCTTTTTATCACTGTTGACCATTCTTACTACCATCATGGAAAGAACAAGGCAAACAAGAGCAAAAATACCGATCATGAGGGTACCCATTCCGTAGTTGACAAGGGCTAAATTGTTGAGGAACATATCTTTTTGTTTTTTGGGTTAGTAAAGGTTTTATGAATGATGGCAATTGTAATTGGCGCTGACTTTTTCTGAGACGGGAAGGGGAGATACATAAGGAATTCCCAATCCCAGGCCGCGAAGCACGAAGAAAAGACCAATAATCACAACAAATACAGGAACGCTCTTACGGATCTTCTGTCTCACTTTTCCCGTCACGAAATTTCCGAGGTAAATGGCGCTGGTCATCAACGGGATCGTTCCAGCTCCAAAAAGCGCCATGTACAGACTTCCCTGCAGGGCATTTCCGGAGGCGATGGCGCCAAAAACTGCCATATAAACCAGTCCGCAGGGGAGGAAACCGTTTAGGAATCCTACTGTGAAAAAGGTATCTGGCGTTTTCTTCCGCAGTTCCTTTGCCAGTCCGCTTTTCACTTTTGAGATGAGCCTGTAAAGCGGGCGGGAAAAATTGTATTTATTGAAGGTTTTGTGCGGAAGCAGGATTGCCACGATCATCATGGCACCTACCGCGATCGATAGTTGTTGCTGCATTCCGAACAGGTACAGGCTTTTTCCCAGGAGTCCGAAGAGCAGGCCTATGAGGCTGTATGCCAGCAGTCTTCCGAAGTGATAAATAAAGATCTGTCCCAGCTTCTTCACATTATTGTTACGGTCTACAGGCAGGAGGAATGCGATTGGTCCGCACATTCCCACGCAGTGAAAACTGCCCAAAAGACCAAATATGAAAGCTGAGATTAACATCTAATAAGTAATCGCTCTTTTATACATATACTTTTTCCCATCGTAAGTCCAGGAAGCGGTGATATTCCAGCGACCGTCCAGCAAGCGTTTGTCAGGTATGAGCAAATTTTGGCCGGATAATTGAATTGGCAGATCAAAATCCAGTTGCTTGTTAGACGGCCTGTACAGGAATACCGTTCCATTGATCTTAGCAGGATCAAAATTTTTCGGAAAGGTGAGTAACCATCCCCCTTCGGTTTTTTTATCGGTGACACCCTGAGGCAAGGCATTAGTGTTTTCTTCGGCATCAATCTCCTGTTGGTATACAAGTTCTTTTTTGTAATATTCTTCGGTGACCATATCGTGCTTAAAACGCTCATCGGTAAGCATGGTTACTACAAAGTACATGATGAAGCTGATAAATGCCACCATTCCTATGACCAATCCTGTTCCCCAGTTAAATTTCAATTTCATCTTTTGTGGTTTTAGTTATAATTTCTTGGCCCCAGGAAGGTAGTGGAGGTAGTCTCTATGAGCTTTTCTCCGCTATATACTCCGATCTCCAGTTTATCTTTGTCGTCTTTTAATGAGCTCCGGTTGATCTCTATGAACATAGTACCTTCAGTAAGAGCCTGTCCAGGAACAATAATATTTTCATGTTTCACCACGTTAATCTTTCCGCTATGTGACATCAGCTTAAAATTGATATCCGGAATATCCTTTGTGGTCTTGTTCACCAGCTTAAAAGTGTAGACATTACTGATAATATTATCTGCTTTTCGCTCGTAAAGCTGTCCGGGGAGTCGAAGGATCCTGGCTTCCACATCGCTTCTCAAAAAGAGCATTCCGGTGAAGACAGAGATCAGGATCACCAATACCGTGGTATAGCCCTTCAGGCGCGGTGTAAAGGTGAATTTGGCCTTTTTCTCGATGTTTTCTTCGCTCGCATAACGTATCAATCCCTTCGGAAGGTCCACAGCTTCCATCATACTATCACAGGCGTCGATACAGGCAGTACAGTTAATGCATTCCAGCTGGGTACCGTTTCGGATATCTATTCCGGTAGGGCAAACCTGCACGCATTGGAAGCAATCGATACAATCTCCTTTTCCCGTAGCGTCACGATCTTCATTTTTCCTGAATTTCGCACGGCCTTTTTCCTTTTCACCGCGTTTGTGATCGTAGGCGACTACGATTGATTTTGTGTCCAGCAGAACACCTTGTAATCTTCCGTAGGGACAGGCAATGATACACACCTGCTCCCGAAACCAGGCAAAAACAAAGTAAAATACACCGGTAAAGATCAATAGCGAAAAAAAGGTGCTTGTATGATTCATCGGCCCATCGGTGACATACTGAAGCAGCCGGTCACTTCCGATGAGGTAAGCAAGAAAAACATTGGCAATAAGGAAAGCCACAATAAAAAAGAGACTCCATTTGCTCGCTTTTTTCCTGATCTTTTCAGCATTCCAGGGTTGTTTTGCAAGACGCATCTGCTTGCCGCGGTCTCCTTCTATCCAGAATTCGATCCTGCGGAAGACCATTTCTAAAAAAATCGTCTGGGGGCACAACCACCCGCAAAAGATCCTTCCGAAGGCAACCGTAAAGAGGAGGATGAAAACCACTCCTATGATCATCATCATCACGAAGAGGTAAAAATCCTGAGGCCAGAAAGGAAATCCGAAAATATTGAACCTTCGCTCCAGCACGTTGAACATGAGGAACTGATTCCCATTGATCTTTATGAAAGGGGCAGAGATCAGAATTGCCAGCAAAACATAACTGACGTACTTGCGGTATTTGTAGAATTTTCCCGAAGGTTTCTTGGGGTATACCCATGCTCTTTTACCCTCGTCATCTACGGTTGAAATACTGTCTCTGAATTTCTCTTTATCGTTACTCATCTTCACTTTCTTTGAAGGGATCTTTCCGAAAGTCCGGAAAGATCCTCCTCATTTCTTTTATTTCTTATTCTGCTGCTGCTTCTCCAGAAGCTTCTCCTTCCCAAAGATCTCCCTGAGGATCTTTTGGATTGTCGGGATGTGAATCCTGCAGGCTCAATACATAACTCGCTACCTGCTGGATTTCTGCCGGTTTAAAGGTAGATTTCCATGAAACCATTCCTTTTCCGTCACGACCACCTTCAGTAATGGTGTGGAAAACATTCTTGATGCCTCCGCCAAGGATCCAATAATGGTCAGTAAGGTTAGGACCAATACCTCCACCAGCCTGTGGGCCGTGACATGGCGTACAGTTTTGCATGAAAATCGCCTTTCCTTTTTCAAGATCGGCGGCATCAGTAAGCAATTCCACGTTTTCAGCATTGATAAGGTCGGGAGCATTCTTTTTATATTCTTCAACGGCGGCCTTAGCTTGTGCCATTTCAGTTTCAAATTCTTCAACCTGGGAAGCACCGTCAAAGATCTCATAGCGTGCCAGGTAAATGGCCGCGAAAAGAATACTCGCATAAAAACCGTATTTCCACCAGCTTGGCAGGTCGTTGTCCAGCTCTCTGATCCCGTCGTAATTATGGTCTAGAATGATCTCGTGTTCTTCTTCAAGAGGCTTTTTGTTCAGCAGTTTTTCATAGACCTTTCTGTATTTTGCTTTCCACTCCTCCTTTTTGGCAAGTACCTCGGCATCGTATTTTTCACGCGCCTCAGAATTTAAGCCGCGGTAGAGGATGCTTTTAAGGCTTTCTACGGAAACTTCTATTGCAAGGGCAATCACCAATACGATGGCCAAAACCAGCCATACCAAAGGGTACTTCTGGATTACCATTTGATCTCCTGCGTCTATGGTGACTTCAATAAGCACAAAGGCAAGGACCAGGAAAAGAAATATTCTTATAAAGGATGCTACGGTCTTCATTTTTTATTGTTGATTTTGGTTAGCGTCTAACGGAAGCTGACTTACTTCATTGATATAGTTCTTTTTGGCGGTAAAGACCCACCAGAAAAGACCCGCAAAGAAAATGAAGAAAATTAGCAGTGAGATGATGGGGTAAATGCTTACCCCATCGATACTTTCAAGATCTCCTTTTATAAATTCTAACATGATTATTCGGTTTTAGAAGCTGAAACTTCGTTTGGATTTTTCACTTTGATATCGGTACCTAACCTTTGCAGGTAAGCGATAAGCGCTACGATCTCACGGTTTCGCATTTGCACGAAATCCTGATTATTTTCGGCCGCGAATTTTTTATCGGCTTCATAGGTCTGCGCAAAATCGGGGTCGGCATAAAGGCTCTTCTCGATCTTGGTTCCCTGTTCCAGCATCTCTTGTTGGGCATTTTCGATCTCTTCTTCAGTATATGGCACTCCAAGGGAAACCATCGCCCGCAACTTGGTTTCGGTATTCGATTTGTCCAGCTTGTCTTTCAGCAACCATGGGTATGATGGCATAATAGAACCCGAGGAAGTACTGCGAGGGTCGTACATATGGTTGAGGTGCCAGTTATCGGAGTATTTTCCACCAACCCGTAGCAGGTCAGGACCGGTTCTTTTACTTCCCCAAAGGAATGGGTGATCGTAAACATATTCTCCAGATTTTGAATATTCCCCGTAACGTTCTACTTCGCTTCTAAAAGGTCTGATCATCTGCGAGTGGCAGGAGACACATCCTTCCCTGATGTAAATGTCACGTCCTTCCAGTTCAAGCGGAGTGTAGGGTTTTACACTTGAGATCACCGGCACATAATCGTCTACCATCAATGATGGGATGATCTGAACCATACCTCCAATAAGAATGGCGATAGTAGCGTAAATGGTTAATTTTACCGGTTTTCTTTCCAGCCAGGTGTGGTAAGCTTCACCGGCAACACGTCCTGAAGACACTCTTTGTAGAGGAGCAGCTTCAGCCAGTTCATCTTCCACTTTGCTTCCATGACGCACGGTCTGGATAATGTTGTAAAGCAGGATGAACATACCAAGAATGTACAAGGTACCACCAACGGCTCTCATAGCATACATCGGGATGATTTCACTTACGGTTTCAAGAAAGTTTCCGTAGGTAAGGGTTCCGTCGGGATTGAACTGTTTCCACATTGAAGCCTGAACAAAACCTGCCACATACATTGGTAATGCGTAAAGTATGATACCAAGGGTTCCTATCCAGAAGTGGGCATTGGCAAGTTTGGTGCTGAAAAGTTTTGTTTTAAACAATCTAGGTACCATCCAGTACACCATACCAAAGGTAAGGAAACCGTTCCAGGCAAGAGCACCAACGTGTACGTGAGCAATGATCCAGTCACTGAAGTGAGCAATGGCGTTCACATTTTTAAGTGAAAGCATGGGGCCTTCAAAGGTTGCCATACCGTAACCGGTAATGGCCACTACCATGAATTTCAAAACAGGATCTGTGCGCACTTTATCCCAGGCACCACGAAGGGTAAGCAGACCATTGATCATACCACCCCAGGAAGGGAAAAGCAGCATTATAGAGAAGGCAACTCCCAGGTTTTGTGCCCAGCCCGGTAGCGCAGAATAAAGCAAGTGGTGAGGACCTGCCCAGATATAGATGAAAATAAGTGACCAAAAGTGAACGATCGAAAGTCGGTAGGAATATACCGGCCTGTTCGCAGCTTTTGGCACGAAATAATACATGAGTCCCAGGAAAGGAGTGGTAAGGAAGAATGCCACAGCATTGTGCCCGTACCACCATTGTACAAGCGCATCCTGAACTCCGGCGTAAACCGAATAACTCTTCAAGGCGCTCACCGGAAGTTCAATATTATTGAAAATGTGCAATACGGCAACAGTCACAAAAGTGGCCAAATAGAACCAGATGGCTACGTAAAGGTGACGCTGACGTCTTTTGATCATGGTGCCGATAAGGTTGGCCCCGAAAGCCACCCAAACCAGGGCAATGGCGATATCAAAAGGCCATTCCAGTTCTGCGTATTCCTTAGAGGAAGTAAAACCTAAGGGAAGTGTGATCGCAGCTCCCACAATGATCGCCTGCCATCCCCAGAAGTTCAGATTACTTAGAAAGTCGCTGTACATCCTGGCTTTGAGCAGTCGTTGGGAAGAATAATAAACACCGGCAAAAATAGCGTTTCCAACAAAGGCAAAAATTACCGCGTTTGTGTGCAGTGGTCTCAGACGCCCGAAACTAAGCCAGGGAATACCCTCGGTCATGGTCGGGAATAAAAACATCAGGGCCAGCAGCAAGCCCACACTCATACCTACCACGCCCCAAACCAGGGTGGCGATGGTAAATTTCTTAACGATCTTGTTATCGTAATAGAACTGTTCTACTTCCATAGTTAATTTGATTTCTCTTTAGTGGTGGATTCTTTTTTATTGGATTCGGGTTTTACTAATTCGTCGTCGAAGAGCATGCGTACTGAAGGCGTGTACACATCGTCGTACTGCCCCTTTTTCACCGAAAAGATGAAGGCGAGAAAGAAAATAACTGCCACAAATACGCTGATTGCCAATAGCATATAAATAATACTCATACCTCTTTTATTCTGATGGCAAACATATTGACCGATGCTTCTTTAAAATATGACATCTGTCAGTTTTGCCTGTTTTCATTTCGTTAAACGCTTCCCCAAAAAATGGGTGACAAGGCTCGTAAACAGTACGATACTGATGGAACTCAACGGCATCAGGATAGCAGCAACTACCGGTCTTAGATGTCCTGTAACTGCAAACGCCAGTCCTGCCAGGTTGTACAGTAGCGAGAGGAGAAAACTCCATTTGATGACCTTCATTCCAAGCGCCGAGAGGTCGAGAAATTGTCTCAGACTCTGAAACTTTGTAGCATCCAGAATACCGTCGCAAGCCGGGGAGAAGATGTTGATGTTCTCTGAAACAGCAATTCCCACATCGCTTTGCGCCAGGGCACCGGCGTCATTCAATCCGTCGCCGATCATCATTACGTTTTTACCCGCTTCCTGAAGGTCTTTTATGAACTTCAGCTTATCGGCAGGTTTTTGATCGAAAAATAATTGCGTTCCCTCCGGAAGAATTTCCTGCAGCTTTTCGCGTTCTCCGTCATTGTCTCCCGAAAGGATGAAGAGCTGCTTATCTTGGCCTAATTCTGAAAAAAGTTCAGCTACACCTTCACGATAAGTGCTCTGAAATACAAAGCATCCCCTGTATTCATCATTACTGCTAATATGGACTGATGTCTTGTTTGCCGTTTCTGCAAGGGCAGCTGCCGCAGGCCTGTCCTCCCTTACGAAGGAAGCTGAGCCAATTTTGATCTTGCGGTCATGGGCTTTGGCTTCTATACCTTTTCCTATATGTTCTTCATATTCATCCAGCGTCCTGATATTGTTCTTGTC
>JBAWAB010000163.1:0-3281 GCA_049589035.1 Salegentibacter sp.
CATATTGGCGGTTTACGCGCCTTTGTTGCTGAAGGCATTCCGGTCTATCATGCGAAGCGCAATCTCCCCTTGCTTCAGAAACTGATGAAAGCTGATTTTAAAACCCATCCCGATAAGGAGGAAAAACTTCAGAAAACAATGATCTCCAAAACTATTTCAGAAGTGACCAAGATCGGCAAAGGAAAGAACCGCATGATCATCTACCCCATTAGTACGGAAGGTTCAGAAGGCATGCTCATGATATATTTCCCTGAGTATAAACTGCTTTACACCAGCGATATGGTCCAAAGCATTAGTGCAGAAAACACTCCTTATTTTCGCGAATACTGGCTCGAAATACTGCAGGCCATCGACCGCGAACAACTGGAAGTGGAAAAGATCTTCGGAATGCATCAAAATCCGGTGCAGCTTTCGGAATTAGAAAAGGCTTTATCTCCAGACAATGCGCCTTCTTCAGATCTCTTTTAACCTGAAGAAGACGCTACAGGTTTTCCTGTATTTCACGGCTACCGGCAAGATTTATGTTTTTCCGTAGAAGTTTTCTCCTTATCTTTAAGTGTCGATTTCAGATGATGAATTTTATTTGAAATTTGGACAGCAAAGGGATAAGCTTTAGTGGTTTATCCCTTTGTTTATTTTAGGAAAAGACGCAGTGGGCAGCTGAAGAGAAGAATCCTCCTTAGAGGAAATAAAAAAAGTCCTGCTTTTGGCAGGACCTGTACATGATCTCAAAGATCAATAAGAATTATGATTTCACTTTGGTGCTGTCAACTTCTTCCTGAACTGCAGGAGTAGCATTCTGCAAAGAATCTGCAGGGATTTCTTCCTGTACATCTACAGAATCGGCTACTACTTCGGTTTCCATACCAGCTTCAGTAGCTGTCTGGTCCATAGAAGTTTCAGTGTTTTCTGCACTGTTTTCACGACAGGAAATTACAGCAGTCATAAGAATAAGTGCAAAAGCACCATACATTAGTTTTTTCATCTTTATAAGAAAATTAAATCGGCCAAATGTAGACTATTTTTTGACATGCCAATTTTTTTTATGAAAAATATTTTTGAGGCTATTTTCCTGGTAAATACATCAGCCTAAACGGGATGTACAAGGTCCCTCCGCTAACTATTAAATAACTATCTAAATGAAATATTTATGCGAAGTTATTTGTAATTCTCCAATAGCTTTCCATTCGAAGGACAACCGAAGAAAACCTATTTCATGGAAGAGTTAAGTTGAAGCTTTAGAGGTTTCCATGATTGCCAAAACTGGCTTCGGGTCAATAATTTTCTGTAAATTAAAGCCCTCTCAGTTCAACTAAAACAACCAATTATAATGAGCCCCTCAAAAATTCTGTTTCCCTGCATAAGCCTTCTCCTAATATTTCTAACTGTTTTACCTGCTTCGGCCCAGGAAAATCTGATTATCAATACCACCAACCGCAAAAGTATTTCCCTTAACGGAACCTGGCACTACATCATAGATCCTTATGAAACCGGCTTTTATGACTACCGCTATCACGAAAAAAAGGAGGACGATGAGTCGGCTTACTGGAATAAAAAGGTACTGAAAGATAAGTCTGACTGGACTGAACACGGCTATGCCGACCCCTATACCATCCAGGTGCCGGGCGACTGGAACTCACAGGATGATGTTTTCAAATATTATGAAGGTACCGTGTGGTATCAGCGCGATTTTGACGCAGAAGAAATCGGGAACAACGAAAGGGCTTTTCTTTATTTTGGAGCAGCGAATTACGAGGCACACGTATACCTGAACGGAAAGAAGCTCGGCATGCACAAAGGCGGCTTTACCCCTTTTAATTTTGAGATTCCGAAAGACCTGCTGAAGAAAAAGGATAATTTCCTGGTGGTAAGGGTTGACAATAAGCGCCATCCCGATGAAATCCCTACTGTCAATACTGACTGGTGGAATTACGGCGGAATCACCCGCGATGTGAAATTGCTCGTCATGCCGCAGAATTTCATTCAGCAGTATGCACTTCACCTGGACCAGGGCCAGGACATAAAAAAAGCGATCAGGAAAAAGAAATTTGACCTTAGCGGAAGCATAAAATTGAACAAACCCGCCGACGGTTCCGAAGTAAGCATTGAAATCCCGGAATTAAAGCTTAAAAAGAATTTTACAGTAACAGGAAACAGTATAGATTTCCATTTTCAGGCTAAGAAGATTGGCCTCTGGTCGCCTGAAAACCCCAAATTATACGAGGTGAAATTCAGCTTTAATGATCATGTTCTAAAAGACAAAATTGGCTTCAGAAAAATCGAAACTTCAGGTAAGGATATTCTGCTGAACGGCGAAAAGATCTTCCTTCGGGGGATCAGTATCCACGAGGAAATTCCGCAGGAAATAAGAAGAGCCAAAAACAAAGCCGATGCCGCGCAACTTTTCGGCTGGGCGAAAGATCTGGATGCCAATATGGTGAGACTGGCTCACTACCCGCACAATGAATATATGACCCGGCTGGCCGATTCCATAGGAATGATGGTCTGGTCAGAAATTCCGGTATACTGGACCATTCAGTTCGAAAATAAAGAGGTGCTGAAAAAGGCCAAAAAACAGCTTCAGGAAATGATCCTGAGAGACCGCAACAAAGCCTCGGTGATCATCTGGTCGGTTGGTAATGAAACTCCCGTGAGTGAGACGCGTACGAACTTCATGAAAGCCCTTATTGACAAAGCCAAAAGCATGGATAGCACAAGACTTGTTTCTGCCGCTCTTGAAGTGAGTTATAATGGCGGAAAGAATATCATTAATGATCCGTTAGGAAAATACACCGATATCGTCTCGGTAAATGAATATTTGGGCTGGTACGGCGGCCTACCCGATGCTGCTGAAACCGCTCAATGGGAAACGATTTATGATAAGCCTTTGTTTTTCAGTGAAACCGGGGCCGGAGCCAAAGGAGGCTATCACGCCGATAAAAAAACCCGTTGGAGTGAGGAATACCAGCAGTGGTATTTTGAAGAAACCATCGCGATGATGAAGCGAATGCCCGATAACTATACCGGCATGTCTCCATGGATCCTGGCCGATTTCCGCTCGCCGCGAAGAAATAATCCGGTGTACCAGGAGGGCTGGAACCGCAAAGGTCTTATCGACAATAACGGAAATAAAAAGAAAGCTTTTTTCGTGCTCAAGGATTATTATCAGCAACTTGAGAAGAGATCAGGGAAGGGGAACGAGTAGTTCACTGCACAATAAATTTCTATAGTAAAGCTGCCTTCAAAGGCAGCTTTACTTTTTCAGAAATAATTCGAAAAAA
>JBAWAB010000164.1:0-4932 GCA_049589035.1 Salegentibacter sp.
ATAAAAGATCAGCAGGAATTTTTGTGATAATTGTTTCATACAGACAGTTTTAATCAGCAGATGCTATTATTTTAGTTAAAATAGGAAAAGTTTGAACAAAAACCTGCGCTGCCGGCAAACATTGGCAAAACCAGGTTCAAAAAAGCCGATTTTCATAAATTTGCAGCCTCTTTTTGAACTTAACTTACTTTGATTTCAATGGAAATAATCTCTTTTGATCCGGCTTATGCCGATGATTTTAAAAGGCTGAACCTGGCCTGGCTGAACAAATATTTTTGGGTAGAACCCCATGACGAGGAAGTATTGGGAGATCCGCAGCGGTACATCCTCGATCCCGGAGGAAGCATTTTCCTTGTAAAGGAGGAAGAAGAGATCATTGGAACCGTGGCGCTAATGAAGATGGAAGAAAACATCTTCGAATTGACCAAAATGGCCATCACTCCGAAGCACCAGGGAAAAAGAATCGGGCAACGATTGATGGAACATGCACTGGCCTTTGCCAAGGAGCAAAACTGGAATCACCTCATCATCTTCTCGAACCGCAAGCTGGAGAATGCCATTCATATTTACAGGAAATACGGATTTGAGGAAATTCCTATCGGTGAAAATAATCCCTACAGCCGCGGGGATATCAAAATGAAGTTGAACCTCTCTTAAAACTTTATTAAACAAAATAGGCTTCCGCTTCGGCTTGTGTAACTTTATCTCAAAATCAACCAATTATGAGATCCATTTATGCATTGCTGTTGGTCGGCATTATGATGACCGGCTGTAAGAACGAACAGAAAAAGGAAAGTGGAACAGCTGCTTCCGAAGAAAATGAAAATACCGAACAAATGGTAGCTACCTCAGAAAAGGATTCCGCAGAAATAAAGATCGATCCTATTTCTCATGCCACTACCGTCATTCATTTTGGAGACAAGGTTATTTACCTCGATCCCGTTGGTGGTGCTGAAGGTTTCGACGGAAAGGATAAAGCAGATTTCGTGCTGATCACCCATACACATCCCGATCATATGGATCCGGAAACCCTGAAAGGCCTCAATCTTGGCGACACTCCCATAATTGTCCCTCAGACGGTTAAGGATGCCCTTCCGCAGGAACTGCAAAAAAACCTGATCGTGATGAACAACGGCGAAAGCCGGGAGCAATCTGGATTAAAGGTTCACGCTTTGCCTATGTATAACCTTCCCGAGAGCAAAGACGCCTACCACGTGAAAGGAAAAGGGAATGGTTATATTCTTGAGAGCAACGGAAAAAAGCTTTATATAGCCGGTGATACCGAAGACATTCCCGAAATGCGCAATCTTGAAGATATTGATGTGGCGCTTATCCCGATGAACCTGCCGTACACCATGCCGGTTGAGAAGGCCGCCGAGGGCGTGCTGGCCTTTGCTCCAAAAAAGGTATATCCGTATCACTACCGCAACAAAGACGGCTTCTCTGATGTGGAGCATTTCAAGGAGCTGGTAAACGAAAAGAACAAAGATATAGAGGTGGTGCTGCTTAACTGGTACCCAGAAAGCCAGAACACGAACGAATAAAATTGCATAAAAAAACCCGGTGATGAGCCGGGTTTCTAATTTTCTGCGTTTTTTGACTGATCTTTTTAAAGTTTGATCACGATTGGAAGTGTGTATTCTTTGATGGAAGGATCCAGGAAGCTGTACATTTTTCTGTGCTCAAGACGCCTGGTGATCACCTTGCGAAGATAAGGATCTTCGGTCTCTACCGATTTGATCTCGATCTCGTTATGTTCGTTCATAGTAAAGACGACATTCACTTTTACTTCCTCCTTAACCTCCACGGGAAGGTTGTTGAGATACTTGTACAATTCCTGCGTGAAAGTGAAATCGGGTGCATTTACTGCCCTGCAAAGGCTTGTTGCGCATAGTGCCAGCCCAACAAAAACTAACTGTAAAGTCTTCATAATAAAATATTTAAGGTTTCTATTATAATAGACTATTCAAAACTGTCTCTGTTACAGTAGATTACATATTTTTCAGAATTTTCCTCTGATTTACCATCAAGACTGAAAAATTCTTCTAAAAAAGGAATCCCGGCCGGGCCGGGATTTGATTTCTTGCGCTTTTTGATTGAATCTAATACTTGATGATTTAGGGTTGGATTCGCACAGGCAGATTGTACTCCACAAGACCTCCATCTACTTTTGTTTGCAGCTTCTTGTAGTTCAATCTTTTCATGACGAACTCTTTCACATATTCATTATCAGAATCAACGGAAAGCACCACCACTTCATTGTCCTTGTTTACGGTAAAAGCAACTTCTGCCTTAAGATCTTGGTGGATCACCATGTCTGGACCGTTCAACATAGACTGAAGTTCCCTGGCAATACCATCTGGATTTCCTGATTTTGGATCGGAATTGTTTGCGGAAACAAGGCTGCTAAATCCAATTGCAAGTGCTAAAAATAAAAATTTCCAACTTTTCATAATAAACTGATTTTTAAAGGTTTTACACTAATAAAGACCAGAGAGAAAGCGGACTGTTACAAACCACTAACTTTTTTAGCATCTTCTTAACATCAGGACATGAAAAAAGCCGCCCGAAGGCGGCTCTTTAATTCTATTTGAAGCAAGGAGCTTAGGCCAGTACTTCCTGTACCTTGTCTGCAGCTTCTTTGAACTGAACGGCGCTGTACACATCCAGTCCACTGTTATCTATGAGTTCTTTGGCCACATCGGCGTTTGTACCCTGAAGCCTTACGATGATAGGAACATTAATAGCATCCCCTAAATTTTTATAGGCGTCTACAATTCCCTGGGCCACACGGTCACAACGCACAATTCCACCGAAAATATTTACAAGAATAGCTTCCACTTTCTCATCCTTCAGGATCAAACGGAAAGCCTCTTCCACTCGTTTTTCATCGGCAGTACCTCCAACATCAAGGAAGTTTGCAGGTTCCCCACCGGCTTGCTTAATAAGGTCCATCGTCGCCATTGCAAGTCCGGCGCCATTAACCATACATCCAACGTTTCCGTCAAGGTCAACATAGTTCAGGCCCACTTCCTTGGCTTCAACTTCAGTAGGATTCTCTTCACGGGTATCCCTCATTTCAGCATAATCCTTATGACGGAAAAGTGCGTTATCATCTAAAGTCACTTTGGCGTCTACCGCAAGAATCTTATCGTCGCTGGTTTTTAAGACAGGGTTGATCTCGAACAAAGAAGAATCCGATTTTTCGAAAGCCTTGTAAAGAGACATAACGAATTTGGTCATTTCCTTAAAGGCGGTTCCCGAAAGCCCAAGATTGAAGGCAATACGACGTGCCTGGAAAGGCAATAATCCGGTTGCAGGGTCAATCTCTTCCTGGAATATCAGGTGCGGAGTCTCTTCAGCAACAGTTTCGATATCCATTCCACCTTCAGTAGAATACATGATCATATTTCGGCCGGTAGCGCGGTTGAGCAATACTGACATATAGTATTCCTCTGGCTCGCTGTCTCCGGGATAATAAACATCTTCAGCAATCAAGACCTGGTGTACTTTCTTACCTTCAGCAGAAGTTTGCGGAGTCACGAGATTCATCCCGATGATCTCCCCGGCGATCTGCTCTACCTCTTTGAGGTTCTTGGCAAGTTTCACCCCACCACCTTTTCCACGGCCCCCGGCATGCACCTGGGCTTTTATCACGTGCCAACCAGTTCCGGTTTGTTCAGTTAGTTCTTTGGCAGCATCCACTGCTTCTTTTGAATTGTGGGCAACAATACCGCGCTGAACGCGTACGCCAAAGCTGCTTAGGATCTCTTTTCCTTGATATTCGTGTATGTTCATAATGAGGTATTTCTTCAGTATTGATTACGGTGAACAAAAGTAACAAATACAAAGGTATTGTACCAATATTTTTTGGGTTCTTAGGCGCAGGATCTGTGGCGCTTTCCGCGGAAATGCCGCTTCGGAAGTTCTCACCTGCAATCCTTTAGCCGGACGAGAAAAATGACAGGCCTTAAAAATCGTCGTCTTCTGAAAGCTTAAATAAACCTAATTAATTGTAAATCTGTTAATTATAAATCTATATACGGTAGTCATGCTGAAGGTGTTTCCGGTTCTTTGTAGAAGAAGGATTTCAAAAATTGAAATTCCTTTTAGCCATTCTAAATTAATAGCGCATGAAATTTTCACCCTCAGAGGGATATCTGTATTTACCCGAATACCCTCAAATGCTTCCGGCAGGATTAGCCTCCTGGCGCTATGATTATTACTTCAGCCTGGAAAATCTGAAGTCAGGTTTTAGCCTGGAAGTGACCACCAGGATCATTTTTGCTTCTGAAAAGATCTATACCCGCAAATCGGTTCACCATGTCGAGCTTGGGGAAATCCAGCTGTGCATTAAGGAATGCCTCCTAAGCCATCTCCTGAAAACAGGAATCTCACGTACAAAGGCTAATCTTGTGCTGAAGGATTTTCGCCTTGATCCACAGAAAAAACAAACCTTACAGGCTTTTTAAAGTCAGCTTTTTTACTCTCGGGGTTTTGAACGAACCAGGCTTTCTTAAAAACTGTCTTTGGCCGACCTCAACCTTATTACAGATGCTAGTAGGCTCTGATATTCAAAACTTTAAGATTCTAAAATAAATTCAGAAAAGCATCTGAATTTATTTTAAACTGCCTCTTTTTCCTGCTTCCCACAACTACAAGCTTTTCGTAGTTTTTGCACTTGTTTTTATGCCATAACAGGAGTCTCCCCTATTTTTGCAATTTGCTACCCTTCCCATTTTGGGCAAAGCAGCAAAGTAAAAAACTACTATGAAGAAGGCATTGATAGCATTGGCAGTAGGAGGATTTGGCATTGGCCTTACCGAATTTGTAATCATGGGCATTTTGCCCGAGGTAGCTTCAGCGCTGCACATCACCATTCCCCAGGCAGGGCATTTTATTTCTGCCTATGCACTGGGCGTGGTAGTGGGC
>JBAWAB010000165.1:0-27220 GCA_049589035.1 Salegentibacter sp.
AGAATATTTCGGAGATCGTGGTGGCAATCGGGCTCAATAACCGAAGTTATTTCTCCAAGATCTTCAAAGAAAAGTACGGGGTTAATCCCAAGTATTTTCTCAAGACCAGGACCAAGCAGGATTAGAAGTAATTCTGTTTATTTTTAAAAAAAAAGGCTCTTTCTTACTTTCAAATCTACTTTCTGAAAATTTCAGGCAAACTCATCGGGTCAAAATTCCATAATAGTGGCAGCAAAAAATATACGATAAGGCTAATGATCAGGATTGAGAAAAAATTCATCCATAAGCCGGTCCTTATCATGTCTGGTATGCGAAGATAGCCCGCGCCGAAAACTACGGCATTGGGTGGCGTGGCAACGGGCAGCATAAAAGCACAGGAAGCTGCCAGTGTAGCGCCCACCATCAGCAGATAAGGATGTAGTTCCAGCCCAAGGGCTATAGGAGCGAGCACCGGTAGGAGCATGGCGGTGGTGGCGAGGTTCGAAGTTACTTCGGTAAGGAAATTTACAGAGGCTACCAGTAATAAAACCAACAGGAATAAAGGTAGATTCTGAAGATTGATCAGTTGCCCGCCTATCCATTCGGCAAGGCCAGTTTCACTGAAGCCTTTTGCCAGGGCCATTCCGCCTCCAAAAAGAAGAATAATTCCCCAGGGGATCTTCACGGCCTCATCCCAGTTCAGGAGTGTTTCGCCTTTGCCGGCTGGCACAATAAAAAGTGTAATCCCTGCTGTGATGGCGATAATGGTATCGTCTATAAAGGGAAGTAGCGGTTGTAAAATAAAGGACCGG
The DNA here is from genome assembly GCA_049589035.1 of Salegentibacter sp. Taxonomy (GTDB): domain Bacteria; phylum Bacteroidota; class Bacteroidia; order Flavobacteriales; family Flavobacteriaceae; genus Salegentibacter_A. The sequence continues at coordinate 792 of JBAWAB010000165.1, forward strand.
CTGATCCAACAGAAGGCGGTTGCGGCAAAAATGATGAGCACTTTTTTCTCCTGGGAACTCATGGGGGCTTGCGACTCCCACAATCGGCTGATCTCTGTTCTGCCGCCTGGAAATTTGGCGCGTCGGAAATCAAAAGCAAAGCGCGTGAGGTATTTCCAGCAGACGATAAGAAGAAAGATAGAAATTGGAATTCCCAGAAGGGCCCATTTTAGGAAACTGATCTGGATGCCGTAAAGTTCCTCGACAATTCCGGCGAAGACGAGGTTAGGAGGTGTTCCTATGAGAGTGCCAATTCCACCGATGGAGGCGCTATAGGCAATGGCCAGCATCAAAGCTTTTCCGAATTTACTAATATCATCTTTGGACGTTTTTGGATTTTCTTTCAGCTGACTAATAATAGCTGTGCCAATGGGAAGCATCATCACGGAGGTGGCGGTGTTGGAAATCCACATCGAGAGAAAGGCAGTAGAAACCATGAACCCGAGAATAATATAACGGATGTTGGTACCGATAAGCCGAATGATAGAGAGTGCGATCCTTTTGTGTAGTGACCATTTTTCTATAGCGATGGCCAGGATGAAGCCGCCGAGATACAGAAATACATACTTATGCCCGTAAGAAGCAGTGGTACTCCCGATGCTTACCGCGCCGGTTAACGGGAACAGAATGATGGGGAGCAGAGCAGTGGCTGCAATGGGAATGACTTCGGTGATCCACCACAGGGCCATCCACAGCGTTACACATAAAACATCAAATGCAGCTTCTGGCATGGAAGCCGGTCTTCCGATCAATTGCAGCGTAATAAAAAGAAGCGGACCTGCGGCAAGAACGATGCCTTTCAATTTTGCGTTCATCGGGATTACAGGATTAGGTTAGGTTTTCTATTCCAAGATAAATAATAGCCTTTGAAGCTGAGTTCTTTCAGCTGAAAATCTCGATCTTTATTGATCAAACTAAATAAATAGAGAATGAAACAACTGGAGATAGAAGCTGCCATTCAGGTCCTGAAACCGCAAGCAGAAGTGTTTGAGGCCATCGTTGCTCCGAAAAAAATGTCGCACTATTTCATTTCAGGGTCGACCGGCCGGATGGAAGAGGGGAAGTCGCTGGAGTGGAAATTTCCTGAATTTGACATGAAGGTGCCTGTGAAAGTCATCTCAGTAAAGCCTGCTGAACAGATCACTTTTGAATGGGAAGGGGCAAAAGGCAACAGCCTGCAGGTGCAGATCACGCTCAAAGATGTTTCAGGAAGTACACTGGTGAAGATCACCGAAGGCAAAATGGAAAGCGATGAGGAAGGCCTGAAGTGGTATGGTCAAAATTCAGGCGGTTGGGCTAATTTCCTTGCCTGCCTGAAAGCTTACCTGGAATACGGAATTAACCTGAGAAAAGGTGCCTTCGATTTTATGAAAGCTTAAGGAGAATGGAAACCAAGGAATAAAGGCTGATTTTAAGTAAAAAAATAACCCGCTTTCATGAAGAAAGCGGGTTATTTTTTATTCGCTGTGGCCGCGCCACTACATCATTCCGGGCATTCCGCCACCCATTCCACCTGGCATTCCGCCACCTTTTTCGTCCTCAGGAAGGTCGATCAAGGCACACTCGGTAGTAAGGATCATTCCGGCAACAGAAGCAGCGTTCTCAAGAGCTACTCTTGTTACTTTCTTAGGATCGATAATTCCGGCTTTCATCATGTCTACGAAAGTGTCGGTTTTAGCATCATATCCGTAATCTTTTTCTCCTTCAAGTACTTTGTTGATCACTACAGAACCTTCTCCACCTGCGTTTTCAACGATAGTTCTAAGTGGAGCTTCAATAGCTCTGGCGATGATCTGGATACCTGTGGCTTCATCGGCATTTTCAGACTGAAGGCTTTCGAGTACCGCTTTTGCACGAACAAGGGCGACGCCACCTCCGGCAACGATTCCTTCTTCAACAGCAGCTCTGGTGGCGTGAAGGGCATCGTCAACGCGGTCTTTTTTCTCTTTCATTTCAACTTCGGAAGCAGCACCTACGTAAAGTACGGCAACTCCGCCGGCAAGTTTAGCCAGACGCTCCTGAAGTTTTTCTTTGTCATAATCTGAAGTAGTAGACTCGATTTGAGCTTTGATCTGGTTAACACGATTCTGAATAGTCTCGTTGTCACCGGCTCCGTTTACGATAGTTGTATTGTCTTTGTCGATCGCTACTTTTTCAGCAGTACCCAGTTGATCTATGGTAGCGTTTTCAAGAGTGAATCCTCTTTCTTCAGAAATCACGGTACCACCGGTAAGGATAGCGATGTCTTCTAACATTGCTTTTCTTCGGTCTCCGAATCCGGGAGCTTTAACGGCTGCGATTTTCAAAGAACCACGAAGTTTGTTCACGACAAGGGTAGCAAGAGCTTCTCCGTCAACGTCTTCAGCAACGATCAAAAGAGGCTTCCCAGACTGGGCTACCGGCTCAAGTACCGGAAGAAGGTCTTTCATTGCAGAGATCTTCTTGTCATACAAAAGGATGTATGGATCTTCGAGGTTGGCCGTCATTTTCTCACTGTTCGTCACGAAGTAAGGAGAAAGATAACCTCTGTCAAATTGCATTCCTTCAACCACGTCAACGTGAGTCTCAGTTCCTTTGGCTTCTTCAACAGTAATCACTCCTTCTTTTCCAACTTTTCCAAAAGCTTCGGCGATTAGTTCCCCGATGTGCTCGTCGTTATTCGCTGAAATAGAAGCTACCTGCTTGATCTTTTCTGAAGAATCACCAACTTCTTTAGTTTGTTTGGCAAGATCGGCAGTAAGGGCTTCCACAGCCTTGTCGATTCCGCGCTTAAGATCCATAGGATTTGCTCCGGCAGCAACGTTTTTAAGGCCTTCTTTTACCACAGCCTGGGCAAGAACGGTAGCGGTAGTTGTACCATCACCGGCAAGGTCGTTGGTTTTGGAAGCAACTTCCTTAACCATTTGTGCTCCCATATTTTCAAGAGGATCTTCAAGTTCGATCTCTTTTGCTACAGTCACCCCATCTTTAGTTACGGTAGGTGCTCCAAATGATTTGCTGATGATCACGTTACGACCTTTAGGGCCCAACGTGACTTTTACTGCATTTGCAAGAGCATCTACTCCGCGCTTAATCCCGTCACGGGCTTCAATGTCGAATTTTATATCTTTTGCCATGTTTATAATTTTTAATGGTTTCCGCAGGACGGAAACCTGATTTGTTAGTTAATTTCTTTAATTGTGAGAATAGTAAGATTAAACTATTGCAAGTATATCGTCTTCGCGCATAATCAGATAGTCTGAACCTTCAAGTTTTAGTTCGGTACCGGCATATTTTCCGTAAAGTACCATATCTCCAACCTTTACAGTCATTTCATGGTCTTTGTTGCCTTTACCTACAGCTACTACTTTGCCGCGTTGTGGTTTTTCCTTGGCAGTTTCAGGAATGTAGATACCCGAAGCAGTCTTGGTCTCGGCTGCAGCAGGCTCAATAAGAACTCTGTCTGAAAGCGGTTTAATGTTTAGTCCCATTTGTAATGAATTATTTTAAGGTTAATTAATTTTTTATTGTTGGTACTGCATATTCCTAAAATTGTGCCATCAGTGCAAAGCTGACAAGAACCAACAAAAAATGCCAGCTTGTCATAAGCTGGCATTTCTAGATATTGTAAGAGCGGTGTCTTATTGGTTGTCGCTGTCAGGTGCATTTTGAGATTGTGGAGCCGGAGCATCGGGCGCAGGCAATTCCACATTATTTTCATCCTGAAACACTTTTGATTCGCTAACGGCATCTTTGTTCATGATGGTCACGTTAGAAAGCAGGATCAATACCAACAGGATCGTGGCTAGTGTCCAGGTACTCTTGTCGAGGAAATCGGAAGTTTTCTTCACACCACCCAACTGCTGTCCGCCGCCGCCAAATGAAGAAGAAAGTCCTCCGCCTTTAGGATTCTGGACCATGATAACTATCACTAGCAGAAAAGCGACGATAACTATTAAAACTAAAAAAATTGTGAATGTGCTCATTCTTAATCAGTATTATTTTCTTGTACTTTTTCGATTGCCCGAATTTGGTCTGCAAAGAAACCACTTTTTTCGGGATTTTTCAAAATTAATATTTTATATGCCTGAATGGCTTTTTTATAGTTTTTTTGTTCCAGGTAAACCTTCGCGAGAGTCTCTGTCATCAAGGCTTCAGGAGCTACTGTGCTGTGGTCGGCGAGATTGGTTTTACTGCTGCTTTTTCCCGGTTTTATCTTGGGGCTTTTGGAAATGAATTCATCTATTAGTTCGAATTTTCTCGCCAGCGGATCATTCTCTTCTTCGGAATCTGTTTTTTTCTCTTCCTCAGCATTTTCCTCTTCCTCCTTGTTACTCTTGATCGGTTTAGCTGAAGTTAGCTGAAGCCATTCTGAGAAAGAATGAGATTCGGAGGGGTTGAACACCAGGGGTTCTCCAATTCCCAGCTGGTCTTTTGCGCTTGCTTCTTCTGAAAGTTTTTCTTTTTCTTCTGCCTCTTTTTTTTCTGGAGCCTTTTCAAACAGTGCGGGATCCATCACCCGGTCAGATTCCGACTGCTTCATCTTAATAGCTTCGTCTATGGCGATGCTCCTTTTTCCAAAGACTTCCTCCGGCTCGAAAACCGGGATTTCCTTCAGGCGTTTTTCCTGTTCTTTGATCTGGGCCGCGATCTCGTTCTGGTTGAATTCCGGAGAGCTGATAAAATCGAAAAGCACTTCCCGGTCCGTGGTATAGGCAGCAGTCTTTTTTAAGGCAGAATTATAACGAAAGGATTGATGTTCCTTCAGCCCCTTCAGTCGCATAGCTCTTACCGCTTGAAAATAGGGAGCTTCCATAAGAATTTCTTCCAGCTGCCGCGTTTGCCCCGCCGAGATGGTCCCGGGGTTCTCCAGCAGATATGTAAATTCTTTTGGGTTCATTTACCAATCGGTTAAAGCGGCATTAAAGACATCTTGTGTAATGCGGGTGTAAATTTCATCAACGGCGGTTTCCAAAGCTCCTCCTACCAATTGCTGTGTTGCCGGATAATCGTAATAAAAGGAGAAGCGTCGTTCAAAATCCTTTTCAGGATCAAGCGTATTGAAGAACCTTACATTCACCGAGATGGTCAGGCGGTTTTGAGCCGCAGTGTTCTCGGCGGTAGCCGTCATGGGAGCGATATAATATTCAGTGATTTCCCCTTCAAAGATAAGATCGCCGTTATTATTGGTCAGGCTCAGGTTGGTTTGATTCTGGATCAAATCCTGCAAAGACAATGTAAAGGTCCGGTCAATCCCGGGTTCCACCAGATCGGCATTATTCTGAAAGAAATTCACCTGAAAGGTCTGTGCGTCCCCTGTGTCGGCTCCGGTAAAGGAATAAATTCCGCAGGACTGAAGGCTCAGCAGTAAAATTGAGCAAAAAATGATCAGGCTTTTTTTCATATACAGTTGGGGTTGAAGGCCGGGCCTTGCTGCTAATGTAATTATAAATTGTATTGTTTTATCTTTCTGTAAAGCGTTCTTTCGCTTATGCCGAGTTCTTCGGCCGCGGCTTTGCGTTTTCCGCTGTGGCGCTCCAAAGATTTTTTTATCAATTCCAGCTCTTTGTCTTGCAGGGAAAGGGTTTCTTCTTCCTCGATCTCTTCAGCAAAGTAATATTTGTCTTTTTCAGAGAGCTCCGATTTCGGGCTGTTCTGCGGAATTTGAAGTACCTCCAGCTTTTCGTCTGCTGGTAGTTCTTCTGCATCAATATCTTCTTCGTCGTCTCCGTAGATCTTCTGGATGAGACTCTCGTTTTCATCCTGAACTTCTTTGGTATTCCCATCCTGCATCAGCTTCAGGGTGAGTTTTTTTAGATCGTTCAGGTCGTTTTTCATGTCGAAAAGCACCTTGTAAAGGATCTCGCGTTCATTACTGAAGTCGCCTTCCTTTTTCTTTTCAGCTATAACGGCGGGCAGATTGCTACCGGCGTCGGGTAAATATTCCTTCAGTTCTCTCCCGTTAATGCTGCGTTTTTGTTCCAATACCGAAATCTGCTCAGCGATATTCCTTAACTGACGGATATTCCCAGACCAGCGATAGTTCTCGAGCAGTTTTACCGCATCATTCTCAAGCCTGATGGTGGGCATTTTGTACTTCGAAGCGAAGTCGGCAGCGAATTTCCGGAATAACAGGTGAATGTCTTCCTGTCGATCCCGAAGTGGTGGCAGGTTGATTTCTACCGTGCTAAGCCGGTAATAAAGGTCTTCGCGAAATTTCTCCTTTTTAATGGCCTCAAACATGTTGATGTTGGTGGCAGCGACAATACGCACATCGGTCTTTTGAACTTTCGAAGATCCTACCTTAATAAATTCGCCGTTCTCAAGAACTCTTAGGAGTCGTACCTGCGTGGGGAGAGGGAGTTCTCCTACCTCGTCAAGAAAGATAGTGCCTCCGTCGGCTACCTCAAAATAGCCATTCCTGGTTTGGGTTGCGCCGGTAAATGCTCCTTTCTCGTGCCCGAAAAGTTCACTGTCTATAGTGCCTTCAGGGATAGCTCCGCAGTTTACCGCGATGTACTTGCCGTGTTTTCGGTGCGAAAGCGAATGAATGATCTTTGGGAGGCTTTCCTTTCCAACACCACTCTCTCCGGTTACCAACACCGAAATATCGGTAGGGGCGACCTGTATCGTCTTTTCTATGGCACGGTTCAGTTTGGGATCATCCCCAATAATTCCGAATCGTTGTTTAATTGCTTGAACTGACTCCATATATAAGTAGTGGCCAGCTCCTCGTAGGACCTGACTCAGGCTTTTTAATTATTCTTGCTAAGACCGAGGCCTTCCCCAATAAGGGTGGCGCTTGTACAATCTTTTACTTTAACGTTCACAAAATCTCCGATCTTGTAGTTTTCTTTAGGGAAAACTGCAACCGTATTCTGGCTGGTACGACCACTCCAGTGGGCGTCAGATTTTTTGCTTTCTTTTTCTATCAGCACTTCTACAGTTTGTCCTACGAACTGTTGTGTCCTGTATAGACTGTGTTCCTGCTGAAGATTTACAATCTCGGTAAGACGTCTTTTTTTAACCTCCTGGGGGACATCGTCTTCAAATTTACGGGCGGCCATCGTCCCGGGTCTTTCAGAATAGGCGAACATAAAACCGAAATCATATTTTACATGTTTCATCAGGCTAAGCGTATCCTCGTGATCTTCTTCGGTCTCGGTTGGGAAACCGGTGATCATGTCGTGCGAAATTGCACAATTTGGGATAAGTTTTCTGATGTTATTGATAAGGCTGAAGTATTCTTCACGCGTGTGCAGACGGTTCATCTTCTGAAGTATTCTGTCGCTTCCGCTTTGTACCGGCAGGTGAATATAATTGCAGATATTCTCGTATTTGGCCATCATTTCTATCACATCCAGCGTCATATCCTGCGGATTTGAAGTAGAGAATCTTATCCGCATTTTGGGCTGAGCTTCAGCAACGAGTTTCAGAAGCCCTGCAAAACTGGTTGCTGTGGCTTTCTGAATTTCTGAAGCTTTCTCAAAATCCTTTTTCAGTCCGCCGCCATACCAGAGGTAGCTGTCCACATTTTGACCAAGCAGCGTTATCTCTTTGTATCCTTTTGCAGCCAGATCGTTCACTTCTTCCACAATGCTCTGCGGATCACGGCTGCGCTCGCGGCCCCGGGTAAAGGGAACAACGCAGAATGTGCACATATTGTCGCAACCCCGTGTGATCGAAACAAAAGCGGAGACACCGTTTGTTTGCAGCCTTACGGGAGAAATATCGCCGTAGGTTTCTTCTTTTGAAAGGATCACATTCACTGCATTTCGTCCTTCTTCCACCTCACTAATGAGGTTCGGCAGATCTTTGTAGGCATCGGGGCCTACTACCAGGTCTACGATCTTTTCTTCTTCCAGGAATTTGCTTTTCAGGCGTTCGGCCATGCAGCCAAGTACACCCACCTTCATCCCCGGGTTGATCCTTTTTACTGCATTGTACTTTTCCAGTCTCTTGCGCACGGTCTGTTCGGCTTTCTCCCTGATGGAACAGGTGTTTACCAAAACAAGATCGGCTTCCTCAAGATTCTGAGTAGTGTTGAATCCTTCTTTTGAAAGTATTGAGGCAACAATTTCACTGTCGCTAAAATTCATCTGACAACCGTAACTTTCGATAAAAAGCTTTCGGTTATTATCGGCTTTAGGCTCCATCACCAAAGAGTTACCCTGTTGTTTTTCGTCTATAATCTTCTCCATAATTCGCTAATTAGCCTGCGGGATATTGGCTGGCAAAGATAGGGCTTAAGTATCTTATGACAAAGTGACAGTGATTTTTTTAACGCAGCCACGCAACCTTCTTTCATTTGATGCGTCTTGAGGATAGGCAGGCGTGGTGAAAAAGTTAATAGAGATCAGCGTTTGTGGCCATGGGTTATTTCGTTAATGCCTATGATATGTTTCTGTGGCTGCATTCACAGTTAAAAATGATCCGTGCCTGCTCAATTTTTTAGGGTTTGTTCCTACAAATAATTAAGTAGGGGTATATTTGTAGGTTTTTTTTAGAAAGCTCTGCCAAACAGCAGGGCTTTCTGCGTTTTATGCGGATGGCAAAAAGGTTTCCGTGAGGGCTTTTGTCAGAAGTGTTAGTGTGTTAAAAAAAAATTGATATACTTTTGCACTTACAAAAAATGACAGTTATGGCGAAGAATTTAGTGATCGTGGAGTCCCCGGCAAAGGCAAAGACCATCGAGAAATTCCTGGGAAAAGACTACAAAGTCGCTTCCAGTTTCGGGCATATTGCCGACCTGCCAACCAAGGAGTTGGGAGTAGATACCGATGGCGACTTTACACCTAAATATATAGTCTCCAAAGACAAGAAAGATGTCGTTAGGAAGCTGAAGGGGCTTGCCAAAGATGCAGAGATGGTGTGGCTGGCAAGTGATGAGGACCGCGAGGGGGAGGCTATTGCCTGGCATCTGGCGGAAGAACTAAAACTCAAGCAGGACAAAACTAAAAGGATCGTTTTTCATGAGATCACCAAATCGGCCATTTTAAAGGCGATAGAAAATCCCAGGGGGATTAATTATGATCTGGTAAACGCACAACAGGCCCGGCGAATTCTTGACCGTCTTGTAGGATATGAACTTTCCCCTGTTTTATGGAGAAAAGTAAAAGGAGGTTTATCTGCCGGAAGGGTGCAATCTGTAGCGGTAAGATTGATCGTTGAAAGGGAGCGTGAAATTCAGGATTTTAATGCTGAAGCTTCTTTTAGAATAGATGCTGAATTTGCCACCGAAGAAGGTAAGACCTTCAGGGCAAAATTGCCGAAGAATTTTGATACCCGCGAAGAGGCTGAAGAATTTCTTCAGCAAAACCTGCGCGCCAATTTTAAAGTAGCTGAACTTACCACTAAACCCGCGAAGAAATCACCGGCACCGCCGTTTACCACTTCAACCTTGCAGCAGGAGGCGGCCCGAAAACTTTATTTCTCCGTAAGTAAAACCATGACTTTAGCCCAACGCCTGTATGAGGCCGGGCATATTACTTATATGAGAACCGATAGCGTGAATCTTTCAGATGAAGCCCGAAAAGGGGCTAAGCGGGAGATCCTTCAGGCTTACGGTGATAAATATGCAAAATCGAGGCAATTCCGCGGAAAAGCCAAGGGAGCACAGGAAGCTCACGAAGCAATACGTCCAACGAATTTTGCAAATCATTCGGTGAATGCCGATCGCGATGAGCAACGTTTGTATGAATTGATCTGGAAACGTGCCATCGCTTCGCAGATGAGCGAGGCTCAACTGGAGCGTACTAATGTTAAGATAGAAGCCGATAAGCATGATAAGCAATTTACTGCTAACGGAGAGGTGCTGAAGTTCGACGGATTTTTGAAGGTTTACCTCGAAGGCCAGGATGAAGAAGATGAGGAGCAAAGCGGAATGTTGCCGGCTCTTAAGGAGAAGGAGTCACTGCAGAATAATTTTATAAGCGCGACCGAAAGATTTACGCGTCCGCCTTATCGATATACGGAAGCTTCTTTGGTTAAGAAGCTTGAGGAACTGGGCATCGGCCGACCTTCAACTTATGCCCCAACGATTTCTACTATCCAAAACCGAAACTACATCGAGAAAGGTTCTGTAGAAGGAACTGAGAGGGAATACCTGCAGTTCGTGCTGGAAAATAGCAAAGTTGTTGAAAAGAAATTAAGTGAAACCGTTGGCAGCGATAAAGGTAAACTGGTTCCTACTGCGGTAGGAATGGTGGTGACTGATTTTCTTGTAAATCACTTCGCCAATATTCTCGATTATAACTTTACCGCGAAGGTGGAGCAGAACTTTGATGATATTGCCGATGGGAACGAAGAGTGGACCCATATGATGAAGGAGTTCTATCAGGATTTTCACCCTCAGGTGCAGGATGTGGCCAAGAATGCCGATCGTGAAGTGGGAGAAAGAATCCTGGGAGAAGATCCTGAAACAGGAAAACCGGTGAGCGTAAGATTAGGCAAATTTGGGCCTATGGTGCAGATTGGTTCTGTAGAAGACGATGAGAAACCGCGTTTTGCCAGCCTTGGGCCTGACCAGACGCTGGATTCGGTGACTTTTGAAGAGGCTATGGACCTTTTTCAGCTTCCGAAGCAATTAGGAGAATATAAGGGAGAAGCTGTAGAGGTTAATAACGGTCGATACGGTCCCTACGTGAAATTCGGTAAAAAATATGTCTCTCTTGAAAAAGGGGAAGATCCGCTAAACGTCGATTTTGACAGGGCCATGGAGCTTGTCAAGGAGAAGGAGAAGGCAGATGCTCCTATTTATGAGTACGAGGGCCTTCCGGTACAGAAAGGAGTAGGAAGATTTGGTCCTTACCTAAAATGGAACAGCATTTTTATCAATGTTAGCAAGAAGTATGACTTTGATAACCTTTCCGCAGAAGATATTGAGGCACTCATTGAGGATAAGAAGCGAAAGGAAAGAGAGAAAGTGATCCATAACTGGGAAGAAGAAGGGATTAGAGTGGAGAAAGCCAGGTGGGGACGTTCCAACGTGATAAAGGGTAAAACCAAGATTCAGTTACCTAAGACTGTAGACGCTGCAAAGCTTTCGCTGGACGAGGTAAAGGAAATTCTTGAAAAAAATACCAAGACCAAGAAAGCTTCTAAAAAGAAGACGACTAAGAAGGCCGCTCCTAAAAAAACAACGGCTAAGAAGAAAACCACTAAAAAGAAGTAATTAATGGATTTCGATTTTCTGAGTCCTGTTTCTGAAGAACTTATAGAAAGACTTTCAGGGCTGAATGAGCAGGCTTTAGGTGCAAATATTAAGATACATACCGACAATTCGGGCGTGCCCGATCTTGAAGGGGTTCAGGTGGCCATTGTGGGTGTTCGCGAGAACAGGCTGGCAGATTATGGAGACGAAAATCTTCATTTTGATGATATTAGAGCTTCCTTTTACCGGCTGTTTCCGGGCAACTGGCATATCAATATCGCCGATTTGGGGAATATTGAAAGGGGAGAAACTGTAGAGGATACTTATTTCGCCCTGCAGAACCTGGTGGCGCAGCTGGTAAAGTCCGATGTGATCCCGCTGATTTTGGGTGGAAGCCAGGACCTGATCTATGCACAATATCGCGCCTATGATACGCTGGACCAAATGGTGAATTTGGTCAATATAGACAGTAAATTTGATTTGGGTGACGCCGAAAACCCCATCAGCAGTCAGTCTTATGTAGGAAAAATCGTAGTGAATAAGCCCTACAATTTATTTAACTATTCCAGCGTTGGATATCAAACCTACTTCAATTCCCAGCACGAGATCGAATTGATGGAAAGACTCTTTTTTGATGCCTACAGACTTGGAGAGGTCAGTTCAAATATTCCGCTTATCGAGCCGGTGATGAGGGATGCCAATCTTGTGGGTATGGATCTTGGAGCTGTTGATGCTGCGGCCCTGGGAGGGGGATATTTTAATTCGCCCAATGGCTTCAACGGAAAGGAAATTTGTGCCCTTGCCCGTTATGCGGGAATCAGTGATAAGGTTTCCTCCTTTGGGATCTTTGAATACCGGTCTGCTTTCGGGGATTTGGCCAATATGCTGGTGGCACAAATGATGTGGTATTTTTTGGAGGGAGTAAATTACAGGACCAATGAAAATACTATTTCGGCAAAAAAAGAGTTTGTAAAATATCAGGTTCCCATTGATGATGAGATCCTTGTGTTTTTTAAAAGTCCGCTAAGTGGCAGGTGGTGGATAGAAATACCATTTTTGGCAAGCGTAAATACTAAATTAAAACGTCATACGTTATTACCTTGCAGCGAAGAGGATTACCTTGAGGCCTGCAACCAGGTGATTCCTGACAGGTGGTACAAAGCCAAGAGAAAAAACGAAGTTTAAAATTTTTCAGGCATTAAGTTGATTTACTGTATATTTATCGAAATTATTGTTTTTTAGAAATTATTTAGATAGGTTTACCGCCGTAAATTGACATGCCTTAACCTAAGAGAATTATGAAGAAGTATTTTTCGCTAATTGCTGTTCTAGCCTTACTTTATGGTTGTGGTCGCGGTGACCGGGGACAGTTAGTGGGTGCGAAAGGGGATAAATGGAATCCGGAAAAACCTTATGGTATGACATTGATTCCTGGTGGGGCTTTTATCATGGGTAAGTCTGACGATGATATTGCAGATCAGGAAAATGCGCCTCCAAAAACGGTGACCGTTCGTTCATTTTATATGGACGAAACCGAAATAACAAATTCTGAATACCGTCAGTTCGTGAACGATGTAAAAGATTCTATTGTTCGCGTAAACCTGGCTATTATGGCTGAAAATATGGGCGAAACTCCTGGTTCCGGTGGAATCGGAGAATATGCTTTCGCTGACGCCGATCCCGAAGATCTTACTCCCTATGAAGAATATATGCTGAACTCTTACGGTACAGGAGGTCCAACCGACACCTATGAAAACCGTAAATTGAACAAGGATATCGATATCATTTGGGAAACCAGTGAATATCCTGATGTGAGCTATGCGGAAGTAATGGATTCACTTTACATCCCGATGGAAGAGGCCTATAACGGGCAGCGAACCATTGATGTGAAAAAACTGAAATACAAGTACTCCTGGATGGATATTCAGGGAGCTGCACGTTCTAAAGACAAAGGAAGAAGTGATTTCATCAAGACAGAAGTAGTACAGGTGTATCCTGATACTACTGTTTGGATCAAAGACTTTAACTATTCTTACAACGAGCCTATGCACAACGACTATTTCTGGCATAGCGCTTATGATGATTATCCCGTAGTAGGTGTCTCCTGGAAACAGGCAAAAGCCTTCGCGCAATGGAGAACTAATTATCAGAATGCCTACCGAAGAAAAAAAGGAGATGCTGAAGTGCCGGCCTATAGATTGCCTACCGAGGCAGAATGGGAGTACGCGGCGCGTGGCGGCCTTGAAGGAGCTACTTATCCCTGGGGAGGCCCTTATGCCAAAAACGATCGCGGTTGTTTCATGGCCAATTTCAAGCCTTTGAGAGGGGATTATGCTGCCGATCAGGCGCTTTACACTGTGGAAGCTAAATCATACGATCCCAATGACTACGGATTGTACAACATGGCCGGGAACGTTTCAGAATGGGTGAACTCGTCCTATGATCCTGGTTCCTATGAGGTGATGTCTTCTATGAATCCAGCCGTTAATGATCCGGGGGATATGAGAAAGGTTGTTCGCGGTGGCTCATGGAAAGATGTGGCCTACTTCCTGCAGGTGAGTTCCAGGGACTATGAATATGCCGATTCGGCCCGAAGCTATATTGGCTTCAGAACTGTTCAGGATTACCTGGGAACTGATGTTACCCTTAATGCTACTCACCGCTAAAAAATTAAAATCTTAACCTATTTTAAATACCAAATCAAAGAAAATCTAAATCATTATTAATTATGGCAAATTCAAGATCAACAAAAAAGCTGACAAACATGGTGTACGGTTTAGGTGCATCTGTCGTTATATTAGGAGCCTTGTTTAAAATTATGCACTGGCCCGGAGGGAACGTGATGCTGATTATAGGTCTGTGTGTTGAGGCACTGGTATTCGCATATTCTGCATTTGAGCCAGTAGATGACGAATTAGACTGGTCTCTTGTTTATCCGGAATTGGCCGGAGGAGAAGTCAGCAGACAAGCTACTGTTATTGAAAACCAGGAAACTGAAGGTCAGTTGTCTAAAAAACTTGACGAAATGCTGAAAGAGGCCAAGATCGATGCGAACCTTATGAGCAGCCTTGGTGAGAGTATCAGAAATTTCGAAGGGGCAGCCAAGGGTATAGCTCCTACTGTAGATGCTATGGCTTCACAGAAGAAATACAGCGAGGAACTTAATGTTGCTGCTGCACAAATGGAAACCCTGAATAATATTTATAAAGCTCAGGTAGAATCGGCATCCCGCCAGGCCGAGATCAACGAAGAAGTTGCTGAAAATGCCGGAAGGCTGAACGAACAAATGGGATCGTTGGCATCAAATCTGTCTTCACTTAATGGTGTTTACGGAGGAATGCTAACTGCAATGAACGGTACACCGGCTAAGGCCAATTACTAATTAGTTGTTTATAATTTACCGTTTGAAAAAGAATTCAGGAACAAAAACTAATTAGAACATGGCGTCTGGAAAACAATCACCAAGACAGAAGATGATTAACCTGATGTATCTGGTTTTCATCGCAATGATGGCATTGAACATGTCAAAGGAAGTTTTGACGGCCTTTGGATTGATGAATGAAAAACTTCATGCCTCCAATGTCTCTACAACCGAAAGAAATACTGCGGCCTTGAACGGCCTGGCTGCAAAAGCAAATGAGCAGCCTGCTAAATATGCCGATCTTAAGGAAAGGGCAGACAAAGTGCATACGCTTTCTCAAAACCTTACAGAGCAGATCAGCGAAATAAAGAATAAGCTTACCGAAGAAGTTGAAGATCCTAAGGACTACGTGGCGATGGATAAATCCCATACCATGGATAATATGTTCTTTGCTAGTGGACGGGTAACTCCTAAAGGGAAAGAATTTGTTCAGGCAATAGATAATTACCGCCAGGGAATCATCGATCTTATTGGAGATAAATATCCCGATATTGCTTCCCAGGTAAAAAACGAATTTTCAACTCAACCAGAAGTAGATCGTGAAGGGGTTAAAAAACCATGGCTGGAATATCACTACCAGGGTTATCCTTTGATCGCTTCCCTAACCCAGCTAACGCAGTTACAATCGGATATCAAGACTACCGAAAATGATATTCTCGGTCACATGCTGGCCGGGCAGTTACAACAGGAGGTGGCTATGACCAATTATACCACGCTGCTTGAAACTCCTAAATCAGCTTACTATCAGGGCGAGCAATTCGACGGATCGATCGTACTGGGTCGTAAAGATGCGACTACCAAGCCTAACCGCGTGGAACTTACTTTAGATGGGAAAAAGCTTTCCGACAATGATTATGATATCGAAGACGGAAGGGTTAAACTGAAAGTTAACGCCGGAAATGCAGGTCAACACAAGCTGGAAGGAAAATTGATCTTTGAAGAGGATGGAAAAGAAACTCCTGTAACAGTGAAACAGGAATTCTCTGTTATTCCGAAGCCTAATTCTGCGGTTATTTCTGCCGACAAAATGAATGTTCTTTACCGTGGGGTTTCCAACCCACTGACCATCTCTATGGCAGGAGTGCCTGATAATAAGATTAGCGCTTCTGCACCAGGATTGTCTCACACTTCAGGTAGTAACTATGCCATCAATGTGACCACCCTTCAGCAAAGAGAGGTGAAGATCAACGTGACCGGTACTATCGACGGGAAAAGTTATCCTTCAAGTTCTACTTTCCGGATTAAGGATATTCCACGTCCGGTAGGAACCATTAGAGGTGAAGACGGGGCAGTACAAATGCAACGCAACAGTCTGGAAATTTCTACTGTGGGGGCGGCCCTTCCCGATTTCGATTTCGATCTTGATCTAAGGGTGACCGGATTTAAATTTAAGGTTTCAGGCCAGCCTACTATCCAGGTTAATGGAAACAAGCTGGATGAACGCGCCAAAGCTGCCCTGAGGAGAGCTGGAAGAGGGGAGACCGTTCAAATCTATGATGTTGAAGCACAGCTCGCAGGGAATTCAGGTTATAAGCTTAAGAAAGTGTCGCCTGTATTCGTGGAGCTTACTAATTAATAAAATAAGAATACAATGAGCTGGAGAGGATTTTTGAGTTATGGTTTTTTGTGTCTTTTTGCTGTAGGAACTTCCTATGGTCAGGCCAATATTCTAAATGCTGATACTCCCGATGAGATCGGGAAGAAATCGGAAGCTCAGATCATAGCCGATAAGAACGATAAGCCGCTTGAATATGGTTATGTGGGTGACAGGGATATATTGTGGGCCAAAGGGGTCTGGGAGATCATTGACCTTGATGAAAGAGTGAATTTTCCGCTGTATTATCCCATTGATACTAATAACATAGGTTCAAGCAGAAGATCTCTCTACGATGTTTTGATGAAGGGAATAAAGGATGGTGACATCAAGAATATTTATGCCGATTCTTATTTCACGGAAAAACGTACCCTTAAAGACATCGGTGCCACCCTTTCCAAAGTTGACACTACCGATCTCGGGATCGAGCAGTACAATGCCGGGGAGGAAGTGAGCCAGCAGTATATTGATAGAAGGGATTTGACCTCTGCCGATATCGCGGAGTATCACATCCGCGGGATGTGGTATTTTGACAAGCGTCAGGCCGAGCTGAAGTATCGTTTACTGGGAATCGCACCCGTTGCGCCCGATGTGAACTTTATTGATTCAGGCCAGACCGATCTTGTGGAGCTGTTCTGGGTGTGGTATCCCGATGCGCGTCAAATCCTTCATGATGCCCATGTGTTTAACGGAGGAAATACCGCGCAGGATCTTTCATTTGACATGTTGCTTAATTCCCGCCGTTTTGAAGGGGTTATCTACAAGGAAGACAACGTGCAGGGGGATCGTAAGATCGACGAGTATATTGTCGACAATGCCTTTATGCAGCTTCTGGAATCACAGCGAATCAAAGAACAGATTCGGAATTTTGAACAGGATATGTGGAATTATTAATTCCTTTTACATAATAACTAAAAGCGTTCCTTCTGGAGCGCTTTTTTTTTTGGGCATTTTTCCCGCTCCTTTTTTTGCAGAAATGTTAACTTTGGGTCGATGTTAGATTATTTCGTTGTAGGAATGGGCCTGAGTGGCCTTGCCGTCACCACCGAGCTGGAACGGCAGAACAAGAGCTTCCGCGTCTTTGAGGATTACTCTCAGAAATCTTCTCTGGTCGCTGCCGGAATATTCAATCCCGTTATTCTGAAGAGATTCACCCTGGCCTGGAAGGCTGATGAGCAGTTGGAGACGGCTCTTCCGTTTTACAGAGAGCTTGAAGAAAAATTGCAGGTAAAGCTGCTGCATTTATGGAGTATCTACCGCAAGTTCCATTCGGCAGAGGAACAGAATAACTGGTTCCAGGCAGCCGACAAGCCTAAGCTATCCCCTTTTCTTTCTACGGAATTGCAAAAAGAGGTGAGTCCTCATCTGAAATCCGATTTTTCCTTCGGAAGAGTTCTCCAAACAGGGAATATTGATACCGATACATTGCTGAAGGAATATAGGCATTATCTGGAGAAGCAAGGAAAGATCAACTTTGAAAGCTTCGATTATGAAGCGCTGAAATTGGAAGAAAATGAGCTTCATTATAAATCCCAAACCGCGCGCAAGATCATCTTTTGCGAAGGCTTCGGCCTCACCCGAAATCCTTTCTTCAATTATCTGCCGCTAAGAGGCAATAAAGGTGAGTATATTACAATTTATTCCGAAGGGCTTAAACTGGAAAAAGCGGTGAAATCCTCCAGTTTTATAATTCCACTCGGCAATGACCTTTACAAGGTAGGCGCCACCTACAATCATCAGGATAAATCTCAGGAGCCTACCAAGGAGGCGCGGGAAATGCTAAAAGAACAGCTGGACCGGTTGATAAGCTGTAGTTATGAAGTGGTAGACCAGGAAGCAGGAATAAGACCAGCAACGGCCGACAGGCGTCCGCTGGCGGGGCAGCATCCGGAGCATAAAAACATTTTCTGCTGTAATGGCTTTGGAAGTCGTGGCGTACTAATCGCTCCGAGCCTCGGGAAAGAGCTCGTTAATTTTGCTGAAAATGGCGCTCCGCTTTCGCCGGAAACCGATCTGCAGCGGTTTACCCGAAAATACTACAAATCCTGATCGGCAGTCTTTTTCGGTTTCTTTCCGGCGTTTTTATCATAATTAAAGAAGAAATTGATCCAGATATTTCTGGAGAGCCTGATGATCACCGGCATAAAAACGATCAATGTTCCCACGATTGCAATGAAGCTTGTTGTGCGCCCACTTCCGAAGAAAAAGAAGGAAATGATAAAAGCCGCAACGGCGAAAGCAATCCCCACTGCATAGCTCACGTACATGGCGCCGTAGAAAAAAGAAGGTTCGATCTTGTATTTTGTCCCGCAGTTTGAGCAGCGTTCATGCATATCGAACAACCGGCCAAGCTTGTACGGATTTGCTTCTTTATACATACTTTCTTCGTGACATACCGGGCAGGTTCCGGTAAGTATGCTGTATAACTTTGTTCCTTTCAGGATCTTCATTCAGAGAAGTTTTAGTCGCTACAGGCCTGAACATGGCACTTTCACGCAGTGCAATCTTATGCAGCTGTGTTTGAACAGTCAATCATTTTTTTTGCGTTACAAATTTAGGCATCTTTGCAAAAAATAAACTGATTTAATGCTTAATATTCATAATCTGTCTGTCTCGTTTCAGGGCGAGTATTTGTTTGAAGAAATTACCTTTAGGCTTGGGGCCGGAGATCGTGTAGGTCTTATTGGTAAGAATGGTGCGGGAAAATCTACGATGCTGAAGATCATTGCCGGGGAGCAGGAGTACGACAGCGGACAGATCGCCAAAGATAAGGAGCTGAAAATAGGCTTTTTGAAGCAGGATATTGATTTCGTGCAGGGGAGAACTGTACTGCAAGAGGCGCAGCAGGCTTTTGAAGAGATCAAGAAGCTCGAGAAACAGATGGATGAGATCAACCATCAATTGGCTACACGCGAAGATCATGAGAGCGAGAGCTATATGCAGATCATTCAGGATCTGAGCGAAATTACGCATAAGTACGAGATCATAGGCGGATATAACTACGAAGGGGAAACAGAAAAGGTGTTGCTGGGACTTGGTTTTAAACGCGCCGATTTTGACAAGCTTACCGATACTTTTTCAGGAGGCTGGCGAATGAGGATCGAGCTGGCTAAGCTGCTGCTTCAAAACAACGATATGCTGCTGCTGGATGAGCCTACCAACCACCTGGATATCGAGAGTATCATCTGGCTGGAATCTTTCCTAAATAACTATCCGGGCTGTGTAATACTGGTTTCTCACGATAAGATGTTCCTCGATAATGTGACCAACAGGACCATTGAAATCTCACTTGGGCAGATCTACGACTATAAGAAGCCCTATTCCGAATTTATCGAACTTCGGCAGGAATTAAGAGAGCAGCAGCTCGCTGCGCAGAAGAATCAGCAAAAGGAAATAGAGCAAACCGAGAAGCTTATTGAGAAATTCCGTGCCAAGGCCACGAAGGCTTCCATGGCCCAGTCTCTTATTAAAAAACTCGACAAGATTGACCGTATTGAAGTTGACGAAGATGACAATGCCGTGATGAACATCAGGTTTCCTGTATCGGTGCAACCTGGAAAGGTGGTAATTGAAGCAGAGCATGCCGGCAAGGCCTATGGAAAGCATCAGGTGTTGGAAGATGTGAATCTTCTTATTGAAAGAGGCAGTAAGATCGCCTTTGTTGGTCAAAACGGGCAAGGGAAAACGACTTTGGCCAAAATGATCATCGATGAAATTCCGCACTCGGGAAAGATAAAGTTGGGGCACAATGTGCAGCTGGGGTATTTTGCCCAAAACCAGGCAGATTATCTTGAAGGAGGGAAAACTGTTCATGACACTATGGTTGATGCTGCCAACGAGACCAACCGCAGCAAGGTTCGCGATATGCTGGGTTCTTTCCTGTTTCGCGGAGAGGAAGTAGATAAAAAGGTGAAGGTACTCTCGGGAGGTGAAAGAAACCGCCTGGCGCTTTGTAAAATGCTTCTGCAGCCTTTTAATGTGCTGGTGATGGATGAGCCTACGAACCACCTCGATATTAAATCTAAGAACGTGTTGAAGGAAGCGCTCAAAACCTTCGAAGGAACGCTTATCATCGTTTCTCACGACCGGGATTTTCTGCAGGGGTTGACCAACCGTGTCTATGAGTTCAAAAACAGGAATCTGAAGGAATATCTTGGAGATATCGATTTTTACCTGGAACAGCGCCAGCTGGATGACATGCGGGCGGTAGAGAAAAGGGATAAGGTGGAAAAAAGCAAATCTGGTGACAGTTCGGCTTCCGCAGGACAGAGTTACAAGGATCAGAAAAAGCTGAAGTCTTTAAAGAACAAGCTCAGCAAGGCCGAATCGAAGATCAGTAAACTTGAAAAAGAACTAAAGGAAAAGGATGTGGCCCTGGCAACCAATTATGAGGAAACTATTTCAAAGCCCGATTTCCTGGACAAGTACCACGCCCGGAAAAAGGAGCTGGAAAACCTGATGGAGCAGTGGGAAGAACTGCAGCTGGAATTGGAGGAGTATAATTAATATCTTCGGAAAATGTTGGAGCATTTTTTTCAATGTCCGTATTGCTGGGAAGAAATTTCGGTGCTGCTGGATCCTTCGGTTGCAGCGCAGACCTATATTGAAGACTGCGAGAATTGCTGCAATCCCATAGAATTTCACGTGCGTTTTGAGGAAAATGAATTGGCAGCATTTGAGGTGAGAAATATTGAACAGTAATTCATATTCTAATTATCTGGCTGTTAATCTGTAGGCTTTATTTCCTGAATTTCTTTAAATTTTTTCCTCAAAAAGCTTGGTGAGAATTGAAATTCTGTCTTATATTTGCAGTCCAATATCGCGGGATAGAGGAGTATGCTTCGGCAAGCTCAGCATAAAAACCGCACATCGGGATTATAACCCGAAGCTTTGAAAAGATATTGAATTCATACATCGCGGGATAGAGCAGTAGGTAGCTCGTCGGGCTCATAACCCGAAGGTCACTGGTTCGAGTCCAGTTCCCGCTACTTCTAAAAAACCACCTTTTTCAGGTGGTTTTTTATTTTATGAAGGTGGCACTGGTTTCCCCGAGGCCTCGGGCAGTTCCCGCTACTAAGCAAGACAGAGGCTGTCTAAATATCAATCACCACATTCCCGGTCTTCTGCCCGCTCATTACAAAGCGGTAGGCATCTGTAATTTCAGATAACTGGTATTTTCTATCTATAACAGGTTGAAATTTCTGCTTTTCAAGAAGCTCTTTGATGTAGGAGAGCGATTTTGTTCTGCTTAAGGGCACCGGAAATATTACCTTTTTACTCATAAAAGAAGAGAATAAAGCGAAAAATACATTTTGAATATAGGGGCCAGGCTCTGAAGAAATATAAATACCCCCTTTTTTGAGCAGGGGTTTACATTTATCAAAAGTGCTTTTTCCAACCGCGTCGAAGATAAAATCATAGGTTGCCGACTTTTTTGTAAAGTCTTCTTTTGTATAATCAAATACTTCATCGGCGCCGAGTGATCGCATCAATTCAATATTTCCGGTTCCGCAGGTTACCGCAACTTTTAGGTCATATTGTTTCATGAATTGGAGCAGGGCAGAGCCAATTGCTCCCGAAGCGCCATTGATCAGGCCTTTCTGGCCAGGTTTTAGTTTGGATTTCTGCATAAATGTATACGCATAGTGAGCTCCTTCCAAACTCGCCGCAGCTTCCTGATAACTTATATTTTCAGGAATAGTTTGAAGAGCAGCGTTCCAGGGGATAATTGCTGTGTATTCGGCCTGGGATTCCAGTCCTGTATCATTAAAACCAAACACACGGTCGCCTACCTTGAAATCCTGAATATTTTTACCAACAGCTTCTATTTCTCCCGCCAAATCGGTTCCCAGAATGACTTTCGCCGGCTTAAAGAATCCCAAAACAAAACGCATAATAAAAGGCTTCGCAGTTAGATTAGCACAGTCGGTTCTGTTCACAGTAGCCGCATGGACCTTTACCAGCACCTCATTATCCTGAGGCGCGGGTTTTTGTATTTCTTCGATTCTTATCCTGTCTGGAGAACCATATTGATATCGTAATGCGGCTTTCATTTTTAGAATGAATTGAGATCTAAAAATAGTAAAATTCCAACAAGCCTTTTAGTTTATCCTTCCCTGTAATATTCCGAAATCCTGACTTGTACCTGGTATCGGCAAGGTTGCTCCTATTCGTCCTTTCAATGACGAATGTCATATGTTAGTACTCGACCCTTTCGTTATGTTTGTTAGGACATAACGAAAATACCATGGTGAGCATTGAAGAGGCTATAAAAGCAGTCACTGAAAACAGTGAAAAAATTTCCTCGGAAATTTATCTACCCATTGAAAGTTCCGGAAATGCGATTTTGGCCCAAGATGTTTCTTCTCCTATAAATATGCCTCCTTTCAGGCAATCGGCCATGGACGGTTATGCCATTAACTTACACGAAGATCTGTCGTATTCACTAATTGGGGAAGTAAAAGCAGGAGATAGCCATCAGCCAATCCTCGGGAAGGGAGAAGCTATCCGAATATTTACAGGAGCCCCCGTTCCGGATTCTGCGAATGCGGTAATCCTTCAGGAAAAGGTGATTATAAAAGGTGACAATATTGTTGCGGAGAGGAATCCCCTTAAAGAAGATAATATTCGCCCAATTGGGGAACAGGTGAAAGAAGGTGAATTAGCCTTAAAAAAAGGAACTAAGTTAACGTCTGCCGCTATTGGTTATTTAAGTTCATTAGGGATTACAGAAGTTCCTGTTTATAAAAAGCCAGCTATTGCAATTATAACTACAGGAAATGAACTTGTTGAAGCCGGCAAGCCTTTAACTTACGGCAAAATATACGAAAGCAATTCAGTAATGCTTAAAAGCGCACTTTTGAATCTTGGTTTTGACACAATCTCTATCCATAAGGTAAAAGATAATTACAACGACACCTTTAACAAGATACAAGATGTTATTGTGCAAAATGATATGGTGATTATTACAGGGGGTATATCGGTTGGGGATTATGATTTTGTTGGAAAGGCAGTAAAAGAACTAGATATAGAACAGGTCTTCTATAAAGTCAACCAGAAACCCGGCAAACCTCTTTTCTTCGGAAAAAATGAGAAAACTATTTTGTTTGCACTTCCGGGAAATCCTGCTGCGGCATTATCTTGTTTTTACATTTATGTGTATGCTTCTTTACAAATATTGGCTGGATCAGATGACACCTTACCAAAAGTCATGGCAACTTCTACCTCAAATTTTGTAAAGAAAGGAGACAGGCCTCAGTTCTTAAAGGCTCTTTATAAAGAGGGGAAGGTCTCTATTTTAGATGGTCAAAGTTCAGCAATGCTACAAACATTTGCGGTAGCAAATGCTTTAGTGAAAATGCCCGGAGATATGGAAGAGATCAAAATCAATGATACAGTTGAAGTCTTGCTGCTTCCTCTTTAAATCTAGATAGATGAATTATAAAATTAAAAGCAGGATCTGGATTGAATTGGATGATAAAGAGTTTTTGGGCGAAGGGAAGGTTCAATTGCTCAAAGCCATAGATGAAACGGGTTCCTTGTCAAAAGCGGCTAAATCTATCAATATTTCCTATAAGAAAGCATGGCATCTCATGAATGCAGTGAATAAAACCGCAAAAAAGCCGGTAACTATAAACAGTATTGGCGGTAAAGGTGGAGGAGGAACAGAGTTGACGCCTTATGGAAAATCCCTCATCAGTGTTTTTGATGACATGAATAAAAAATGCTGGGATTTCTTAGACGTTCAACTCGAAAAAATTAAAAGTTTGTAAGCTATGTTACCGTTGGAGCACATATATCTATTTCTGCTGATATTGCCTTTAATCTCCTTTCTGTATTCCAGTGTTGGTCACGGGGGTGCCAGTGGGTATTTAGCACTAATGGCTTTGTTTTCAATTGAGCCCGACACCATGAAACCTGTAGCGCTTTTGCTTAACTTATTTGTGGCGGGTATTTCATTTTACTATTACTATAAAGAAGGTCATTTTAATAAGAATCTGTTTATATCATTTGCAATTGCCTCCATTCCATTCGCATTTCTAGGAGGCACTATAGAAGTAGATGCTTCTATTTATAAGAAAATATTAGCCGTTTTATTGGTGTTTGCTATCCTAAAGATGTTGAATGTTTTCGGGAAAGAGAGCGATGCCATCAAAAAAGTAAAACTATGGCAGGGTCTTCTGGTTGGTGGGGTTATTGGCTTTTTCTCCGGCTTAATTGGTATTGGAGGTGGTATTATATTAACTCCCATTATCTTGTTACTGCATTGGGGTAAAATGAAAGAAGCTGCTGCAGTCTCAGCCTTATTTATCTGGGTAAATTCAGCTTCTGGTTTAGTAGGACAATTCAGTACAGGAATTAGTTTGAGTACAGGGTCTTTTATATTAGTTGCTATAGCACTTGTTGGTGGCTTTTTTGGAGCCTATTTGGGAAGCAAAAAATTGAACAACCAGGGGCTGCGTTATATGTTGGTCGTAGTACTTGCTATTGCTTGTGTAAAGCTGGTTTTCACATAAGATATGCTTGATAAAAAAGACATAACAGGTATTATTTTGGCCGGAGGAAAAAGCTGCCGTATGGGAACAGACAAAGGGTTTTTACACCTGAATGGAAAACCATTTGTTTTATATAGCATTTCAGCAATAGAATCTCTGGTCTCGCAAACATTAATTATTTCAAATAACCCTGATTATGATGTTTTTGAATTAAAACGGGTGGAAGATATCATCAAAGATGCCGGTCCTTTAGCAGGAATATATACTGGATTAAATCACTCTGGAACCGATTATAATTTGGTGTTGAGTTGTGATATTCCTTTGATCAAAACTGAAGTTTTAGAACAACTAATTAAGGCTCAGGATGGTAATTCAGATATTATTCAGATAGTTAGTAATGGCAAACATATGCCCTTAATAGCATTGTATCATAAGCGTTGTGAAACGATATTTCATGAGCTTCTGAAAAATGGCGAACGCCGGTTGCATGTTGCCCTGGATCAATGTAAAGTAAAAAATGTAGAGCTAAGTTCTGAAAGGGATCTTTATACCACAAATATTAATACTCCTGAAGAATTAAAAACAATTAGACATGGTAAAAACGATTAAATATTTTGGAATGCTTGCTGAAGTGACACAGTGTGAAGAAGAAACTATTGATTTTTCCGGAACTTATATTTCTGAATTGTTGGAGGCCCTTTACGCTAAATATTCTAATCTAAAAGATAAAGATTTTCAGGTGGCTCAAAACAAAGAATTAGTGTCTTTCGAAGATAAAATTACCAGTAACGAAATTGTATTATTACCTCCTTTTGCAGGTGGATAAAAAATGGATAGATATAACAGACATATTATACTTTCAGAGATTGGTCAAAAAGGTCAGGGTAAACTTTCAAAAGCAAAAGTTTTAGTGATTGGCGCCGGCGGATTAGGCTGCCCAATTCTGCAATATCTGACGGCTGCTGGTGTTGGCACTATTGGTATTGTTGATTTTGATGTTGTTGAAGTATCAAACCTTCAGCGTCAAATATTATTTGGTTCATCTTCTTTGGGACAAAACAAAGCCGCAGCAGCCAAAGAGAGATTATCAGATTTGAATAATAGCATTATTATAAATGCGTATCCTGAAAAATTAACTTTTCAAAATGCAATGGAGTTATTCAATCAACATGATATTATTGTTGATGGAACCGATAATTTTGAAACGCGTTACCTAATTAATGATGCTTGTATTTTAACACATAGGCCATTAGTATTTGGTGCCATTTATAAGTTCCAGGGACAGGTGTCGGTTTTTAATTATAATAATGGCCCAACCTATAGATGTGCATTTCCCAATGAACCAAAGAAAAATACGATTCCCAATTGTTCAGAAGTTGGTGTTTTAGGTGTTTTGCCGGGTATTATTGGAACAATGCAGGCAAATGAAGTACTAAAAATTATCCTGGGAATCGGCAATGCGCTTTCAGGAAAATTGCTTTGCTATGATGCCCTTTCAGCTCAATCTACAATAATTAATGTTAAAAGAAATGATCTCGAAATTCAGAAAGTATTA
The DNA here is from genome assembly GCA_049589035.1 of Salegentibacter sp. Lineage (GTDB taxonomy): Bacteria > Bacteroidota > Bacteroidia > Flavobacteriales > Flavobacteriaceae > Salegentibacter_A. Next base: position 27,027 of record JBAWAB010000165.1, read on the forward strand.
TTGAATAAGAATGAGTTTCTTAAACAGGAATTATCCAATAATTGCACATTTAATATTCCGGAAGTCCCCATAAAAGACCTTCTTGCAAAAGAAGGGGTTCAATTTATTGACGTTAGAGAGCTATGGGAGCGACCAAAGGTGGAAGCTATTAGCGCTTTACAAATTCCTCTAAGCGAATTCAAACAACATCTTGA
>JBAWAB010000166.1:0-3525 GCA_049589035.1 Salegentibacter sp.
TAAATAATTGATAAATCCCGAGAAAGAATAGCACAGGAGTTTTAACAAATTGCTCATTTTTGCTATTTTAACAGTAAAGAAGCTTTTAGTATGAAATACGCCATCTGTTACGTGAGTACGGCTAAGAAAGACCTAAGCCCGGAAGAAATCAATCATCTTCTGGATCAAAGCAAAGAGAATAATAGTCAGAAGGATATAGCGGGTGTTCTACTTTACTCTGAAGGTAATTTCTTCCAGGTCTTGGAAGGCGAAAAATCTGAAGTCCTAAAAATCTTCGAGCTCATTCAGGAAGATGAGCGGCATTACAACATTATCAAAATTTTTGGCAAAGAAATACCCGAAAAGAAATATGATGGATATGAAGTCGACTTTATTGCAAGACACCGCAGGTACAGTCAGGACCGGCTTCAGCATTATCTTTATCATATTCAGGGGCTTGACGAAGCTTCTCAGAAAGTAGTCCAGGAAATGCTTACCCTCTTTATAGATAGCAACAAATAGTATTATTCTTGCTATTTTTGCTTCCATACACAACACAACTATGACAACTAAATTAATTGCCCCATCGGTGCTGGCTGCCGATTTTGCCAACCTGCAACGCGATATTGAAATGGTGAACAAGAGTGAGGCCGACTGGTTTCATATCGACATTATGGATGGCGTTTTTGTTCCTAATATTTCCTACGGAATGCCCGTTCTTCAAGCCATCACGAAACATGCGAAGAAGACCATCGATGTTCACCTGATGATCGTGGATCCGGATCGTTATATTAAAGAATTCGCGCGCCTGGGAGCAAACAACCTCACAGTTCATTATGAGGCCTGCACTCACCTACATCGTACGCTGCAGGCGATAAAAGCTGAAGGTATGAAAGCGGGTGTAGCAATAAATCCGCACACGAATGTGGATTTACTGAAAGATGTGATAAAGGATATCGACTTAGTACTTGTAATGAGTGTAAACCCCGGTTTTGGCGGGCAAAGTTTCATTGAAAACACCTATAACAAGATTCAGAGCTTAAAAGAAATGATCGTCACCCACAATGCCCCGACTCTCATCGAGGTTGATGGCGGAGTGACCGATAAGAATGCCAAACGATTGGTAGAAGCCGGTGCCGATGTACTTGTAGCCGGAAGCTTTGTCTTTAAAGCCCAAAATCCGACGGAAACCATTAAAAATCTGAAAGAACTTGCAAACAGCTAATAAGACCTACGACATTGTAATCATTGGGGGCGGCCCTATAGGTATCGCCTGTGGCCTCGAAGCCGAAAAGAAAAATCTCTCTTACCTCATTCTGGAAAAAGGATGCCTGGTGAATTCACTTTACCACTACCCGACTAATATGACTTTTTTTTCGACTTCCGAAAAGCTGGAGCTGGATGGAATCCCCTTCATAAGTAATAACCCTAAGCCCAGGAAGGCCGAGGCATTGGAGTATTACCGGCGAATTGCCACCTCAAATCACCTGAACATCAATCTCTTCGAAGAGGTGACTGAAGTGACTTCAGAAAATGAAGACCTTCACGAGATCAAAACCTCCAAAAGCCATTACCAGGCGAAGAATGTGATCATCGCTACCGGCTTTTACGACATTCCGAATTATCTCAATATCCCGGGAGAAGATCTGCCCAAGGTCATGCATTATTACAACGATCCTCATTATTATGCAACCCAGAAGACCATTGTGGTAGGAGCCAGTAACTCGGCAGTAGATGCCGCACTGGAGATCTTCAGAAAGGGAGGGGATGTGACCATGATCGTAAGAAAGCCCGAAATTGGTGAACGTGTAAAATACTGGGTGCGCCCCGACATTTTAAACCGAATTGAAGAAGGCAGTATCAAAGCGCTCTTTAACGCGCGTCTCGCAGAAATAAAAGAAAAGGAAGTGATCATTGAAACTTCGGAAGGACGGGAGAGTCTGGAGAATGATTTTGTCCTGTTGATGACCGGCTATCGTCCCAACTTTGATTTTCTTAAAAAGATGGGGATCAAACTTTCAGACGACGGCAGGAAAATTCCGCAGTACAATGAGAAGAGCATGGAAACTAACGTGAAAGGCATTTACCTGGCAGGAGTGATCTGCGGCGGGGTGGAAACTCACAAGTGGTTCATTGAAAACAGCAGAGTGCACGCGAAGCTCATCGCTGAAGACATCGCTTCCAAAGAATAATTTGCAGCAGAAAAAAAGCCTCTTTTCTGAAGAAATTTTCTATGAAGTATAAGCAAAATAAAAATCGGCTTCAGAATAAAACCTGAAGCCGATTTTTATTTTATTCTTCCTGTGTTATTTCATAAGCACAATATCCGAAGGATTCAGGATCTCGTTCCTGTTGAGCAATCGGCCATAAAACTGGAGATCACATTCGTTCTTCTTAAAGCTCTTATCCAACCACTCCGCCGCCTGTTTAACAGGAATTTTATAGGTTTTGATCTCGGGGTAATGGTCTTCGGCATCTGGATCTTCAATCCCGATCTCGATGTGTTTCTTCTTTGGATTGTAGAAGACATATTTCGCCAGAAAATTGTGTTTGATCAGATCAATGAAGTCTTCCGGAATTTGGTGGCATTTTTCGCATTCTTCGATGTAATCTTTCACCAACGCCTTAAGTGAAAATCTGATTTCTGTTGGGTTTAAATAAGAAGCCATTTTTAAATTGAGTTAATAGTTAGGTTAATACAGGATTAAAAGTAACCACTTACCTGAACCGGTGAAACATTTTAGGTCAGGTTTAACGCCAAGGCTTAAAAAAATGCAAAGCCAGGGAAGGAGGTCTTCTTCTTTCCATTATCATCTGTCAGCGAACCATTTTCCCTTTTCGTAAGGAAAAAAGAACGCGCAGCAATCCTTCTTAACTTTCCTTTGGTTGCCAAAGCAGTTTTTCCCGCATACCAGGATAGGTTACGGACAAAGGAAAATTACAACTATAAGAACGTCGTAGGGGAATGGTGAAAACAACTCTAACAACAGCTCATCTCTTGAAAGATATTCACCTATTTGATCGGGGAGTTTTATTTACTTCAGCAATAAACAATAAATACTGAATTAAATAAAACATTATTTTGTTTTTTCGAAGAAATACATAAAAGTAAGGATAATTAAAATCCGTAAATGGGAAGGAAAAAGAAGGAGAATTTTGAACCTTCATATTTTTCAGGCAGTACCGGAAATCCCCTGATTTTCACTGAAACTCACCCTCAGAAAAAGAGGTAGGAAATTTCGTATTTTTTGCCTTTGGTTTAAAAATTTGGTCAAAATATTCCACAAAAAAAACCGCAGCCTAAGCTGCGGTTTCCTGTGACCCCGGCAGGATTCAAACCTGCAACCCTCAGAGCCGAAATCTGATGCGCTATTCAGTTGCGCCACGGGGCCTTTTCTTCAATTTCCGGAAAACCAAAAATAAGGTTATCCAGATGAATTCAGAATATTTTTAGCTTAATTTTTGCTTTACTATTGTGGAAATTGTTCTGCCATCAGCTTTGCCGGCAAGTTCCTTGGAAGCTATGCCCATCACCTTGCCCATATC
>JBAWAB010000167.1:0-11540 GCA_049589035.1 Salegentibacter sp.
TGAAATTCGATTCTTACGATAACAAATATTTTCCGCGGAAAGGATTCTATTTCGACGGCGACTTTCATTTGTACCTGTTTTCAAGCAGAGCCGAAAATGATTTTGCAGAATTTTCTGTTGCCAAGGGCAAGATAGGTTACGCGGTGACTCCTTTTAACCGGTTGACGGCGAGGATCTCCAATGAAGCCGGATTCAAGATTGGCAACAACGGCATTAATACTCTCGATTTCTTTTTGGGCGGCTACGGAAACAACTTCATCAATAATTTCGTCCCTTTTTATGGCTATGACTTTATAAGTCTTTCGGGTGACAGCTATATCAAGGGGCTGCTGGAGCTGGATTACGAGATCTTCAGAAAGAACCACCTGATCGCCAGCGCCAATTTCGCCAATGTTGGGAATCAGCTTTATTCTTCTGGCAATTGGTTACAGTGGCCCGATTATTCTGGCTATGCCTTGGGATACGGGATCGAAACTTTCTTAGGGCCGCTCGAGGTCAAATACAGTTATTCCCCCGAAGTAAAACAGAGCCAGTGGTATGTGAGCCTGGGCTTCTGGTTTTAAATAAATTTCTTCGGAAGGAAAGCCGGGGTTTCAGTTGTGTCTGAAGCTACCTTTTGTCCTTTTCTTTTTGTTGCTTCCGAAGCCTCTCCGCTCAGCCGATATTTAAACCGGTTTTAAGAATGTTTCGGTAAAAAATCACGATATTTGTTTTAATCGAAAAAAATGATGTAAAAAATGTGAAATCCTCAACTTCTTTTATGAAATTGGGGCGAAATAAAATTTCAAGATTATGCCTTTTTATCATAAGCTTGGCAAAATTCCGCACAAGCGCCACACCATATTTAAGAAGCCCGATGGCAGTCTTTATTATGAACAACTGTTCGGGACCATCGGTTTTGACGGAATGTCTTCCAACCTGTACCACGAGCACCGGCCTACACAGGTGAAAGAGATCAGGGATAGTTACAGCGTTAAACCAAAGATCGCCACAGAGAACAATATTAAATCCTATCGTTTTAGAGGATTTCAGGTGATTCCACATCCCGATTACCTGGAGAGCCGCAAGGTGATCCTTACCAACAGCGATGTGGATATTGCCCTCTCTTCACCGCAGAAATCAACCGATGATTACTTCTACAAGAATGCCGATTCCGACGAACTTTTATTTATTCATAAAGGAACGGGGAAACTGCGTACACAGCTCGGAAACCTGGATTTTAAATACGGGGATTACCTGTTATTTCCACGCGGAACCATTTATAAACTCGATTTTGACGATGAAGATAACCGGCTTTTTATTGTAGAATCAAGAAGGCCAATCTACACTCCCAAGAAATACCGAAACTATTTTGGCCAGTTGCTGGAACATTCGCCATTTTGCGAGCGGGATATTCGTCAGCCTTACGAGCTGGAAACTAATGATGAAAAAGGGGAATTTCTTATCAAGATCAAGAAGCAAGGAGAGATTTTTGACATGATCTATGCGACCCATCCTTTTGATGTGGTTGGCTACGATGGGTACAATTATCCCTATGCGTTCTCGATCCACGATTTTGAACCAATAACCGGAAGAATACATCAACCGCCACCGGTGCATCAGACCTTTGAGACCGATGCCTTTGTGGTTTGTAGTTTTTGCCCCAGAAAATACGATTATCATCCTGAAAGTATTCCGGCACCATACAGCCACAGCAATATCGATAGTGATGAGGTCTTGTATTATGTAGATGGAGATTTTATGAGCCGCAATGATATTGAACCCGGTCATATTTCGCTGCATCCGGCAGGAATTCCGCATGGGCCGCATCCGGGTGCCGTAGAACGAAGTATTGGGCAGGTTGAAACAGAAGAGTTGGCCGTGATGGTCGATACTTTTAAGCCTTTGATGCTTACAGAAGACGCCATGGAGATAGCCGACGAAAGCTATTTTAAATCCTGGCTGGAAGAGAACCATAAATAATCCGAAAAAATACCGATTTTGGCTATTTTTACGACCTTTTGTTTGATTAATGGCTACACCGGATTATAAGGAATTTCAAATCTAAAATAACAGGTTATCAGGGAGAACAGCCCAGCTGATTTTCTCATTGATAAAATTTCTAAACTAATATTATGACTACCGATAACACCTCATTAAAACTGAAAAAAGTGATTCCGGAAGCAGAGGATTTTCTGCCAATTCTGGGGACCGATTTTGTAGAACTTTACGTTGGGAATGCCAAGCAGGCTGCCTACTACTATCAGCACGCCTGGGGCTTTCAGCCTGTGGCCTACAGCGGATTGGAAACCGGAAAAAAAGATAGCGTTTCCTATGTGCTTCAACAGGGAAAAATAAGATTGATACTTACCTCGCCCCTGTCTCCCGGCGGAGATATCAATGATCACATCGAGAAGCACGGTGACGGAGTGAAATTTGTGGCACTTTGGGTAGACGACGCCCGCAAGAGCTACGAAGAAACTACCAAACGTGGTGCTAAATCTTATGTTGAGCCTTATGAGCTGGAAGATGACCATGGAAAAGCCGTAATCTCGGGAATACACACCTACGGGGAAACTATTCACCTGTTTGTGGAGAGAAACGACTATACCGGCCCATTTCTTCCCGGTTACAGGGCCTGGGCACCCAAGAGCAAAGCTTCTGAAACAGGCCTGAAATACATTGACCACATGGTTGGAAACGTAGGTTGGAACGAAATGGATAAATGGGTGGAGTTCTACGCCAAAGTGATGGGCTTTGCTCAAATGGTTTCCTTTGATGACAAGGATATCTCTACGGAATACACCGCTCTTATGAGTAAGGTGATGAGCAATGGCAACGGAAGGATCAAATTTCCTATTAACGAGCCTGCTGAAGGCAAGAAGAAATCACAGATCGAGGAATACATCGATTTTTATAACGGAGCCGGAGTGCAGCACATAGCCGTGGCTACCGATAATATTATAGAAACCGTGACTCAGCTTCGTGATCGTGGCGTGGAATTCTTAAATGTTCCTGAAACCTATTATGATACCCTCCTGGACAGGGTTGGCCAAATTGATGAAGACCTGGAGCCACTTAAGGAATTGGGCGTACTCGTAGACCGTGACGACGAAGGTTATTTGTTGCAGATATTTACTAAGCCTGTGCTGGACCGGCCCACGATGTTCTTCGAGATCATCCAGAGGAAAGGAGCACAGTCTTTTGGAAAAGGAAACTTTAAAGCGCTTTTTGAAGCTATCGAAAGAGAACAGGATTTGCGCGGAACGCTGCAATAATTCTAAAAATCCTGACAACTAATTAATTATGAATAAATTATTTTGAAAGTATTTTCTTTTTTGTGTTAAAGTCTGAAAATCAGTTGCAGTGAAGGGAAAATATGTGGAATTTTGCACTCGCATTTTTGGAGTGGTTACCACAAATGTAATTTTTTTCATAATTTAAGTTTTAGTTGGTTAATAAGATAAAAAACCTCATCATTAATTTGATGGGGTTTTTTGTTTTGATACTTTTGGAATAGAAGTTGTAAATAATTTCTTATCGCTTCAAAATAGCCAGGAAATTCAAAAAAATCGCTTAAAAAATGAAAAGATTATTTACAATTGTCTCTTTCCTTTTATTATCCAATATATTTTTCGCTCAATCCCCCTCCGCTTTTAAAGATGGGGAATGGTTTAGGTTTCGTATACATTACGGACCCTTCAATGCCAGTTACGCCACAATGGAAGTAAATGAGACAAACCTTGGAAATAAAGAGGTTTATCATGTGGAGGGTAAAGGAAAGTCTACCGGATTGCTGCATTTATTCTTCAAGGTAGATGATAATTATCAGACCTATATTGATAAGGAGAACGGGCAGCCCTACAAATTTATCCGCAAGATAGATGAGGGCGGTTATACCAAAGACCTCGAGATAAAATTTGATCACCAGGACCAGAAGGCCTATGTTTATGACAGAAAGCACAATGAGAATCGGGTGTATTCGATTCAGGAAAATGTGCACGACATGTTATCGGCATTTTATTATATTCGCAACCATATTCAAAACGACGAATTAAGTCCCGGGGATGAGATGAATCTAAACATGTTTCTCGATGGCCAGAATATGAATTTCAGGCTTAGATTCCTTGGAAAAGAAGTGGTTAAGACCAAATTTGGAAAGGTCGCTACTTTAAAATTTCGCCCGTTTGTGTTGGCAGGAAGAGTTTTTAAGGAGAAGGAAAGTCTTACATTTTGGGTAAGTGATGACGATAATAAGCTGCCCGTAAAAATTGAAGCCGATCTGGCCGTAGGTTCTCTCGATGCCGACCTTGATGCTTATAAAGGATTAAGTCATCCGTTCAGGATAATCATGGACTAAAAAATGGAAATAAAGCCCGAAATAGCCGAGCGTATTGAAAAGCTTGAAGAGAAATTCAGAAACTCAGGGCAGGATCTCGGCTCTTATTTAGACGGCCTCCTCTATGACAGGTACCTTACCTATTGGGATTATATAGGGATAGATACTCTGCTGAGCCTTCAAAAAACCCTTACTCATTTTCCGGATGAGAAGATCTTCATCACCTATCATCAGATCACCGAGCTGTATTTCAAGCTTATTATTCACGAACAAAAACAGGTCATTGAAAACGAAGAGCTCACTGCGTCTTTTTTTACTGAAAAGCTCAAAAGGTTAAATAGGTACTTCAGGGTTCTTATTGAATCTTTTGATGTGATGATCAAGGGGATGCACCGGGAGCAATTCCTGAAATTCAGGATGTCTTTGTTGCCGGCCAGTGGATTTCAGTCGGCGCAGTTCAGAATGATAGAATTGTATTCCACTCCACTGGAAAACCTGGTTTCCTATGAGATCAGGAAAAATTTTTCCGCAGAGAACACTTCCGAAGAGCTCTATGAGAATATCTACTGGAAGAAAGGCGGGATCAATCTGGACACGGGCGAAAAAACGCTAACCTTGCGCCAGTTCGAAAAAAGATACACTCCGCGTTTTCTGCGGATAGCTGATGAAATAAAAGGCAAGACTCTTTATCATAAATATCTGGATCTTCCTGAAGAAGAAAGAAAAAACGAGAATCTTATGGCTGCCTTGCGCAAGTTCGATACCGACGCCAACATTAACTGGCCGTTGATGCATATGGGCGCGGCATATAGATATCTCAATAGAGAAAATCAACCAATAGAGGCCACGGGCGGAACCAACTGGAAGGAATTTTTGCCGCCGGGCTTTCAGAAAAATACATTTTTTCCAACTCTATGGAGCCGTGAGGAATTTGAGGATTGGGGAAAGGAATGGGTAAACCATATGTTTAATACAGAAAAACACAAAAGGTAAATTGAAAAGATTAAGTTTTCTATTCGTATTGATGCTGGCGATTGTAGGATGTAATGAGGACATCAAGAAAGAAGCCGTTAACAATGAGGTAAAAAAAGAGGTGAAGAAACCGGCCGTGAGAAAGGAATTCGGTTTTGTGCTTAATGATTATGAAGTGGTAGAAGATACCATTGAATCGGGAGATAGCTTTGGGTATATTCTTGACCAGAATGGTGTGAGCCGCGGTCAGGTTTATGAAATTGCACAAAAAGTAAAGGATACTTTTAATCCGGCGCGAATTGTGGCGGGTAAAAAATATGTGATCCTGAAGGCAAAAGATTCCGCCAGAACTCCGAAGTACTTTATATATCAGGAGAACAAGATCGATTATACGGTAGTGAGCCTTGCTGATTCCATTTCGGCCTACACCAGGAAACGGCCTGTGACGGTGAAAAAGAGAGAGGTTTCGGGCATTATTAATTCTTCCCTTTCAGAAGCTGTGGAAGAAGCCGGGCTGAGCAACCTGCTGGTTTATAAACTGTCTGACATTTATCAATGGAGCATAGATTTCTTCAAACTTCAGAAGGGAGACCGCTTCAAAATGGTGTATAATGAAAGATATATTGATGATACTGTTTTCGCCGGAATAGAAAGTGTGGAAGCCGCCGTTTTTAATCACGACGGGAAACCCTACTACGCATTTGAATATAAGGAGGACAGCCTGACCAAACATCCGAGCTATTATGATGATGAGGCCAAGGCTTTACAAAGCTTTTTTCTGAAAGCGCCGCTAAACTATAGCCGAATTTCATCACATTATACCAAAAGGAGGTTTCACCCTGTGCAAAAGCGCTGGAAAGCCCACTTGGGTACAGATTACGCGGCAGCTACCGGAACTCCTATCATGACTACCGCCGACGGGGTGGTGATTGCTTCCAGGTACACCCGTTTTAACGGGAATTATGTGAAGGTGAGGCACAACGCCAAATATACCACGCAGTACCTGCACATGTCCAAGCGCAATGTCAAAAAAGGGCAGCACGTGAAACAGGGCGATGTGATTGGCTATGTTGGAATGACAGGATTGGCTACGGGGCCGCATGTGTGTTACCGTTTCTGGGTAAACGGCAAACAGGTGGATCCTTATCGCCAAAACCTACCTACGGCCAAGAAACTTGACAAGTCGAACAAGGAAGATTATTTCGCTCATATTGAACCTTTGAAGAAAGAGCTGGATAGTATTCCTTATAAACATATTTAGAATGAAAGATATTAATCCAACACAAACCCAGGCCTGGAAAAAGCTGGGGGAACATTATAAGAAAGTGCAAAATCTGCACATGAAAGATTTTTTTGCTGAAAATCCTGAACGAGCCAATGAGTTCAATATTCAGTGGGACGACTTTTATATGGATTTCAGTAAGAACAGAATGACTGCGGAAACGAGGGGATTGCTGCTGGATCTTGCGAATGAATGTAAGCTTGATGATGCAATAGCTTCTTATTTTGGCGGAGATATAATTAATCGTACCGAAAATCGGGCGGTACTACATACTGCACTGAGAGCCGGAAAAGAAGAAGAGGTGATCGTTGACGGCGAAGACGTTATGCCTGAAGTTTACGAGGTAAGAGACAAGATCAGGAAATTTTCTGGTGGAGTCATAGACGGCTCGAGAAAGGGTTATACCGGGAAAGCTTTCACCGATGTTGTGAATATTGGAATTGGTGGCTCGGACCTTGGGCCGGTGATGGTGACCGAAGCGCTTCAGTATTACAAGAATCACCTTAAGGTGCATTTTGTTTCGAATGTAGACGGTGATCACGTTCATGAGACTTTGAAAGATCTCAATCCTGAGACCACGCTCTTCCTTATAATTTCGAAGTCATTTACCACGCAGGAAACCCTTACCAATTCTACGACTATACGTAACTGGTTCAGGAAATCGGCACCCCAGGATGCAGTTTCCAAACATTTTGTGGCAGTTTCCAGCAATGTGGAAAAAGTTGAAGCCTTCGGAATAGATATAGAAAATATATTTCCGATGTGGGATTGGGTTGGTGGCCGTTTCTCTTTGTGGAGTGCGGTTGGTTTATCTATCAGTTTGGCTGTTGGCTACGATAATTTTGAAGCTCTGCTGAATGGCGCCCGTAAAATGGATGAACATTTCAGGGAAACCCATTTTTCTAAGAATATTCCTGTACAAATGGCGCTAATTAGCATCTGGTACAACAATTTCTTCGAAGCCGAAAGCGAGGCCGTGATTCCTTACACTCAATATCTTCACCGTTTGCCAGCCTATCTTCAGCAGGCAACAATGGAGAGCAACGGAAAAAGCGTTGATCGCAGCGGAAAAAAGGTTGATTACCAAACAGGCACTATTATTTGGGGAGAGCCTGGAACGAATTCGCAACACGCTTTCTTTCAGCTGATCCACCAGGGAACCAAGCTTATTCCTGCTGATTTTATTGGTTTTAAACATTCTTTATTTGGCGACGAAGAACATCATCAGAAATTGATGGCGAACTTTTTTGCCCAAACTGAAGCTTTACTTCAGGGGAAATCTGAAAAAGAGGTGAGGGAAGAGCTCAATGCGAAATCTATGGAGGAGCAGGAACTCGAGAAGCTACTTCCTTTTAAGGAATTCGACGGTAATAAACCTACCAATACCTTCCTAATTGACAAACTAACGCCCGAAAACCTTGGAAAACTTGTAGCTGCCTATGAGCACAAGATCTTTGTGCAGGGAGTGATCTGGAATGTCTTTAGTTATGATCAGTGGGGTGTGGAATTAGGAAAGCAGCTCGCGAGCAAGATCCTTAAAGAAATCGAAGAAAAGAAGGTAGATAATCACGATTCTTCTACTAAAAACCTACTAAAATTCTTTATAAGTTAAAGAATTCACTTTTCCGAAAAATTTAAGCGCCTGACGTAATCTGTTTACTGTCAGGCGTTTTCGTGTTTTGTGTAATCCTTGAGCTTGTACATCTGTTAAAGTTTGCTTTCTTAACCTTCCGGTAAAGTGCAAGCAGAGAGGATTCATTTCTATTGCACAAACTCAAATCCAAACTCAAATAACAGAAAAATGAGGAAATTACTAGCGTTAGCGTTGTTTTTAACATCAGCTACAATTTTTGCTCAAGGAACTATTACCGGTACGGTGATCGATTCCGAAATGAATGCTCCCCTACCTGGGGCTACCGTAATGGTGGTAGGGACAAACAACGGTACCAATACCGATTTTGATGGAAAATTTTCTATAGATGTCGAAAATGCATCTGGTACAATTCAAATTAGTTTCGTAGGATATGAGACTAAGAAAATCAGCTTTAATGTTGCTAATGGTGCGACAAAGGATTTAGGCGAAATAGTGTTAGGTACTGACGCTAATGCTTTATCTGAAGTTGTCATTACAGGTGTAGCTGATATCGCTAAAGATAGAGAAACCCCTGTAGCTGTTTCTACTATTAGAGCATCAGAAATTCAGCAGAAATTAGGGTCTCAGGAATTTCCTGAAATTCTTAACAATACTCCTTCTATTTACGCGACCAAACAAGGTGGTGGGTATGGTGATGCCAGAATCAATATCCGTGGATTTGATACAAAAAACAGTGCGGTTATGATCAATGGTATTCCTGTTAATGATATGGAGAATGGTGCTGTTTATTGGAGTAACTGGGCTGGGTTAAGTGATGTTGCTTCTGCAATTCAGGTTCAGCGTGGTTTAGGATCTTCTAAACTTGCTGTTTCTTCTGTAGGAGGTACAATTAACGTTGTGACCCGATCTGCAGAAAGAGCTGAAGGTGGATCAGTTAGCGCTTCTTTTGGTAATGATAACTACCTAAAAACAGTAGCATCTTACAACACTGGTCTCAATGAGAATGGATGGTCAGGATCTTTCCTTTTAAGTCGTACTTCTGGTGACGGTTATGTTGATGGTACTTCTTTTGAAGGTTATAACTATTATATAGGGGTTGGCTTTAAAGCTAACGAGAATCATGATTTTAACTTCATGCTTACCGGTGCACCTCAACAACACAATCAGCGTAGTTTTGCTCCATCTTTGTCAGACTATATTAAATATGGACAAAACGGTGAGCCGAACAGAAAATATAACAGTGACTGGGGATACAGAAATGGAGAAGAATTCACTTTTGGAGGAAACTTCTACCACAAGCCTATTGCTTCTTTAAGCTGGGAATGGGACATCACCAGCCTATCTAAATTAACTACTTCTGCTTACGCTTCTTTTGGTCGTGGAGGTTCTATTGGTTCAATTGGACGTATCAATGGAGATCAATCTTATTCCTTGCCAAAAACTGCAGACGGACTTGTTCCGGTAGACGATATCATTGCTTATAACTCGGGGCAAACCGTAGCGAGATTTGCTAATCCTGATGATAATTTCGACGGAACTCGTGAAGGTTACACTGGTGGTGGAGACCAATACCAGGGTCAGTATGTGAATGGAAATTCTTATCCTTCTTCTTATGGAAGTGATGGTGGATTTATCTATGGACCTCAGAATGGTATTTCTCAGCGTTCATCTGTAAACTCTCATAACTGGTTTGGTGTTATTTCTAACTTCGAAACAGAATTGAATGATTACCTTACTTTAAGTACAGGTTTCGATCTGAGATCTTATACTGGTTACCACTACAGAAGATTAGTTGACCTTTTAGGAGCCGATGCTTACGTAAGCAACGATAACAGGAATAACCCGTATAACTTTGTTACCGAAACCTATGCGCCAACTATCAGCAATACTTTGAATGTATTCAAAAGTATTGATAGTGAGCAAAAGATAGATTACCACAATGATGGTAAAGTACAATGGGAAGGTGTTTTTGGACAGTTAGAGTATAACAATGATGTTATCTCTGCTTTTGTTCAGGGATCTGCTTCTAATCAAGGTTTCAAAAGAGTTGAGTATTTTGATGAAGTTCCTGGAAACCAGGAAACAGCCTGGGAAAATATTCTTGGCGGAAACATAAAAGGTGGTATCAACTGGAATATCGATGAAACCAATAATATTTTTGGAAACGTAGGTTACTACTCTAAGCAACCGTTATTTGATGCTGTATACATCAACTTTGGAAATAACCTGAATTCTGATCTTCAGAATGAGAAAGTTTTTGGAGCTGAGGTTGGTTATGGTTTCCGTTCAAGATACTTTAATGCGAATGTGAACCTATACAGAACTTCATGGGCTGACAGGTTTGAATCTGCAAGTACTACAGATGAAAATGGAACAAGAGGAGTTGCAAACTTATATGGTATTACTCAGGTGCATAAAGGTATTGAATTAGATTTCAATGGACATGTAACTGATAGATTCAAGTTTAATGGTATGCTTTCTGTTGGAGACTGGAAATATAAAGATGATGTAGCAGCTTCTTTCTTTGATGAAAGTCAGAATCTTATTGGAACTGGTACCTTAAATCTTGATGGTGTTAAAGTTGGGGATGCGGCACAACTTACTGCAAGTATTGGAGCTAGCTATGATATCTTAGATAACCTTAGTGTAGATGGTAACTACCGTTACGCAGATAATCTTTATGCTGATTTTGATGCAACTGACGCCTTAGATAATCCTGGTTTCAAAGCCTTGAAATTACCTTCTTTTGGTTTAGTAGACTTAGGTACTTCTTACAATCTAAGTATAGGAGAGAATACGCTTAACTTCAGAGTGAATGTTAATAACGTATTTGATAAAACTTATATTTCGGAATCTGATACTAATTACCAGCCTAGAGAAGGAGATCCAACTTACCGTGGAATCTCAACGGGTAACCGTGTTTACTTTGGATATGGAATTACCTGGAATGCCGGGGTGAGCTATAAATTCTAAAAAAGATTTCAAAAATGTTAAAGCCTCAGACCAAATCTGGGGCTTTTTCTATTAGTTAACATGCCATTGTTAATGGTTTTGATACTGGAAATCATATAAACGATTCATTTACAAACCTTTAATAGTCATTCTTAGGAATGACTTTTTTTATGTGAAAATTGTGGATAACCTGTTCAAAAGTCTGAGGGTCATATTCTTAAAAAAATGTTATACTTTTGGGGTGCAAATTGTAGTTAAAAGTTAAAATCTTAACATTTGGATAAACTCGGTTAAGATGCTTTTAGCTTCTTTTGCAGCGAATTTAAACTCAAAAACAAACAATTAAAAAATGAGGAAATTACTAGCGTTAGCGTTGTTTTTAACATCTGCTACAATTTTTGCTCAAGGGACTATTACCGGTA
>JBAWAB010000168.1:0-3673 GCA_049589035.1 Salegentibacter sp.
CCCGAAATTCGAAACTAAATGGCTTGGTTTAAAAGAACACAAAAAGGAATTCAGACTCCTACCGAAGAGAAAAAGGATGTACCAAAAGGATTGTGGTACAAATCTCCAACCGGAAAAATAGTTGATGCCGAACAACTGGAAAGCAACTTTTATGTAAGTCCGGAGGATGGTTACCATGTGCGTATTGGAAGTAACGAATACTTCAAGATCCTTTTTGACGACAATGAATTCAAGGAACTTGACAAGGATATGACCTCAAAAGATCCGCTTGAATTCACCGATACCAAAAAGTACACCGATCGTTTGAAAGCAGCCCAGGATAAAACAGGACTGAAGGATGCGGTGCGCACAGCGGTAGGGAAATCAAAAGGAAAAGACCTGGTAATCGCCTGTATGGATTTTAGGTTCATTGGAGGTTCCATGGGTTCGGTTGTAGGTGAAAAGATCGCGCGTGCCGCCGATTATTCCCTCAAGCATAACATTCCTTTCATGATCATTTCTAAATCAGGTGGGGCGAGAATGATGGAGGCTGCTCTTTCTTTGATGCAGCTTGCAAAGACTTCAGTAAAACTGGCGCAATTGGCTGAGGCAAAGATCCCTTACATTTCCCTTTGTACCGATCCTACTACGGGAGGAACCACGGCTTCATTTGCCATGCTGGGAGACATCAATATTTCGGAACCCGGAGCTTTGATAGGTTTCGCGGGCCCACGTGTTGTAAAGGATACCACAGGGAAAGACCTTCCGAAGGATTTTCAGACTGCCGAATTCCTGAAAGAACACGGCTTTCTTGACTTCATCGTAAAAAGATCACAGCTTAAAAACCAGGTAAATCTTTACCTCGATCTTATTCAGAATCAGCCGGTAAGAGCCTGAAATAAAAGCTATCTATAAATAGGTAATCTTACAGAAAGTAGTATATTTGCCGCCTGACAGAAGAGCTGTCAATACATAAAAATCATTAAAATTAATATTGGAATGTATTTAACAAAAGAAAAGAAAGAAGAAATTTTTGAGAAACACGGTGAAAGCAAAAGCAACACCGGTTCGGCTGAAGGGCAAATCGCTCTTTTTACTTACCGCATCGCTCACCTCTCTGAACACCTTAAAAAGAACCGCAAAGACTTCAATACAGAGCGTTCTCTTGTAAGACTTGTTGGTAAAAGAAGGAGTTTGCTTGATTATTTAATGAAGAAGGATATCATGAGGTATCGTGCCATCGTTAAAGAATTAGGATTGAGAAAATAAAATTTCAAGGGGGCTTTCACGCCCCCTTTTTTTTTATAAAAAAAAGACTTATTTTAAACGAGTCTTTTTCTTTTTTCAAAAATTGTCGTCCGCCAAGGCGGATAGTTTTTCATTGGTCTGCAACAACTACACAACAACACAATGCCGGCCGTCCGGGAAATGACGGAGACCTTTGTTTAACAAAATCTGAATAGTCAGATTTAGAATTCGAAAAATTTATTATGATTCCACAAACTTTTAAAGAGGTTATCGAGCTGGAAGATGGCAGAACCATCTCTCTTGAAACCGGAAAATTGGCAAAACAGGCACACGGTTCTGTTGTTGTTCAAATGGGTAACGCAATGTTACTTTGTACAGTTGTATCTTCTTACACTCCCACCACGATGGATTTCTTTCCATTAACATTGGATTACCGTGAAAAATTTGCAGCTGCAGGGCTATTCCCAGGTGGATACTTCAAGAGAGAAGCAAGACCAAGCAGTGAAGAAATACTTGTAATGCGATTAGTAGACCGCGTATTGCGCCCACTATTTCCAAAAGATTATAAATTTGAAACGCAGGTTATGATTCAGTTAATGTCTCATGACGATGAAGTTATGCCCGATGCCCTTGCAGGATTGGCCGCTTCAGCAGCGATTCAACTTTCAGACATCCCTTTTGAAACACCAATTTCAGAAGCAAGAGTTGCCAGAATTAATGGTGAATTTGTACTTAACCCAAGTCGTGAAGCTCTAAAAGAGGCTGACATGGATATCATGGTTGGTGCTTCTGCAGACTCTGTGATGATGGTTGAAGGAGAAATGAAAGAATGTTCTGAAGAAGAAATGGCTGAAGCGATCAAATTCGCTCATGAAGCTATTAAAGTTCAGTGTGCAGCCCAGGTAAAACTGGCTGAAGCATTCGGAAAGAAAGAAACACGTGAGTATGAAGTAGCTGCAACAGATGAAGACATCGAGCAGAAAATTCACGATGCCACCTATCAAAAAGCTTACGATATCGCAAAAGGCGGTACCAGCAAAAAGGAAAGGACAGAGGCTTTTGCAGAACTGAAGGAAGAAGTGAAGTCTATGTTCTCTGAAGAAGAATTGGAAGAGAAAGGCAAAATGATCTCCGGATATTTTGCAGCCGCTCAGAAGAAAGCGGTTCGCGATCTGACTCTTAATGAAGGAATAAGACTGGACGGTAGAAAAACCGATGAAATCAGGCCAATCTGGTGTGAAGTAGGTTACCTTCCTTCTACTCACGGTTCAGCTATCTTTACCAGAGGTGAAACCCAGGCGCTTGCTACCGTAACTCTTGGTACTTCACGAGAAGCCAACCAGGTGGATTTACCAACCCAACAGGGAGAAGAAACTTTCTACCTGCATTATAACTTCCCTCCTTTCTCTACGGGAGAAGCTTACCCTATCAGGGGAACTTCAAGACGTGAGATTGGTCACGGAAACCTTGCACAACGTGCGCTAAAAGGAATGATCCCTTCAGATTGTCCTTATACTGTACGTGTTGTTTCTGAGGTACTCGAATCTAACGGTTCTTCTTCCATGGCAACTGTTTGTGCCGGTACTATGTCTTTGATGGATGCAGGGATTCAGCTGAAAAAGCCTGTATCTGGAATCGCCATGGGCTTGATCTCTGACGGAGATAAGTACGCTGTACTTTCTGATATTCTTGGAGATGAAGATCACCTTGGGGATATGGACTTTAAAGTTACGGGTACTGAAGATGGTATCACAGCCTGCCAGATGGATATTAAGATCAAAGGTCTTTCTTATGAGATCCTTGTAAATGCATTGAAACAGGCCCGTGCCGGAAGATTACACATTCTTGGCAAACTTACCGATGCTATTGCTCAACCAAACGAAGATGTTAAGCCATACGCTCCAAAGATCATCACCAGAAGAATTCCGAATGAGTTTATTGGTGCATTGATTGGACCTGGAGGAAAAGTGATCCAGGAACTTCAAAAAGAGACTAAAACAGAGATCGTTATTAACGAAGATCCTGTAACCGAAGAAGGAATTGTAGAGATTCTTGGAACAGGTCAGGAAGGTATTGATAAAGTACTTGCGAAAATAGATTCCATTACTTTCAAACCTGAAAAAGGAAGTGTTTACGAAGTTAAAGTGATCAAGTTGCTTGACTTTGGTGCAGTTGTAGAATATTTAGAAGCTCCAGGAAACGAAGTTTTACTTCACATTTCTGAATTGGCCTGGGAACGCACTAACGATGTTAATGACGTTCTGAAACTAGGTGATGTAATTGACGTTAAATACTTTGGTATAGACCCAAAAACACGCAAAGAAAAAGTTTCAAGAAAAGCTTTGCTTGAAAAACCGGAAGGTTACCAGGCAAGACCGCCAAGAGATAATAATCGTGACCGTGACAACCGAGGTTCAAGAGATAACCGTGGCCGCGATAACAGAGG
>JBAWAB010000169.1:0-5557 GCA_049589035.1 Salegentibacter sp.
AACTAGTAGAATATTCCCGGAATAAATTTAATCGTTCAAAAGAGGATCCCACTCAGTGAGAGGCTTCGACTAATCCCCTTCGGGGGCTCAGCCTGACATTAAACCTTGAACTTCAGCTATCCCTTTAGATAGCTCACCGTCACAATAGCTACGCAATGTCACACTGAGCCTTCACGCGATAGCGGGAAGAATAGTCGAAGTGCTACTTTACCAAAAAATTTCTGCAAACCGGTTCCATCTTCGGGACGCAGGCTTCGACTATTCGCCTACGGCGGCTCAGCCTGACATTAAACTTTGAGCTTCAGCGATCACTTTATATAGCTCACCGTCACAATAGCAACGCAATGTCACACTGCGCCTTTCCGCGATAGCGGGAAGAATAGTCGGGCTTCGACAAGCTCAGCCTGACTACCTACTTCTAAACAAAACAGCGTCCCACGAATGTCACAATGAGTCTTTCCGTGATAGCGGGAAGAATAGTCGAAGTGCTACTTTACCAAAAAATTTCTGCAAACCGATTCCATCTTCGGGACGCAGGCTTCGACTATTCGCCTACGGCGGCTCAGCCTGACATTGAACCGCAAAGCCATACTGAGACATGCTCACTGAAATCGCCGGGCTTCGACAGGCTCAGCCTGACATTATTACTGTCCCCGAAAGAAAATAACAGTACTCATGGTCTTCAATATGATACTAAGATCAAGAAAAACACCGCGGTGCTTGATATAGTAGAGATCGTACTGAAGCTTTTCAAGGCTGTCGGTGTGGCAATTGCCGTAATTGGCCATTACCTGCGCCCAACCGGTCAGGCCGGGTTTAATGATGTGTCGGGTGTCATAGAAAGGAATGATCTCCTTCAGCTCTTCCACAAACACAGGTCGCTCGGGGCGGGGACCAATAATGCTCATATCCCCTTTCAGCACATTCCAGCACTGCGGGATCTCATCGATTCGGGTTCTGCGAAGGAACATTCCGAAGCGGGTGATGCGGCAGTCATTCTTTTCGGCATAGCGCGGACCATCAGCTTCCGCATCTTTGGTCATCGTACGCAATTTCAGAATATTAAAAACCCTTCCGTTCTTGCCTACCCTTTCCTGGCGATAGAAGAACTTTCCCCGGTTCCCTAATAGGTTACCTGCCAGGACAAAAGGCATCAAAATGATTCCGAAGAGCAGCCCCACCAATGACACCAGAATATCCAGAATACGACTTATGATCATATAGAACTTATTCTGATTACTACGGCTAAAAGGAAAATACTTATAAAAGTCCTTGTCCACATGCTGTACCGGAATACGCTGTGTGACCTCCTCATAGACCTGGATATAATCCCTGACCGGAAAGCCACTGATCAGCAATTCACTGAGCTGGTTGTACAAAGGCAGCATGAGGCCTTTTTCATAGGCACTGGTAACCACGATCTCATTGATATGGTGAGATTTGATGGCATCAAGCAATTGATCCACCTTAAACTGCAATAATTCGTGTTCATGAATCTCCTCCTTTAGCCTGCTACCGGTATGCACATAGCCCACAACCATATAGTTAGGATCAGATTTTTGAAGCGAATCGGTAATAAGGTTAATATCAAAAGAATCTCCCACTACCAGTACCCTCTTAAAAAATCTCGGAGAGGAAATCAGGGTGATATAGGTGTACCTCCAAAGTAGCATGGGCACGGCGATAGCTAAAAAGAAGAAAATGATCTGCAGCCTGTTTCCCGGTAAGATCGGGGTGAAATAGGGCGTAAGCATAAAGGCCAAAACAGTCACTGAGCTGGTGAGCAGCACATTCTTCAACACCACCTCAAACCTGCTGGCCTTTTGCAGATCGTAAAGTTCAAAAACCGTAGCGAAAACATTCAGATAAAGAAGCAGCATGAAGGTCCAGCTCCAGTTGTCGGCATCAAAGCGAAAATAGTCAAATTCAAGGATGATCCTCACCAGGCCAAGACTTAACAGCACCCCCAATATATCGAACAGCCGCAAAAGGATTTTGCGTTCTGAGATCTCGAAGTGTAAGAGAGGCCGTTCAGACATATTAGAACAACTTTGGGGTTATTTATTGAGGTTTCAACGAAGCAATTCCAGCCATTGCTGCTTTACTTTATACCAGTCGAAATTCTCCACTTTTTCTCTCGCTTTGGCACTCATATCCTGCGCTATAGCGGGGTTTGCAAGTAAAGTTTCAATAGCATTCAGCATGGCTGTCTCATCATTTGGCGGCACCAGAAGTCCTTCTTTCCGGTTGCGCAGCAGGTAAGGCATTCCGCCCACTTCCGTAGAAACAACAGGAAGCCCCAGCGCCATCGCCTCCAGCACACTTACCGGCGTATTGTCAATATTTGTGGTATTAAGGAACAGGTCATAATGCCGCGATAAATGTAACCATTCTTCTTTAGACAATTTCCCCGGAAAGGACACCGGGAGGCCTTTTTTTTGAACATATTGTTTACAAACCTGCAGACTCCCATCTTTTGCAGGTCCCACCATACAAAGTTCAGCCTCCTTATACTTTTCCTTTAACTTTTCCAGCACCTTTATAGCGAGCAGCGGGTTATATACTTCGGAAAAGGAGCGCACCCACAACAATTTAGGCCTGAGATAACTTCGCTCCTGATAAAGATAATCTGCCAAAGCAATGGAATTCGGGATGTGCCGAAGATTTCGGATCCCTTTCCTCCTGAATTTTTCCAGTAAAAATTCGGAAGGAACGATATTGCACCGGGAATTTCCAAATAAGTTCTTGCTCACCCGCGGATTCCGCTGAAGGCGTTCTCCGAGATTCCCTCCATGAAGAAACAAGATATAAGGAAGTTTCAGCAAACGACATACGCGGGAGGAGATCACTGCATACCAGAAGTTCTGGGTACTATAGGTATCGATCAGAACAAGGTCTGCCCTCTTGGCTTTGCTGAACAAAAGTAGTTGCATTGCCAAAAGTCGCAAAATTTTGTTCTTTTGGGAAGAAGCTGTACTCACCTCTACCCCTTCTTTCCTGAGCAGGTGCGGCAGGATGTCTATAGAAGTAGGTGCCCCACCCCGACTTTCGAGCTTATTTCCAATATAAACCAGATGTTTCATTTAATTAAGAACCCTGTTCCACTCTTCTCTCACCAATTGCCAGTCGAAGCCTTCCACCTTTTGGCGGGCAGCTAAACATATTTTCGCAGTTCTATGAGGATTCTCAACAAGCCCGCTAATGGCATTGGCCATAGCTTCAGCATTGTTTTCCTGAACCAATAACCCGTCTTTCCCATCTTCTATCAACATTGGCATTCCCCCAACATTGGTAGAAACCACTGCTAATCCCAGGCTCATCGCTTCGATGACACTGATAGGAGTGTTATCTATCGTAGTGGTGTTTATAAAGAAATCATAGTCGACCGACAAGTCTGCCCATTCTTTCTTTTTTAGTTTTCCGGTGAAGCGCACGTCGAGATTGTTCTTTTTCACGAGGTTCTTACAGGCCTTAAGGCTACCGTCCTTATCTGGCCCGACCATACACAAGCTGGCTTCAGGATATTTTTCCTTCAGCAATAGCAGGACTTTAAGGGCCAGCATCGGATTGTACCGCTTCTGAAATCTTCTCACCCATAACAATCGCGGTTGAAACTCCTCCCGCTTCTTATACGGGTAATTTTCTATTTCTATGGAATTCGGAATGATCCTTACGTTGTTAAAACCTGCTCTCCTGAAAACTCCGTACAGAAATTCTGAAGGAGCCACGTTGATTTTAGCCTTCCCGAAAAGACTTCTGCTATAACTATTGGAGCCCTCCAACCGCTCTGGAAGATTACCGCCATGCAGGATAGGGATATATTCCAGCCCGTAGAACTGACAGGTTTTTGCCACCAGGTAAGCATAATAGAAGTTCATCGCACCGTAGGTGTCGATCAGCACGATATCTGTTGTTTTATGATAGCGCGCTATGAGCCCCAACATTTCCAGGAGCCGCAGCCCCTTATTACTTCTTGTAGACGCGGTTTTCACCTTATAGCCTTCTTTCTTCAGGACTCTGCTGAAGAAGGAAATATAGGTTGCCGTAAAGCTGTTAATTTGTAAGTCGTTTCCTATGTACAGGATGCTTTTTGTCATCTACAATATATAATAGTGCCAGTCCGTAAACAAAACCGGGAAGGGCAATTCGCATGGCCGAATGATTGATGGTCAGGAACCAAAATGCTAAGAACGCCAAAAAATAATAATTGTTCTTAAACTTAGTCCAAAAAATAATGGGAACAAAGATAAGAATTATCAGCGCCACAAGGCCCAGCATCCCCTGTTCGCTCAACATACGGCTGATCTCGTTATGAGATGCAATTGTAATTCCCAGATTTTCTTCCCTATACTCCTTACCTCTGCCTACCCCAATGCCCAATACCGGATGATGGTAAAAGGCATGTAGTTCCGTCTCAACAAGTTCCACCCGTCCGGTGGTAAGGTCAGATTTCAACCTTCCGGAAGCATCCCTACCGGAGTACCGATTTCCGATCAACCCGAAGGTTTGGACAGAAGAAAAAATCCAGATCAGAAAGAAAGCACCGATTAAAACCACAATTTTAGAATTGATCCCTGCTCTTTTCCTGGAATCCTGCTTATAATAATAAATTATTAGAAATGCCGCAGCGGACAATAAAGCAGTAAGAACTCCTCCACGCGAGAAGGTAATTACCGCCCTATAGCCCATAAGCCCCAGCAGAACAAGATCAAGAATGTTGATAAATTTATCTTTGACAGTGAGCAGTCTCATGATCAACAGCAGAGCTCCAAAGCCCAATACAGAAGACATTTGATTAGGACCATAGCCACCGGTCGCGGCATAATTCCCAGACATACTAATGATGCCCTCCCTGAGAGAAGGCGTATATAAGAATAGAAAGAACATTTGAGAAATAATGGGCATCAAGAGCATTAAAAGCACTTGCTGAAAATTATTCCTCTCGATTTTTTTATAATAGCAGTAGAGTGCAGAGATCCCAAGGCAAACCGGGCCACTTAGGTTAAAGGCTATCTGTTTTCTGAAATTAAATTCGTAGCCCCAGTTTATGGAGGCAATCACCAGGCCCGGGATCATTATTAAAAGATAGATCCAATAGGGAATGGTTTTGGAGGAAGTACCCTTGAAAAACATACCTACCACCAGAAAAATGATCACCATATATTTTCCCGTTTCATAGAAGATCAATCCATCGGTCATCCGCAGGTAAACCTCGGCTCCTGCTATGTAAGCTGCAGCCATAAGAGCTTCGTTGTTCCTATTCTGGTTTTGCACAATGTAGAAAAGAAAAAATGCAATGATGCCTATAGTGTAGATCAGGGAAAAGGGGCGGTACAGGTAAATCATAAAGGCGATTCCTATATGCAATAGCAACAGCTTTAAGTAAGAGGAATTTTTGGAGGCCTGCACAATCATGAACCCGAATTTAATAAGCTTTGATAAAATTCGTGCAATTGCGGGAATACTTTTTCTTCAGAATAATTCACTATCATAGCTCTTTGCAACTCCTTCGCATCTTTCTCCCTTTGTTGGGAATTATTCACATATTCTTTTATGG
>JBAWAB010000170.1:0-4280 GCA_049589035.1 Salegentibacter sp.
CCCATATTCCTTATCAGGTCGTATTCATGTTTAATACTGGGGTAATTATCTATCTTTTTCATGAACTGCGCGGTATAGGCCAGGTAGAATTGTCTCAAAGCCTGCCCGGCAACAATAATGGCGGCAAGCCAGATGAGTGCAGGCCCCCAGCTGTGTGAAAGTAGTTCGCCCAAGGCCGCTTTTTGGGTTTCGTTGTCACCGGAGCTTCCGTTGCTTTGAGCTTGTTGCGCGAAACTTTGAATAAGGGGTTTGGCAAAGGAATAGGCGATAAAGGCATACAGGATTCCCGAGTAGAAGTAACGAAATTTCTTAAAACCTTTTCTGAAGTTCTCTTTGGTTTTCCCATTCTGGTCAATGGGTTCTCTAAAGATCTGATAGAGCCTCCACAAGGAATACGCAAACAATCCCAGGGCTACAATGCCAACCAGGATCTTTCCCAGGGGAAGTTGCAGTAAAAAACTGATCACCCCGTCCTTACTGGAAATGTCACCGCCTAAACCCAGGGCCGCCATGAAAGTTAATGCCCCAATCAGGAAATACACGAGCCCCTTGGTGAAAAAACCGGCTGAACGAACTTTGGCGATCTTACCCGTATTGGAATTGTTCTTCATTTATTCCTTTTAAAGCTAATTTAAGTGGAAGAAGTAACATCTGTTGTTATTGGAGATTTTTTAACCCGGTTTTAATATTTTCCGGAGCAATTGCAGAAAGAGTGGAAAGTTGCATTTCTAAATCCGGCTTTTCACAAACTCCAGTGTTCTTTGCTCGTGGTAATAGCTTTTATTGCGGCGAATGAAGCCTACGTGGCCGCCGTGTGTGGGAATCTCGAGGTGAAGATGCTGAGACTTTTCTGCGATCTCAACAGGATAGGAATTAGCCGACAAAAAGGAGTCATTTTCAGCGTTTATTATCAGGCTTGGAATCCTGATATTGGGCAAAAACTGAAGACAGCTGCACTTTTCATAGTAGTCCTGCGCACTTTTGTAGCCATGTGCTTTGCTGGTGTACAATTCATCGATGGCCAGCAGCGAATTGCAGTTTGCGATCTCCTGTTTCTCTATTTGGTCGGGGAAGGCCAGTTGTCTTTGGTACAGCTCATCTTTCAGGTTTTTCTCAAAACGTTTCGAATAGATGAAATTACGACTTTTGTTGAGCTCTTCCAGGGAAGCGCCAAGATCACAGGGGGTTGAAACAGCTACCGCAGCTTTTATCTCTGCCGGGAGCTCACGATTCTCTCCCAGGTACTTCATCAACAGGTTGCCTCCAAGGCTAAAGCCTGCTATGGCAATCTCCTTATATTTTTTCTTTTCAAGAACGTGCTTGACCACTGCTTCAAGATCTTCGGTAGCCCCGCCATTATAGCTGCGGAAGAGTCTGTTGAGTTCGCCGCTGCAACTTCTGAAGTTCATTGCTGCGGTATCCCATCCGTTTTCAGTAAATATCTTTGACATTCCCAACATGTAAGGCCGCTGCGCGCTGCCCGCCAGGCCGTGCATGAGGATGAGCAGTCTTGAAGATTTTCTTTCGGAAAAGCTCCAGTCGAGATCGAGAAAATCTGAATCGGGCAGTTCCAGCCGCTCCCGTTCCTGAGTAGCGAAATTCACCTTGCGTAGGGTGGCGGCGTAGATAGTGGAAAGGTGAGCATTCCTGAACAACCGCGGGGCGTTATATGTGCTTTTGAGAAGTGGCATGACCGGCGCAAATTAATAATTAAAGGTGTATCGAGACCCTAAACTAATCATAATAATTATGCACGCATAGCAAAGTTTTGTAGTTTTAAGCGCAATTTTATGAAAAAGCAAAAACAGAAGAAAGAGATGTACACTAAAGAATTTGAGATCCGATGGAGCGATATAGATGCCAACCGCCACCTTGCCAATACTGCCTATATTAATTTTATGAGTCACACCCGCATGGGGTTTTTGATGGAGCACGGTTTTGGACATAAGGAACTTGCTAAACATAACCTGGGGCCTGTGGTTTTTTATGAGCACGTGTACTATTTTAAGGAGGTTTTTGCGGGGCAACCTGTAACGGTAAGCCTGGAGCTGAAGGGCCTTTCGGAAGACGGGATGTACTTCGAATTTCTTCACAACTTCTATGACAGCAATGGGCGGAATTTTGCCAGCTGTGAGATGATGGGCGCCTGGATCGACCTGAAGGAACGTCAACTGACAGCCCTCCCCGAAGAGCTTTTCGCCAACCTGAACAGCCTTAGCCATACCGAGGACTTTAGAATTTTGACCAAAGAAGATACCCGAAAATTCGGAAAACGTCCCAAGGACATGGTGGTGGGATAATCTTTTGGGAGCTTTTTAGGAAAGGCTTCTGAAGGATGAAATTTCTGATTTCTCAAGAAGGAAATTAGCTAAATTAGTCCGATCTAAATGGGGGCTAATGGAACTTGAGAAAAATACCAGATCCTGGTTTAAGCTGAAGAAAAGCACAAAGCTGGCGGTTTCCTTTTTTGTGCTTTTTAGCTTCTACCATCTGGCGGAATATATGATCATTTTTCGCAATAATGCTACGGGCTTTCTGATCTTTCAATTGCTCTTTTTTCTGTCGGCATTTTTGCTTGGGAACTGGTATAATAGCGATGGTCTCGCCGTCTGGGGCCTGACCAGAAAGCTGAAGTTGAGTCATCTTTTGATGGGTATCATTCTAGGAATTGCAATCTATGCGGTTCCCTATTTTATTTCGGTGGCAACAGGTAATGAAATCATAACCGAAATTCCGGATTTTACCAGTATTTTAAGCTCCAGCCTGCCTTTTGCTTTCGGAGTTTTATTTTCTTCTTTTTCTGAAGATATTCTTACCCGGGGACTAATCTTTGCGGGTTTTAAAAATAAACTGAAGCCATTTTGGCTCGGCCTATTGTCTGCACTGGTGTATTTGTTGAACCACATTTACCGGCTCGCTGATGGTCCTGAAGCCTGGCTGTATCTCTTTCTGCTCGGAATTATCTTTGTGATCCCGCTCCTCTACACACGCCAGTTATGGCTCACCGGCATGATGCACTGGGCTGGGAACCTATTCTTTTTTATTGCTCATGAGGTCATTACCACAGAAACTTCAGCCGGATGGATAAACCCTAATTACCTCTTTTCCTGCTGCCTCATTTTGTTCATTCCGGTAGTATGGTTCATCAGTAAAAGGCTGGTTCCGAAGAGGGCAGAATTTTAGCCGGCCGTCTGTGTTTTCTTTTTTGTCACCATATAAACTCCCGCAAAAACTAATATCCCCGCTGAAATTTTTACCAGGTTCAAAGTATCTGCGCCCACGGCAATAGCATATATAATGGCAATGAGCGGCTGCAAATATATAAACGCACTGATGGTGGAAGCCGAAAGCTCCTTCATGGCATACACATTCAGCAGATAGGTGAGACAGGTTGTGCCGAGAACCACAAAACCCATTCTCCAGATGGCGCCCCACGGCAGGGTCAACCAATGAACATCTGTAAATTGCCCGATAGCTATAGGCAGATTGATAATTACTCCAATGCTGAAAAGCCATTTCATCAGGGTGAAGGAGTGGTACTTCGCTGTGAGCGGTTTCACCAGGATCAGGTAAAGTCCATAGGAGAAAGCATTGACGATAAAAAGCAGGTTTCCGAGGGGAATATTGGGTGCATTTCCGGTACTTTCAGAACTGAACAGGACGAGCACCAGCGCGCCGGCCAAGCCTACTACAATTCCGATGCTTTTCAGCAGTGTGATACGTTCTTTAATAAGAATTGAAGCCAGGATCAGCACCATGACCGGCGAGAGCGTGACGATCACCGAACTGTTGATGGGCGTGGAGAGGCTGAGGCCTTTAAAAAAGAACAGCATGTTGATCACCATTCCGAAGATGGCGCACATCACCATCCGCGGCCAGTCAGAGGTAGCGATCTTTTCTTTGGGACCAAAAAGGCTGATGATCCAGAAGAGAATGGCTGCTCCAAAAACCCTGAGGAAAATGAATCCGAAAGGTTCAATGTAGGTGGGCATCACTCCTTTGGCAATGGTGTGGTTGAGTCCGTAAATGGCGCTGGCCACAATAGCCGCTAATATGGCGAGCAGCCGGTTATTCATGGATCGATTCTTTGGCGGCGGCAACAGTTTTTTTCGAATTCCCTATAAAGATCTCATCATTGTTAATGATCACGGGGCGTTTCAGGAAAGTATAATGCTCCAGGATCAGGTGTTTGTATCGATCTTCGGTGAGCTCTTCATCTTGCAAACCTTTTTCGCGGTAAAGCCTTGCTCTTTTGCTGAAAAGCGCCTCGTAACTTCCTG
>JBAWAB010000171.1:0-21695 GCA_049589035.1 Salegentibacter sp.
TCCTTCTCAATTTTTATCCGTTTTACGGTGAATTCTCCATCAATGAAACAGACGGCAATTTTGCCGCTCCTTGGCTCAAGGCTTTTATCTATGATAAGTAAGTCCCCATTATGGATTCCTGCTTCACGCATGGAATCTCCTTTTACTCTACCAAAGAAAGTGGTATCAGGGTTCTTGATCAGTTCCCGATTCAAGTCTATACAGCTGTCCAGGTAATCATCTGCAGGGGAAGGAAAACCTGCAGAAATACCACTTTCTGAAATAGGCAATAAAAGCTTCCTCAAAGGAATGGAGGATTTCTGATAAACTTTGACTTTCATAAAAGCAAAATTACAAAATGGAATTTTTCCATTTGATAGGATTTATTCCAAATAACAAATAATTATTAACTGAGGGGAATTTCTTAACTTCCCGAAAAGAATAAACCTTTATGTGCAGTGCAATTAGTCTAACCAAAAGATTGGACCAGCTGGAATTCTACGTTGAAGCCAGGATGAAAATACCCTTCTTGTATGAACCATGGTATTACCTGAAGTCTCAGGAGTACCCTAACCTCTTCTGTATTCCTCAGGAAGATCCGGAGGAAATATTTCCCATGGAGTGGGGATTGATTCCGCCATCCGAAGAAACTAACATAGAGGACTTCCGAAGAAAGCATTCAACATTCTATGCAAAAGCCGAGACAGCTCTTAATTCCGAATTTTTTAATGAGCCTCTCCGGCATAGACGCTGTCTCATTATTGCAGATGGTTTTTTTATAACCCATCCTTTAACTAGAAGAGAAAAGACCAAGTACTATTACCTCAAAGGGAATCGTCTCTTTGCCATTGCGGGGTGCTATAACACTTATGATAAAGAATACTGGAGCGTGAGCATGATTACCATACCTTCGAAAGGTTTAATCTCTGGATTGGGAAATCGTAAAATGGCACAGAGAATACCTCTGGTTTTAGATCCGGATTTCGAGAAGGAATGGCTTAATCCTTATTTAGAAGATGAAGAAATCGAAGAGCTTTTAGCAACAAGCTTTATGCGGGAAACCTTGCATGCTCATTCGGTCTCCTCTAACCTTGGAAATACCCCTGAAGCCGTTGAACCTGTTTAAAGGCCAAGATCAAAATATTAGTCAAATTTGACAATCACTTAACTTCACTGGAAACTTATCATTATGTGCTATCGAACCAAACTTAATGCTCGTTTAAAAGAAATCGAAAAATCTTTCAGTGCAAATTTCATCGCTCCCGATGAGTATATTCCTCAAGCGGAGATCAACGGATATGACTTTAGCAAAACTCCTGTCATCACTGGAGAGAATTCCGGGGAAATCGAGATGTTCTATTGGGGTCTTATTCCATTCTGGGCTAAAGATGAAAAGATCAAAAAGATGACTCTGAATGCAAAAATAGAAACTGTAAAAGAAAAACCAGCTTACCGCAATTGCGTTCAAAATCGTTGTCTTATCATCGCCAATGGTTACTATGAATGGCAATGGCTGGACCCTAAAGGAAAGAATAAACAGAAATACCTTTTGGAAGTTGAAGACCAGGAAATATTTGCTTTTGCCGGTATCTACTCCTCCTGGAAAAACCCGATTAGCAATCAGCTAATCAACTCCTACTCTATTCTTACCACTGAAGCGAATGAGTTGATGAGCAAAATCCACAACAACAAGAAGAGAATGCCGGTTGTGCTGCGAAAAGAAGATAGGAATAACTGGCTATCAGGAACCGAAGTTGCCAACTTTGCCTTTCCATATGAGGTTGTCCTAAAGGCTACTAAGGAGTAATGAGAATTCCACACCCCCCTTCACTAAATTGAAAAATTTCACAAAGTAATTAAATAGACGATCCAGTTAGAAATCCAAAACATCATTCAAAGCTTTATCTGTTTCCTGATTGATGAAATTAGATTGGTACATCATCGTGGTAGTAACTGAAGAATGCCTATATAGCTTTTGTAGCATTTGTATTGGTATTTTATCACCTGAAATATTGCCAAAGCTGTGTCGAGCAATATGCATTGTTAATTTTTTTTCGATTCCTAGCTGTTTAGCAATTCGTCCCAGCTGCCTATTAAAATTTCGTGTCACGGTTTTCACTCTTGTTCTTACTAAAATATCATCGTTGAGATCTATACCTCGTAATTCGGGAAAAACAAGATCACTTTCTTCACTCTTTATAAGAAGATAGCTATCGAGTATTTTTCTAGCTTTTAAAGGAATGGTTAAGGATACTAATTTGTCATTTTTCTTCATTCGATAGTATAATCTATCGTCATTCAAATACGACCACTTTAATTGAATAATATCGGTAATCCTCACACCGGCAAAATAGAAACTTAGGAGCCAAACATTCAATACATGTTGATTTGCTTCAGTTAAATCTACAGCACTTTCCAGCCTCTTTAGCTCCCCTACGGTTAAACCTATCTTTTTCGATTCCGGTAGTTTAATCTGATACTTACCTTTACCAAAAGGATAGTCATTCCGATCGGCTCTGTTGGATGCCAAGGCTAAATTATATATAGCTCTAATGCAGATCATAAAATTCACAACCGTTCTTTTTGCTCTGTTCTTTTTGAACTGAAGATAAGAAGCAAAACTCTTTAGTAATGCCACATCAATCTCATGAAACTCAATACCGCTCCCCGCAAAATTTAAAAACTGCTCTACCCTGTTCTTCTCTGTTTTGTACTGATTTATCTTTTTCCTGGATTTGATATTGTTCAAATATACATCAGCCATACTCTTAAAATCACTATTGTTCTTTCTCCTAATCGCTTCCTTTAGCTTGCCTACTGATAGTTTTCTTTTTGTAGATTCATTTTCAAGAAGCTTTTCGTTGGCTTCATGTAGTTTAGTTAAAATTAAATGATTTAATCGTGCAGCATTCGGATGAGATTTTTTAACCTGAGATTTCCTTTCATCCCAGTACAATTTTTCTATATATTGACCGGTATAAAGATATGTTGTTCGCCTATTTCTTGTAATCCGTATTGCGATAGGATATTTACCTGATTTATTAGATTTTTTGCGGAGAGTGACGCTTATTGAAGACATATTTTTAACTTTAGGTATCTTCAATAAATTTACTCATTTTTGGGTACAACATAGGTACAACATTTGACCATTTTGCTTGATATTTTATGAATGTAAGTAAATTGAAATATTTCGTAATTAATTGATTTTGTGTTAATTATGGTTAATTTGAATGGTTCTTTTGAATTTTCATAACCCGGAGGTCCCGAGTTCAAATCTCGGTCTCGCTACACTTCCCTCCTATCTTTTTAGGAGGGATTTTTTTATGGAAGAATTCGTGACTTATGTTCTGTATTCCAGGAAATTCGATAAAATCTATATCGGATATACTTCGTCCCTGATCCAGCATTTTTACGGATCATTCCTAAATGTTGTGGACTAGGCAAATATTCTGGATGATCTGAAGAGGAAGAATTCAACATTTTTACTCCTCTAAATTGACTATTAAAAGCTTTAATTTTGCATTAAAGGATTCTACAGAAGCATTGGTGCTTCTGTTTTGGAAGTAGTTTAAGATTGATCCAAAACAATGAATTTTCAGTGGCTATCTTCATTTCTTGGGCTGTTGATATATGCTGAAACTCCCCTGATAAAATCATTCGCGATATTATTGATCTGCTCGCGTGCTTTCCTGGTGTTTTCCTTCGGATTTCCATTTTCATCGAAGAAAGACCACTGCATCGGCCCTCCCTTGTAGGCAAAAGTCGGCGCTTTGGGGCTGCTGATCTCAACTATGGTGATATCATATCGTATCTTCTGGTTCTGAAAACGGAAAGCCACGTCAAACAGCACATCCCAGGTAAGGGTCTCCCCTTTATTTTCGAGACTAATCCCCTGCGGTACAAAAGTGCGGTAAACAAGGTATTGATCCTTCACATCAGATTTTCTGGCGCTCTCATCATTCGCTATAGTATAGGCTGCCCAACGCAAGACGCCATTGTAAAGTTCTGAATCTGTTTTTCCCGGGTATTCCCTTATTACATGTTCTGTAAAACCGTCGGGAGTGATCTCAAATCTTTCGGTGGAATCGCCCTTCTGTGCAACGCCCGTCAATGGAATCAATAAGATGCTCAATACAATAAATACATTTCTCATGCTCAATATTTTCTTGGTTCTCTTCTAAAGTTAAAGAAAAATCGGGCAGAGCGGAAGAAGAGATCTCTAAAAACAGCCAATTTTAACCAAGCTTAACATCCTGAGGCTCACCCGTTAAATTATGCTGAAATTTGAATGGGAATGTGGAATTTCAGCAAGAGTTCTTATCTTTATTCTTCACTGCTGAAAAAATCATCAAAAATCATGCATACCACACCCTTAGGAAATACCGGCTTGCAAGCTCCTCCCATAGTTTTTGGAGGAAACGTCTTCGGATGGACGCTGAGTAAAAAAAAATCTTTTCGAATGCTGGATGAGCTGCTGGACCGCGGCTTCACTATGATCGACACAGCCGATGTCTATTCGCGTTGGGCCGAAGGCAATAAAGGAGGAGAATCGGAGCGCATCATCGGTAAATGGATGAAAGATCGTGGGGTACGGGATAAAATTCAGCTTATCACTAAAGTAGGCTCCAGTATGCAGCAGGGCGGCGATAAGGACATTTCCCGGTCACATATTCTAAAAGCTTCCGAAGACTCGCTAAAGAGACTACAGACAGATCATATAGACCTTTACCTTACGCATTGGGACGACAATAAAACCCCGGTGGAAGAAACCCTCGGCGCCTACAATGAACTTATTGAGGCAGGGAAAGTGCGGTACATTGGCGCCTCCAACCTGGGGCCGAAACGCCTGAAGGCATCCCTGGAAGCTGCCGAGCAACATGGACTCCCAAAATACGAGGTTTTTCAGCCCGAATATAACCTGATGCAGCGGTCAAAATTTGAAGATGAGATAAGGGAGATCTGCATAGAACATAAGCTGGGAGTGATCAGCTATTTTTCTCTTGCCAGCGGATTTCTCACCGGGAAATACCGAAGCGAAAGCGACATGGAGGGCAGCGCCCGTTCAATGTTCCTCAAGGATTATTTCAATGACAAAGGAAAAAGAGTACTTGAGGCTTTAGATCAACTCTCTGACAGATATAATATCTCTCAGGCTGCCATTGCACTGTCCTGGATCATGCAACGACCTGGAATTACGGCGCCAATTGCGAGTGCGACAAAATTTTCGCATCTAAAGGCTTTTCACGAGGCTATAGACCTGGAATTAACGGAAGAAGATATGCAATTGCTAAATGAGGCCAGCGAGGAAGTTACCAGCAACTCCTAAGCGAGTTGTCGTCGGCTTCAGAACTAGCAAAAAAACTGGCTATACCAGCGCTTTTTTCAGCTCTTCAAAAGACAGGGTTTCCTGCTCCCCACTTTTCATGTTTTTCAAAGTGAACTTTTCGGCCTGCATTTCAGAATCACCGGCCAGTACGACGAAAGGAATGTCTCTCTTGTTGGCGTAGTTCATCTGTTTTTTCATTTTAGCCGAATCGGGATAAAGCTCAGCGACCACAGCCTGCTCCCGCAGTTTTTTCACGGCTTTCATGGCATAAAGTGCTTCCTTTTCTCCGAAATTGATAAACAACACTTTGGTTGTTTCGGTAACGGTTTCAGGAAACAGCTCCAGTTCTTCCAGCACCAGGAAGATTCGGTCCAGGCCGAAAGAAATCCCCACCCCGCTCATATTTTTAAGTCCGAAGATACCGGTAAGGTCATCATAACGACCGCCGCCGCCAATAGAGCCCATCTTCACCTTTTCGGGCGCGGCTACTTCAAAGATCGCACCGGTGTAATAGTTAAGTCCGCGGGCCAGCGTGACATCCAGGTCAAGTTTGGCCGTTTTAAGCGGCATTTCAGCAATAGCATTCTGTATAAACTGAAGCTCTTCAATACCGGCTTTTCCAGTTTCAGAAGTAGCCAGGATTTCCT
The DNA here is from genome assembly GCA_049589035.1 of Salegentibacter sp. GTDB lineage: Bacteria > Bacteroidota > Bacteroidia > Flavobacteriales > Flavobacteriaceae > Salegentibacter_A. The sequence continues at coordinate 5,953 of JBAWAB010000171.1, forward strand.
TAAGGCCTTCTATTTTTTGCCCAAAATCGCCTTCGAGATTAAAAATAGGCTGGATCTTTTCAATGGCGGCTTCAGAAATTCCTTTTTCGAGCATTTCCTTTTTTACTCCCTCCTCGCCTATCTTATCCAGCTTGTCAAGAGCCACCGTAAAATCGATCAATTTATCCTGTTCGCCAATAACTTCAGCGAAACCGGAAAGAATCTTTCGGTTGTTGATCTTTATAGTAACACCTTCAAGTTCAAGAGAAGTAAAAACGGCGTCGTATAATTGCACAAATTCGACTTCCTGCCACAAAGAATCACTGCCCACCACATCGGCATCGCATTGGTAAAATTCGCGGAAACGCCCTTTCTGCGGCCTGTCGGCTCTCCATACAGGCTGAATCTGATATCGTTTAAAGGGAAATTCGATCTCATTTTGATGCTGCACCACATATCGCGCAAAAGGCACCGTAAGATCATAGCGCAATGCCTTTTCACTGATAGAGGACGTAATGCGCAGGCTATCCTTTTCTTTATAGGCTTCGGAATCTACTTTCCGAAGAAAATCTCCGGAATTAAGAATCTTGAAGATCAGCCTGTCCCCTTCTTCTCCATACTTACCCATGAGGGTATCAGAATTTTCGAAACTGGGCGTTTCTATAGGCTGAAAGCCAAAATTCCTGAATTCTGACTGTATTTTCTGAAAAATATAATTTCTCTTTGCCACCTCTACCGGTGAAAAATCTCTTGTTCCTTTAGGAATAGAAGGTTTTTGTGCCATAAATCTTTTAACGAAACTTGAATTAAAATTCTCCTTAACTTTCTGCCAGCAATGCTAAACAGAAGGATTGCAAATATCTTAAATTTTGACCGAACCCAAACAAATTTCAGTTTTTAAGTAACATTCGGCCCGATTGGGAGTCTAATTACAAAGCTCAACATTTTTTATGTTCTCACTGCTCAAAGAAAATATCCACATCGCTTTTAATTCCATTAAAAGTCAGTTGCTGCGCACCGTCCTCACTATTCTTATTATTGCCATTGGCATCACTGCCCTTGTAGGTATTTTGAGTGCCGTTTCGGCTTTAGAAAATACTATTAGCAGTGATTTTGCCTCTATGGGCGCCAATACCTTCAATATTCAGCAATATCCTTTTAGGACGCAACGGCGTGGTGGCGGAGAACGGGAAAAGGTAAATCCCGTGATAAGCTATCGGCAGGTGCGGCAATTTGAGCAGAATTACGACTATCCTTTCACACAAACTGCTGTTTCCTTCACCGGAACCGGCGGTGCCGAAGTGAAATACGAAAGCGAGAAAACCGATCCGGAAGTTTCTGTGCTGGGTGTAAATGAAAACTACCTTTCCAATTCAGGGCTGGAAGTGGAAGAAGGCCGGGAATTTAATGTTTTTGACATTCAGAACAACAGCCATGTCGCTGTTCTCGGTTCAGATTTCGCTAAAGATGAAGGACTTTTTAAGGGCCTGAGTCCGGTAGGGAAAACGATTAGCATCCGCGGTGCGAAATTCCGTGTAGTTGGCGTATTGGAATCCAAGGGCTCAACTTTCGGAAACAACCAGGACTTGCGGGTACTCATCCCAATACAGGTGGCGAGATCTATCTTTACTCAGCCAAAGATCAATTACAACCTGAGCGTTATGGTGGATAACAAGGAATATATGGAAGCGGCTCAGGATGAAGCGATTATTACTTTCAGAAATATTCGCGGACTAAACCCAATTGAAGAAAACAATTTTGGGCTGGAGCGCAGTGACGACCTCATTAACCGCATTCTTTCCATTACAAAATATTTGAATTACGCCGCCTGGATCATCTCGATCATCACTATTTTTGGGTCGTCCATAGCCCTGATGAACATCATGCTGGTGACGGTGACCGAACGTACCCGCGAGATCGGGGTGCGCAAAGCGCTTGGCGCGAAACGCGGTACCATCGCTACTCAGTTCTTTATGGAAACGCTCATCATTGGTCAATTGGGCGGACTTCTCGGTATTTTCCTCGGAATCTTAATAGGAATAGGTGTTTCTGCCGCTGCCGACTTCAATTTTACCACGCCATGGAAGGCCATGCTCTGGGCAACCGGGATCACCATTCTCGTTGCGATCCTTGCAGGAAGCTATCCCGCAGCTAAAGCAGCAAAACAAGACCCTATTGAATCACTGAGATACGAATAGTTTCGGGTTCAAAGTTTCAGTTTCAGGTTCAGGTTTTGTTTCCTGTTTCTTTTTTCTTGCTTCTAATTACAAGCCCCAGAATTTTGAAGCTGAAACCTTAAACATAAGATTTCTTATTTAACCACCTCTGCAAAATACCGGTATAAGTCTCCTTTGGTGATATTCGCTCCCTGCTTTATCAAGGCAAAAATATCCTTATTCCGATCATCGCTCATGGCCTTTGTCGAAGTAAAAAGGTTCACATCGTCGTCCATCAAATTTTCCTGCAGCCATTTATAACCGCCCTGGGTGGTAATATCTACATTCTCCTTTTCAATCTTTACCGCGATAAGATTAATGGTAGCTGCCGTAATATTGAACAAAAACATCTGCTGCGCCGAAAAATGCTCCAGGTATTCCACTTTGTTCAAAACCCCTTCCCAGATAAGGTCGCTAAAAACATCGAGTTCCTGCTCGGCTGCTTCTGGTTTATTGGCTTTTATTTCTTCCCATTCTTCAGCCGTAATAGATTGTGCTGCCAGAAAATTGATAAATTCCTGGTGCATTTCTTCAAACTGTTCTTTGGTTAAGCGGGCGTATTTCATTCCGGATAAATTTAAAAAAGAAAAGCCCACTCAAAATGAGCAGGCTTTCAAATATGATAAATACAAATTAAGCTTCAGCTACTACATCAAAAGTGAAGTTTGAGATCACTTCGCGGTGAAAACGCAAAGTGGCTTCATATTGTCCCAAACGTTTGATGTTACCACCTGCAATACTGATGTATTTTTTCTCGATCTCAACACCTTCTTTAGAAAGGGCTTCAGCAAGGTCGGCATCAGTCACAGAACCGAACAATTTGTCACCTGCTCCTGCCTTGGCAGTAAGCTTGATCTCAATATTGTTAAGTTTCTCGGCTTGTTTCTTAGCTTCGTCTATGTTCTTTTGTTCTTTATAGGCACGTTGTTTCAGGGTTTCAGCCAACATTTTCTTAGCTGAAGGAGTAGCAAGTTCTGCATAGCCCTGAGGAATTAAAAAGTTTCTGCCATAGCCGTTCTTCACGGATACCACATCATCTTTAAAGCCTAAATTATCTACGTCTTTTCTTAGTATCAATTCCATAATTACTGCCTCTTTTTATTTTAATAAATCACCAACGTATGGCATTAATGCCAAATGACGGGCACGTTTTACGGCAACAGCCACTTTTCTCTGGTATTTCAAAGAAGTTCCTGTTAAACGACGAGGCAACAATTTCCCTTGTTCGTTTACAAAGCTCATTAAGAAATCAGGATCTTTGTAATCGATATACTTGATACCTGATCTTTTAAAACGGCAGTATTTTTTCGCCTTGGTAGTTTCTATATTAAGAGGAGTAAGATATCTGATCTCTCCGTCTTTTTTTCCTTTTGCTTGTTGTTCAATAGATGTAGCCATACTTACGCTTTTTCCTGATTTCTTTTTCTTCTTTTCTCAGCCCAGGCGATCGCGTGTTTGTCTAACCTCACAGTTAGGTAACGCATCATTCGCTCGTCTCTTCTGAATGCCAACTCCAAAGGCTCGATAGCCTCTCCGGGAGCAGAAAATTCAAATAGGTGGTAAAAACCACTTTTTTTGTGTTGAATTGGGTAAGCTAGTTTTCTAAGCCCCCAGTCTTCCTTTGATATCATCTTGGCACCTTTAGAAACAAGAAATTCTTCGTATTTCTTAACTGTTTCCTTTATCTGCTCATCAGATAAAACGGGATTCAAGATGAAAACAGTTTCATAATGATTCATAAAATAATTTGTTTAAATTAAATTGGCTGCAAAAATAGTATTATTATTTCTATTTTCAAAGCCCCGCGGTAGGGACAAAACCTTCTTTTTTATCGACGAAAGTATTCTTTAACTTGTTTTTATGAAATTTAATACCTAATATTGTTATTACTTAACCTAATTAACCGTGGAAGAAGTTTTACTAAAGTGTGCCGTGGTTGATGATTCTAGTCTGCAGCGATTATCGATCGTGAAGCTGATTAAAGATCATCCCAACCTGAAGCTTGTTGCCGAATACAACAATGCCATCGAGACGAAAAACGGTCTGTTAGATACCGAAACCGACTTGATTTTTCTGGATATCGAAATGCCTATTCTTTCAGGCTTCGAACTCCTGGACAATCTTCCTAACAAACCTCAGATCATTTTCGTGACCGGCAAAACCAAGTATGCCTTCAAGGCTTTCGATTATGATGCGGTTGATTATATTCACAAACCTGTCACCAAAGAACGTTTCAACAACGCTGTAGCCAAGGCTATCAATCTTTATAGACTTAAGCACAACGCAGTCCCTGCCGAAGATGAAGACTTTATCTTCGTAAAGAGCAATCTAAAAAAGAGAAAAGTATTCCTTAATAAACTGAAGTACATTCAGGCTTTAGGCGACTACGTGAAATTCGTTACCGAAAAAGATAATTTTGTGGTGTTGGCAACCATGAAATCTTTTGAGAAAGAACTTCCCAGCGAAAAATTCCTGAGAATTCACAAATCCTATATCGTAAACCTCGACAAGATCGAACGCTACAACAGTAAGAATATCGAAATCGACAAACAAAAACTACCTCTTAGCAGGCATAAGAAAAGTAATCTTGTGGAGGCTTTGAGTGCAATTCAATAATACGACTAACCTTTCCAATTATTTACTCATACTATAAAGCTGCCCCCGGGCAGCTTTATTATTATTACACCGGATCAACATTCACCACGACCTTCACTCCCCGGTAAACCGGAATTGCCCGAAAACTGCTTAATATTTTATCTATAAGCGTTTTAGTCTTTCCGAGGGACTGCTTCTGCGGAATTTTTAGAAGAATATTCTTGTAGTATTCATTTCTGATCCTGGCCACAGGTGGAAATTCAGGGCCCAATACATATTGACCAAAACTATTCCCCATAGCATGGGCCAGCCAGGCCGCGGCTTCGTTAGTTCTCGTATAATCCCGCGATTTCAGGGTAAACCTGATAAGCCTGTAAAATGGCGGATATTGATACTGATGCCGCTCTTCCAGCTGATCTTTATACATTCCTGCATAATCGTTATTGGAAACCTGCTGCACGATCTGATGATGCGGATTATAACTCTGGATCAACACCTTTCCTCTCTTCTTCGTTCGCCCCGCCCGGCCAGCTACCTGTAACATCAGCTGGAAACTTCGCTCATGCGCCCTGAAGTCGGGAAAGTTCAGAAGATTATCTGCATTCATCACCCCAACCAGTTTTACGTTCCGGAAATCAAGTCCCTTCGTAAGCATTTGGGTGCCCACAAGGATATCCATTTCCTGCTGTTCGAAAGCGGTGATGATCTTTTCGTAAGCGTACTTTCCACGGGTAGTATCCTGATCCATTCGCCCGATCTTGTGCTCGGGAAAAATAGCCTTCAGTTCGGTTTCTATTTGCTCGGTACCAAATCCTTTCGTTGTGACATCAAGGCTTCCGCAGGCCATACATTTTTGCTGCATGGCAATGTGATATCCACAATAATGGCAGCGCAGTTGGTTGGTGTGGCGGTGATAGGTAAGACTTACATCACAATTAGGGCACTGCGGCGAATACCCACAGGTATTACATTCCAGAATTGGTGAAAATCCGCGCCTGTTCTGAAAAAGGATTACCTGCTCCTCCTCCTTCAGCGCCTGGGAGATCTCCTCCAGCATGCGATCGGAAAAATGACCGGTCATTCTTTTTTTCTTGTGGCTGGTCTTGATATCGACGATCTCTATTTCGGGCAATAAAACATTTCCAAAACGACGATTCAGCTGCACAAAACCATACTTGTGATGTTGCGCATTGAAATATGACTCCACTGATGGCGTAGCCGAGCCCATTAGGGTTTTCGCTTTGAAAAAGCTCGCCAGAACTACTGCGGCATCCCGCGCATGATATCTTGGGGCAGGATCAAATTGTTTAAAAGTGGTTTCATGCTCCTCATCAACGATCACCAGGCCAAGATTATGAAAAGGAAGGAATACGGAAGATCTAGCCCCCAAAATAATCCTGGCTTTTTCCGAATTCCGAAGAACATGTTGATATACCTCTACCCTTTCATTCACAGAATATTTGCTGTGATACACGAGCACCTGTTCCCCGAAATAACGCTGAAGCCGCTGGATAAGCTGTGCTGTAAGGGCAATTTCAGGTAAAAGATAAAGCACCTGTTTCCCTTCTGCCAACACCTCTTCTATGAGCTTTATGTAGATCTCCGTTTTTCCTGAAGAAGTAATGCCGTGAAGCAGGCAAACTTCCTGCTGCTGGAAACTTTCCCTGATCTGGGTAAAGGCCCGCTGCTGAAGCTCACTTAAATTAACTTCGGAAGAAGGAGTTTCTCCCTCGTACGCCAACCTGTCTTCTTCGAGGTGATATTCCTCCAGCACTTTTTTATCAATAAGGCTCTTCAGGATTGAAGAGGAGGCCCCGCTTTTCTCAAGTAAGGTCTTTACCTTTAGCGGTTTTTTGCTCCCCGCCTGAAGGCTGAACAAGGTAAGGACAATTTCCCGTTGCTTCGGAGCTCTGCTTAGTTCATCCAGCAACTGATGCATAGCAGCTTCAGATTCAAATGCGGTGTGCAACCTGATGTAGCGCACCTTCTTCGGCTTATACTGCTCATAGACCTCCTGGCTTAGCACAATTGCAGCCTTTGATACGAGCTTATGGATTACCGGAAGAACCGATTTCCTGTCCAAAAGCTGTTCGACTTCCTTGATCTTCATGCTGGATTGCCTTTGCAGGGCTTCCATCACCAAAAATTCGTCATCGGTCAGCTCCATTTCATCAACCTCTGCTCCTTTCTGAAGTTGCACAATACTCTCGCTCTCCAGCAAAAAAGCACCCGGCAACGCCGCCCGCAACACATCTCCCTCATTACACATGTAATAACGCGCGATCCAGTTCCAGAACTTCAGTTGAATTAGTGTGATAAGCGGCTTTTCGTCAAGGATCTGATTAATAGGCTTTGGTTCATAGACCAACGGCGGATTTTGATGAATTTCGGCAACGATTCCGGTATAGATCTTAGATTTCCCAAAAGGTACCGCCAATCGCATTCCCGCTTCGATAAAAGAGGCTTCTTGCGCAGTTACCTCATAGGTAAAGCGTTTTTCCAGAGGAAGAGGCAAAATTACATCAACAAAATAAGGCATATAATATGATCCGAAAGATTTGGAAATTCGAGGTTTTATCAAAGGTAAAAATAAAAACCACTCTTGAATAAGAATGGTTTTTAAGTCAGTTTATTTGGAAGGCTCTATTTCAGCCGCTCCCATACTTTTGTTTTATAGAAGAAAGCGATATAGCCGCGCACCATCAGTTTATCTGGATCATCTTCGCTTAACCAGATCTTACTGTCGTATTCTTTACCGGTTTTGGGATCGGTTATGGTTCCGTCGACATATTTCTCTCCTTCTTTTTCGAAACCTCTCATAAGTACCAGGCCTTCTATAGGCTGATCTTTGAGTTCGCCATCGCACCTGGTGCAAACACGATCGCGATCTTCTTCTTTCGTGATACGCACTACTTTTCCGAAAACCTGATCTCCCTCCTTATATATTTCAATAATGGAATTCACCCTGCCTTCGTCGTTCTTCGTTTTCCATTTTCCCAGCACCGTCTGCGCCTTCAACTCGGTAAGTGAAAAGGCCATTAGTACTAAAAGTGAAATGAGAAAGATCTTAATCTTCATATAATTTCTTATTCCTGGTTCCCCAGCATTGCTTCTTTAAGGTCTTCGTCGGCAGGCTCATCAGACAACCAGATTCCAAAAAGAGCCTTTTTGAAATCCAAGCCTGTAATAGTGCCTTTTTCGGTATTATTCTTATAGACCACGACCCCTTCGGAAGGAAGATAAACAATATCAAAAACGTCATTCTTCTGAATAGGATCTCCAAAGAAGCTGATGAACTGTTTAATTTTCGGTTTTATGGGCTCTGTATTCTCGTGAGTAGCATTCTGAAAACCTTCATTTACCGCGTCTATCATCCGCTTACTGGTGATTAGCTTCGAGACAATATGAAGTTTGATTGCCATAGGTTTGTCAGCCTCCATAATTTCGGAAGCATCTGAAGATTTATCCTGCAGGTAAAGACCTCCCGCATACATATCCATCCAGAATTTTTCCCGGGTGCCCGCCCCATTCAGGGTAAGGCTTGCATTTCCGAAATTCTGGGAGTCCGGAAGATTTACCCCGGCAATTTCGGTTTGTGCCGATGCAATAGAAATACTGCAAAGGGCTAAAGTTAATACGATCAATTTTTTCATTTTAGTAGTTTTAGTTGGGTGTAAGTTATTTAAAATTTCGCTTCAGTTTTATTAAAGAGGCGTTAAGCTCAAATCCCAGGAGCAAAACATTCGAGTTGAGCCAAATATAAACCATTAAGATTAACAAGGCACCAATAGAGCCGTAAAGCTTATTATAGGCGGAAAAATTCACTATATAAAGCTCAAATAAATAAGTGGTGAGCATGATTAGCAACGTGCTGAATAAGGCACCTATCGAGAAGAATCTCGCCTTCCTCGCCTCTTTGGTACCAAAATAGTACAAAGTTGCCACTGCAATATACACCAACAGTACGAAAGCAGAATATTTCAAAAGATTCGCTCCAAATCCGTTCTTATTTACGATTCCAAGGGTATCAAGGTCATCGAGAGCATAAGCTAAATAAACCCCCAATATAACTGTTATGAGCAATAAGAATGCCAATATAAGCGAAACTCCTACTGCCACGAGATATTGCCTGATGATGGACCGGTTGGCATTGGTGTGATAGGAAAATTCAAAACCCGTGAAAATCGCGTTCACCCCGTTGGTCATAAGAAAAATGGAGAGAATAAAGGATAAAGACAACAATCCGCCGCGGGGAGTTTTGGCAATATCCAGGAAAATATCGTTAAAAAAGTCGGAGGTATTTGGCGGCAGCAAAGAATCCATAAAAAGCAGGAATTGTACCTGAAAATCATCAATAAAGTGGATATACGGGATCAGGTTCAGCATAAAAAGCAGAAAAGGAAACAGGGCCATAAAGAAGCTAAAGGCGATCGCACTCGCTCTTGTAGAAAAAGTTCCCTTTACGATGCCTCCCCAATAGATCACCCAAAGATCATGAAGCGATAAACCCTCTAAACCTGGCAGCACGATACTATTCGTCGTTTTCTCCCACCAGTTGGAAAACTGTTCCAGTTTAGATTGCAGTGCTTTTTTTGGGGCCATACATCATACAGCTTTTAGGCTCAGATCCATATTATAGACCGAATGCGTCAACGCGCCGCTGGAAATGAAATCTACGCCGCATTCGGCATATTTTCTTGCTGTTTCCAGGGTAATTCCGCCGCTGGATTCGGTAAGGCAGCGTCCCTTGATCATGGCCACCGCCTTTTTAGTGTCCTCGTAATTAAAGTTATCGATTAAAATCCGGTAAATTCCATCGTATTTCAGGATTTCTTCAATTTCCTGCAGGTCCCGGGCTTCCACAATGATCTTCAGTTCCAGGTCGTTTTCCTTAAGGTAAGCCTTGGTCTTTTCAATTGCCTGCGGAATCCCTCCGGCGAAATCGATATGGTTGTCCTTCAGCATGATCATATCAAAGAGCCCGAAACGGTGATTTTCGCCACCTCCTATCTTTACAGCCCATTTTTCAAGCGCCCTGATACCCGGAGTGGTTTTTCTTGTATCCAGGATCTTCGTACCGGTGCCTTCCAGTTTCTGCACGAATTCATGCGTTTTGGAGGCAATAGCACTCATCCGCTGCATCGCGTTGAGGACCAGCCTCTCAGTCATAAGGATAGAGCGGGAAGAACCTTCAACAAAAAAAGCCACTTCGCCCTTCCTCACAAATTGGCCATCGGGTATTTTTACCTGCATCTTAAGCTCAGGATCTACTTTTTTAAAAACCTGCTCTGCAAATTCAACTCCCGCCAGAATTCCTTCATCCTTTACCAGAAGTTTTGCTTTTCCCGTAGCTGAAGCAGGAATACAGGCAAGTGAGCTGTGGTCTCCCTCTCCAACATCCTCTCGCAGCGCATTTTCAATAATCAATTCAATTTCTTTTTTAAATTGTGCTTCCGGGATCATTTTCAAATCATATTTTTGTAAATGTAGGAAAGTCTGAGTTAAATCTGCCCGATGACCATAAAATTACTCTGTATAGGAAAGACCGATAACGGCGAGCTTCAGCAGCTTTTAGACGTGTATATAAAACGACTTCAGTTCTATACGAAATTCGATCTGGAGATCATTCCCGATCTCAAAAAAGCAAAAAATCTGGATGAAAATCAGCAGAAATCGAAGGAAGGCGAACTGATTCTTGCAAAGCTGCAAAATTCAGATTTTGTGGTACTGCTGGACGAAAACGGTAAGCAATTCTCTTCGGAAGCTTTCGCAGAATATCTTCAGAAGCGCATGAACAGCGGATTAAAGCAGCTGGTTTTTCTAATTGGAGGACCCTACGGTTTTTCAGAAGAAGTTTACAAAAGGGCTGATGCGAAAATATCACTTTCCAAAATGACTTTTTCTCACCAGATGGTAAGATTGTTCTTTACTGAACAGGTTTACCGTGGCTTCACCATCCTTAAAAATGAACCTTATCACCACCGATAAATGAAATTAGTATTTGCAACCCACAATAAAAATAAGTTAAAGGAAATAAAGGCTTTGTTGCCAAAAGACATTCAACTCCTGTCCCTGGATGATATTGGCTGCCATGAAGAAATCCCTGAAACTGCAGATACTATAGAAGGCAACGCATGGCAAAAAACCGATTTTGTTCGCCGCAACTACGGTTACGACTGCTTTGCCGATGACACCGGCCTGGAAGTAGAAGCTCTGGACGGCGCGCCGGGGGTTTATTCTGCCCGCTACGCCGGCGAAGAAAAGAACAGCGAGGAAAATCTTCAAAAACTTCTGAAAAACCTTCAGAATGAAGAAAACCGCACAGCACAATTCAAAACGGTGATAGCTCTTGATATCAATGGGGACAGAAAGGACTTTACCGGAATCTGCAAGGGACAGATTATCAGGGAAAAGCGTGGCGGCGAAGGCTTCGGCTACGATCCCATTTTTCAGCCAGAAGGATTTGAAAGAACCTTTGCAGAGATGGAACTCCAGGAAAAATCGGAACTAAGCCACAGAGGCAAAGCTTTTAAAGCCCTTATCACATACTTGTCTGTATAATTCAAAAAGTCAGGCTCCATTTGTCCGGGTTCGTATGAACTTCCACCTGTCGGGCATTCCATTCACAGAGAAGGTGAAAAGCAGCGAAAATAACCTCCAACGAAAGCAAGTTCCGCACTCCATTTTATTTAACGCTGAAAATCAGTTGATTACAAAAACAACAGAATAATTCACAATCTAAAATAAAACACTATCTTTGCCGCTTGAAAAAATTCCTCAGGGTGAGGATGTGTTGCTGGAAGTTTAGGTTTAAGTATGTCGATTCGCTTCTTATGTAACACTTACATATCACAATCGAATACTTATAATTTAGAATGAACGCATTCCAAAAACTTGGACTTGACGCGCAATTGCTTCAGGCCATTTCTGATCTTGGCTTCGAAACGCCGAGTGAAATTCAGGAGAAATCAATCCCAACCTTATTAGAAAAAGAGACCGATCTTGTGGCTCTCGCACAAACCGGAACAGGTAAAACTGCCGCTTTCGGATTTCCGATGTTGCAAAAGATCGATGTTAACGATCGTACCACGCAGGGACTTATCCTGTCTCCTACCCGCGAGCTTTGTATGCAGATCACCAATGAGATGAAGCAGTACGGTAAGTATTGCAAAGGTCTCAATGTGGTAGCCATCTACGGAGGTGCCAGCATCAGTGAACAGGCACGAGATATTAAACGTGGGGCACAAATTGTTGTTGCCACCCCGGGAAGAATGAAAGATATGATCAGCCGTGGACTCGTAGATATTTCGAAGATCCGCTACTCGGTTCTTGATGAGGCTGATGAAATGCTGAACATGGGCTTTTATGAAGATATTACTTCCATCTTGTCGCACACCCCTAAAGATAAAGCGACCTGGCTTTTTTCAGCAACTATGCCTAAAGAAGTTGCCAGCATCGCTAAAAAGTTCATGCATACGCCTGTGGAGATCACCGTGGGCTCAAAGAATATGGGAGCCAGCAATGTTTCCCACGAATTTTACCTGGTAAATTCGAGACAACGGTATGATGCTCTTAAGCGTCTGGCCGATGCCAATCCCGATATATTTTCAGTAATCTTTTGTCGTACCAAAAGGGACACTCAAAAAGTTGCTGAAAAACTTATTGAGGATGGTTACAGCGCTGCAGCTCTTCACGGGGACCTGAGCCAGAACCAACGGGATCTTGTAATGAAAAGTTTCCGAAGCAAACAGATCCAGATGCTCGTGGCTACTGATGTGGCTGCCCGTGGAATTGATGTGGACGATATTACCCACGTAATCAATTATCAATTGCCAGATGAGATCGAAACCTATACCCACCGAAGCGGAAGGACCGGAAGGGCCGGGAAAAGCGGTGTTTCTATGGTGATCGTTTCAAAAAGTGAACTGCGGAAGATTAAGACCATCGAGCGCATCATTCAGCAGAAATTTGAACAGAAGGATATTCCTGACGGAATGGAGATTTGTCGTGTACAGTTGTTTCACCTGGCCAATGATATCAGGAATACAAAAATCAACCACGAGATCGATCCTTATTTGCCCAGCATCAAGGAAGTTCTCGAGGAATTCAGCAAAGAAGAACTTATCAAAAAGGTATTCTCTGTAGAGTTTACCCGTTTCTTCAACTATTATCAAAAAGCTCCGGATCTCAATTCCGTTGCAGCCTCAAAAGGACCAGTATCCGATTCCGGAAGCTCCAGATATTTCATTAATGTGGGCGAAAAAGATGGCTTCGACTGGATGAGCCTGAAAGATTTCCTGAAAGCTACCTTAGATCTTGGAAGAGATGGTGTTTATAAGGTGGATGTGAAGGGAAGCTTCTCTTTCTTTAATACCGATGCCGAGCATACCGATAATGTACTCAACACCTTCAAAGACTTCCAGTACCAGGGAAGACATATAGACGTTGAAGTCACCAAAGATTCTGGCAGTAGCGGAAAAGGCGGAGGCAGAAAAGGCGGAGGAAAAAGAAAACCAAAATCCTTCGATTCAAGAGAATCTTCGGGTGGCGGAAGAAGACGTTCCAAAGACCATTCTTCAGATTCCGGACGAAAGTCAAAAAAATCTGGCGGACGCTCTAAAAATATTGAGAATTCAATCAAAAGAAGACGCTCAAAGAGATAAATACTGAAAGCGCGCCTAAAATCTAAAATCTGGCATTGTTTTTTATAAGTATTTTATATTTTAGGCGCGTATTATTATGAACAGACTACTCCTACTAACTTTTTTCTTTCTCACCGGGTTAACTGCCATGGCGCAAGATACAGTAGCTGGTACTGTTATGAATGCTGCCAACGATGAGCCACTGGAAAATGTTCACATCGTGAACCTGAACCAGGTAAAAGGCGCCGTGAGTGATGAAACAGGTGAATTCCAACTGAAGGCCACTGTTAATGATACTCTTTATTTTTCCTATCTCGGCTTTAGATCGATCAGGGTAAGGGTTACCAACGACTGGCTTAAATATGGACACGTAAAGGTGAAAATGACCGAAATCGGCATTGCCCTGGAAGAAGTAGTGGTGAAAGATGTAACGCTTACCGGCTATCTCGAGATCGACGCCAAGAATATTCCTATCTACGAAAATTACCGTTATAGTATTTCCGGGCTTAACACCGGCTATGAAGGAGGCGACCAGGCCCCGGGTGCGGTATCAAAAGTTCTTGGATCCCTCTTCAATCCCGCGGATATCGTCAATAATATCTTCGGAAATAAACCCAAGCAGATGCGAAAGCTCCGCAAGATGAAAGAGGACGATCAAATACGGGAACTGCTGCGCAAGAAATACGACCGCGAAACCCTCATGGCCCTGCTGCAAATAAGCAAGGTAGATCTTGATGAGATCCTGAGGCGCTGTAATTATTCAAAAGATTTTATGGAAACTGCCAACGACCTTCAAATTCTTGATGCCATCAGCGGTTGCTATGAAGAGTACAAGGTGTTACACAGAAACTGATTGCTTCTTCCTTTCCAGAATTGTTTTCAGATTTTTCAGGCCCTGTTCCAGGTCTTTCCCCAGGAAACGATCAGCAGTATAAAAAATACTCATGATACTTAAGGGAAATGCCAGATGCCCGCGCACACCCCACACCATTTTGGTCTTTTCCGGCTCAATTTCTTTAACTCCAATATAAGTTAGTGCCGTAAGCTTTATAGGCTTTACAAAAAGCAGCTTGGTTTCTACAACCTTTCCCTGCTTTACTTTAATGATCTTTTGCGTGCCTTCGCCTACTCTATTGTTACCATGCCAGTAGAAGGTCGCACCAAGTTTGCCGTCATCTCCCTTGAACTTCAGAACAACCTCTGGGTTTCTTTTAAACCAGGGCACCCACAAAGGCTGCTTTTTAAGCTGCCTCACCAAACTGTATACTTCGTCTTTTGAACTGTTAATTATCACTGTCCGGCTTACATCATATCTCTTCCTGGACCAGGCATGAAGAAAAGCAAAGAAGGTAATAATGGCAATAATTACGTAAAAGAATAGGGTCATCTAAACCGATTTAGGGAATTTAAAAATAGTAAAAATAAATTACGATACGCGATACCGCTCAATAAGTTCATCTGCATTCTTTATACTTTTTTTTGCCCAGCGGAATTTCAGCTCTCTTTTCTCGGCTTCAGTGAGCCTCCATGGATAATCACTCTTCCGGAGCCGGCCCGTAAGCGCCTGTAAAATGATCGCTGCAGAAACCGATATATTCAGGCTTTCGGTAAAGCCAACCATAGGAATTTTAAGGCTGACATCGGCTTGATTCATAACTTCAGGAGACAAGCCGTCCTTTTCTGTTCCGAAGAAAAACACCGAAGGCTTCGAAATATCAAAATCATCCAATTCAGTCGCTCCTTCGTGCGGACTCGTAGCAACAATCTGATAACCCTGGCTGCGCAGGTTTTTCAGGCATTCACCGGTAGAGTTATAGCGATGCACATCAACCCATTTCTGGGCACCCATGGCAATTTCACGATCTATCTTTTTCAGGTTGCGCTCCTCGATCACGTGGATATTCTGAACACCAAAAACATCACAGCTCCGTATCACGGCACTGGTATTGTGGAGCTGGTAAACATCTTGTGTGGCCACGCCGAAGTAATTTGTTCGCTGCTCCAGGACTTTATTGAAGAGCATCCTTCGGCGCGGAGTTAAAAATGCGAGTAAATAATCAAGAATTTCATGGTCTGCCATAGGGGCATAAAAGTAGCAAATTCCGCCGTGATGAGCGGTAATTTTTGTACTCCGGCAAGCCCTTTTTTTAATTCTGAAGAACATTATACGAAAGAGCACATCCAGAGCATTTTACGCCCGGAACAGAAATTGAAAAATTTCAAAAATCTATGGTTAAATTCCCCTGCAAGCATTAACCCTGATTTTCTTAAATTAGATTTAGAAAAACCCGGGAAATAAAATGGAGAAAGT
>JBAWAB010000172.1:0-11012 GCA_049589035.1 Salegentibacter sp.
ATTCCCAGGTGGGATTGAGGGTATCGCTCTACATAACCCATCTGCAGCAGGCCTGCAAAAGAATGCCCGATGGTTAGCCATTTTTCAAAACCTAAAGTCTTTCTGACTTCCTCGTAATCTTTCGCCATGCGGTCCAGGGAATAATTCCCATCTGCGGGGCTGGTGGAACGGCCCACTCCTCGTTGGTCAAGATAGATCATGGTGAAGTGCTGCTCCATGAAATCACCGAAGAATTTCTCGAACCAGTAACTGCCGGAATTCGGTCCACCATGAATATAAAGGCAAGGTGTGCCTTTTCCTGCAACTTTGACATAGAGCTCCACACCATCGGAGGTAGTAATGGTTTTTTCCTGTGCCTGGCTGTAGAAACCCAGGCTTATAAAAAGGATGAGAAGAAGAGTTTTTTTCATGCTCCAAAGTGTTTTTTTAAGTTAGTATTCATCTTAGAGACAATTCAGAAACTGTTTTGTTACTGGAACAAGTTATTTTTTGATGAGAAAATAAATTTAATCTTTTTCATAGAAGAGGCCGGGACCATCACAGGCGAACCAGGAAGATTGAAGCTGACTGTTAGAATTCAGGCTTAAGGTTTCTTTATTGTCGCCGGTGCAGTTCCCGATAATAGCCGAATCTTCGTTATAAGTTAAGGCCAGCAATTCTTCTCCAGAGCTATTCTTCGCTTGATAAGTTCCCTCTGCTTCGAGAGATTCGCTACCGGTAATACGTGTTTTGGTAAAACTGCCATCGGCGCGAAGCAGATAGGTTTCCTGCCATTCCATATCCTGACCGGTAGTTTCGGAGCCCTGCATGTTCCCGGTCATTTTTACCAGCACCCATTTTTGAGGAAAATTGCCAGCGGAAAAGTCAATAGGTTTGGCGGGGTCATCCTTTTTTGAACAGGAGATGGTAGTGAGAAAAATTGTGCAAATGAGAAATATTGATTTCATAATATAGTTTCTTTACAGATGTTCCTTCTCCTGTAAAGTTGCGTCAAAAAACCCATAACTGCTGATTTTTAACATTTTAAACTTAAGGTAAAAGCACAAAAAAAGCCAACAAGAATAAAATCCTGTTGGCTCGTCTATAAAATTGTCGTTCGTTATACCGCTTCAGAAAGCACTTCAATCTTTGTGTCCAAAGTCACCTTTGAGGTGATGGAATTGGAGATGAGGCAGGCTTTTTCGGCTTTTTGCAGGATCCTTTCTGCCTTTTCCCTGTCTTCTTCATTCAGGATGCTAAGATGAGGCTCAAGAGCGATCTCGCTCATTACAAAACGGCCTTCAACCTTTTCCAGTTTTCCCTTAGCGGGGCAATTTAAATCCTTGAATTCAAGTTTCGAATTTTCGGCTATAGCCAGAAAGGTAGTCATAAAACAGCTGCTTACTGCGGCGGTAAACAAATGCTCGGGAGACCAAATTCCCGGCATTCCCTTTGGAAATTCAGGTGGTGTAGCTACGCTGATCTTTTCTTCAAGACCGGGAGAAAAAACTTCTCCTTTTCTGTCGGCGATCCAGTTGAGATCAACTGGATAGATGTGTGGTTCCATAGTTAGTTGTTGTTATGATTGAAAACTTATTTTCACTTTTCCTGTTTTGGTAAAGCACAGGCTCCGCCGGCGCATCCAAAGGCAAATATTCCTGCGAGTATCATATAGGCTCCAAGAGCCACGCCCCACCATTGATCTTCGCTTACAGCCTGCATCGTGATGAGCAGCCCTATCACCAAATAAATTATCCTGGGGAAATTCCAGCCGGTTAAAAGCCTTTGTTTTATCATGCGATCTTATTTTGCAGACTCTGCCAGGAGCCTCCATTATAAACGCGTTCGTAACCTTTGGACTTGAGCATACTTTTTGCCGAAGCACTTCTCATGCCCGAGGCGCAACAGGTAATCACCGGTTTATTCTTATGTTTTAGTTTTCCAAGATTTGCCGGAAGGCTATTCACCGGGATGTTTACAGAACCTTTTATGTGGCCTGAAGAATACTCAGCTTTGGTACGTACATCCAGGATGATCGCACCCTCCTCTACGAGCTCTGCGTAATTGGTAGCGGGACCCAGCCCGAATAATTTCTTTAAGGAATTTATCATTTATACGGTTTTTTGAGATTGGTGAAAATTCACGTCTAGCCAGGATCCGCCATTGTAGCATTCTACTCCCTGTTGAGACAGTATTCGTGTAGCCATTCCGCTACGTTGTCCACTGGCGCAGCAAAGAATGATGGGCTCAGTTTCTTTTTTAATTTCTTCCATCCTTTGCGGAAGTTCCTGTAATGGAATATTCCTTGATCCTGAAACGTGGCCACCGCTAAATTCCTGTGGCGTGCGTACGTCAATAATTGTTGCTTTACCTTCAGTTATCAATTTCTGTATATCAGTCATATTTCTTTTTTTGGAGCAACCCGAAAACAAGAGTTTTGATTATGATTTGTCCTCAGGTTTCTGATTAACAGCGCAAAAATATATCGAATGGAAGCCCTATACAGTGACTTTTGTTACACATGGGCCGATTTTCAAAAGAAACTCCGGCAAAACCTATGAGGCGTTGCCGGAGTTCAACTCTTGGTCTTATTCTGCTCTTAATCCTGCTTTACAAATTGCACTTCAGCATTTATTTTAACATCATCACTTACCACCACGTTACCTGCTTCGGTCACCGCATTCCATTTAAGATGGAAATTTTTACGTTTCACTTTTCCACTCACGGTCACTCCGGCTTTGGTTTGTCCATAGGGATCCTCGACCACGCCTCCAAAATCGAGATCCATAGTGACTTTTTCGGTGACGTCACGAATGGTGAGATCTCCCGTAACCTTTCCGCTCTCCACGTCAACATTCGTAGCTTTAAAACTGAGTTTGGGATGCTTTTCGGCATTAAAGAAGTCGTCTGATTTTAGGTGGGTATCGCGCTCCTCATTATTGGTATCTACGGAATCTATATAGGCATGAAATTCCACTTCATCTACTTTTTTAAAATCATCGGAAGCCTGAGCATGACCTTCAAATTTTCTGAAATACCCGGTAACGCTCGAAATCATCAGGTGTTTTACCTTAAATGAAATTTCACTGTGAGAAGGATCGATAACCCATTTTTTAGTCGCCATAATCTTTATTTTAATTAATTTCTACTCGGTTTACTCTTAATTTAATAAAGTAGTGGTAACTAAATACTGATCCTTAAAGGTTTAATACGGTTTTAACGTCTGTGAAGCTGCAATACCACAGGTATTTTCTAGATAGGTATAGATAGAAGCGGCAAACTTGCTCCTGAAGCCATTACCCGGGTTTTACTCCTGTGAATAAGAGATTCCCAGAACCCGTATTTTTGAGGCAGCATTACCAGAAGATCGGCCTTGATCTCTTCGGATTCCTTTTCTATGGCTCCAATGATCTCCTGGGCCGTTACGTTCTTGTAAACATGATTGGTTTGTTTAAATCCTACCTCCAAAACCTCACGACTTTCCTGCTGAAGACTTTCAGTTTTGTTCTCCACATGAAAGATCTCGATGCTGGCGTCAAAAATCCCGGCAATACCGCTGATTTTCTCCATGACTGAAGCAGGTACTTTAGCCGGTTCATCACAGGCAAACAGGATCTTCTGTATTTTTCGAAATTGCACTTCTCGTGGAATGGCCAGAACGGGATACTTCAGTTTCGTGATCGCGGCGGTAGTAGTATTTCCGAAGATATCCTGGGCCAGCGATTTGGAAGCCATTCCCATGAGGATCAAATCGGCTTTTTCCTGGGTGAAAATATGTTCTAGCTGGTCGGCTACATCTTTCATGAAATCGAGTTTAATATCTACCCGGATCTTATATTTTTCAGCGAGTTCTTCGGAACGTTTTTCCAGAAATTGCCTGTTTTCATCCTGCAGGTATTCCACAGTTTCGACAGACAGTAAAGAATCGGCGGTATGGAGCGGCAATTCAAAGGAATTAAAAAGGAGGATCCTTGCGCCGGTCTCTTTTGCTAATGCGCCGGCATATTCGAGAGCATTTTCGGCCTCTTCTGAAAAATCGGTAGCAGCAATAATAGTTCTCATGTCGGTGATATTTTATGTTAAGTTAAGGGTTTCTTTTGCTGAAGGCTTCCTTCTTCGTCTCCAGAATTTCACAATTTCGAACCAGATAGTGCTTCCAAAACCGAAGGTAAGGCTAATAAGAAGTTGTTGAGGCCCGGGGGTGACAAATTGAAAGAAGCGGGTGAAGGGACCTACAAATAGCAGGAGCGCCCAGATGGTTATCGTAATGGCAATTATTAACGGGACCAGTTTGTTCTTATATTTCAGGGTTCGTAGCAGAGAAAAATAGAAAGATCTGTTAATGAGGGTCAGAAAGATATTAGCGATAATAAGCACGCTGAATACTGTAGTGCGGGTTAGGTCTTCAGAATAGCCATGATGAGTGGCAAAACTGTACATTCCAAGGCTTCCTGCCGTAATGGCCAAACCCTGAATGACGCTGGTGGTAAGTTCTTTCCAGTTGAAGAAAGTGGAAGTAAGAGGCCGTGGCTTTTTTTGCATGGTATGTTCTTCCATAGGTTCATTCTCATAAATAATGGAGCAGGTAGGCCCCATGATGAGCTCCAGAAAAATGATGTGCACAGGAGAAAATATGTTCGGGTAGATCCAGCCCAGCGCCAGCGGCAGAAAGACTGTGAGAATAATAGGAATATGGATAGAAATGATGTATTGAATGGCTTTTTTCAGGTTCGTATAGATCTTGCGGCCCATCGCAACGGCGGTAAGCATCTTGGAGAGATCATCGTCCACCAGAATAAGAGAAGCCGAGTCTTTGGCTATTTCTGTGCCTTTTTTACCCATAGCCACTCCAATATGAGCTGCTTTAAGCGCGGGGCCATCATTTACCCCGTCTCCCGTCATTGCCACCACCTCGCCGCCTTCCTTCAGGGCTTTGATGATCTTAAGTTTGGCATCGGGAAACATGCGGGTGAAAATCATTGTTTCTGATACCTTTTTTGAAAGTTCACCATCTTTGATCTCCATCAATTCTTCACCCGACAAACTTTTTTCATGATCTCTGAAACCTGTTTGCCTGGCAATGGTCATGGTGGTTTCGGCATTATCACCGGTGATTATCTTGATCTTGATACCCGCATCATAGAATTGCTGAAAGACATTGGTAATATTCTTTTTTGGCGGATCAAAAAAGGCCACGAGCCCCAGGAAATTAAAAGGAAGTTCCTGCTGTTTCTCCGGAAAATCCTGGCCGCCAAAATCGGAAATACCCACTGCCAGGACGCGGTAACCTTTGCGAGCCATTTCTCCGACCCTTTTTTTGATCTCCTGCTGCTTCTTATCCGGAAGATGAGAAACAGCCAACAAAGCCTCAGTCGCACCTTTGGCAGCGATAATTCTCTGGCCTTCAGGATTAGCAAAAATATGGGTCATCATTGGTGGCTTGCCATCGAGAGGGTATTCATGGATCATCTTGTATTCCAGGCGCTCATCTTCAGGAAAATTTGCCTCGTAAGCTTTGTGAAGGGCTTTTTCCATAGGGTCAAAAGGAATCGGTTCGCTGGCCCACATGGCGGTGCGCAGCAGGTCTTTGTCTTCAGGAGTGAGATTCTCCAAAGAGTCGGTGATCGAATCGGTTTTGGCGGTATAAATTTCCGCAAGGCTCATGCGGTTTTCGGTGATGGTGCCGGTCTTGTCTACACATAAAACGGTAGCACTGCCTAAAGATTCTACGGTTTTCATTTGCTTTACAACCACTCCTGCCTTCATCAGTCTCCAGGCACCCATGGCCATAAAAGTGGTGAAGGCCACAGGGATTTCTTCGGGAAGGATGCTCATGGCGAGAGTAAGCCCTTTGAGCAGACTATCCAGGAGGTCGGGATTCCGCAGATAATTGATGAGCCATACGATGAGGAAAATGAGCGTTCCCGCCACCACCATTTTTTTTACAAAGTTGTTGATCTGCAACTCCAGCGGAGTTTTACTTCCTTTGAGGGCTTCCAGACTCTTCCCGATTTCGCCGAATTTCGTCTCATTTCCTACCGCGGTTACCTTTACTATGGCCAGCCCTCCGGACACCATCGTTCCTTTATATACCTTGTTGTTTTCTTCGCTTTTGTCTTTATAAACCGAATAGGCTTCACCGGTGAGAATGGATTCATTGACGGAAAAATCGTTGGAATGTACTATGATTCCATCAGCAGCAACCGAGGTGCCTTCTTCAACTATTAGAAAATCTCCCACTACGATGTCCTCGCTTTTCACATCCCGGGTTTCCCCATCCCTGATTACCTTACAATTTGGCTGAGTATAGGCCTTCAACTTCTCCTGGGCATTGCGGCTGCGGGAATCCTGGTAGAGGGAAATGGCGGAAACCAGTACGATAGCTGCAGCAAGAAAAATTCCGTCACCAGTATTTCCGGAGAGAAAATATACAGAAGAAGTGACCAGGAGCAGGATAACCATGGGTTCGCCTGCAAGATTTTTGATTACGTACAGAAAACCACTTTCCTTTTTGTAATCGTACCTGTTCGGCCCGTGTTTCTCACGGGAGCGAAGGACCTCTGTTTTAGTAAGGCCTTTGATATCGAGATTATTTTCCAGCATTCCGGTGTGAATAGGAACATCAGCGGTGTCAGTACGAACTGAAAAGTGCTGTTTGTTCTTTCCGAAATTAGGGAATTAGGGCTTGCTATTAACTGATTTTGATCAGTTCCGAATGGATTTTTACCGGCTACAAATGCTGCGTGAGTCTTTTGGTGATTTTGGAGGTATTGGAGTCAGAATACATTCCGAAGGCATTTACCAATACGCCCTTAAGGTCATGTTGGTTTGACGCGATGGCAAAGACGATCATTTCATCCCCCGGATCGGTATTGCCCTCGAAGCGGTAGATCTCGTCTATCTCGAATTCTTCCGGCGTGAGTTCTATCGAGGTCTGGCCGCAAATTAGCCGATCCCGATCCTTAAGAATAGAAAAATTGGTAGTATATCCTCTCCGACTAAGGTCGTTGATGGCTTCGCTTACGGTATCATAGGTCCTACGCTTGTTCATAATACTTTTTTTAGTGGTGAACCCATTAGTCCAATTGTGAATCAGCTGAGATTTTCGATCATATTTTTCAGCTTTTGCTGCACTTCAGCAGCGATCTGCTCAAGATCCTTATTTTCGGCTGCCGACATTGAGGCGATGGGATCTACGGCTGAAACTTCCACATCTCCATCCTTATTTTCTTCTACAACAACATTACAAGGCAAAAATACCCCAATCTTGTCTTCTTTATCGAGAGCCTGATGTGCGAAATGAGGGTTACAGGCACCCAGAATCTTATATTTTCTGAAGTTGACGTCGATCTTTTTTTTCAACGTGTCCTTCACATCAATTTCGGTGAGCACGCCAAAGCCTTCTTTCTTTAGTTCTGCGGTTACTTCCTGCAGGGCTTCTTCAAAACTTTTATTCTTCAGCACCTTGTTAAAATAGTATTTCATCATTATCAATTTCAGGTTAAACAAAAATCATCAGTAACAGCCGCCAAAGAAGGTTTTCAAAAGGAAGATAAGCGGGCTGCTTCAATTCTCTAAGATATCAAATTCCGCGACAGGAAGCTATTTTTTCCGTCGGCTTTTAAGCTGATATTTGTCATTTAAGAAAAACTTTTAAAACCGAAATAGCAACATGAAAACAAGTAGCGTATGCTGGGCGTGCAATAATTTTTATCACTTCGGCCTGTGCTTTTGAAGCTTATTGAAAACTTTTCCTATTTTTAGAGACTTTTTCCATTTTCGCTGCGGAAAAAACTTCTATTCAGCTGAAAAAGAGAAAACCATAAAAAGCTGTAATTATAAAAATTAGACTGTATGAACAGAAATTACTTTTTACTAATAATCTTCCTGGTTTTGTTGATCGGATGTAACCGGAAGGAAAACACAGAGGTTCTGGTGCTTCCAAGCATCCACGGCGCCCATAAATCCAATCCAAATTACAATTACAAGGATCTCTTTGAAGTGGTGCGAAAATATGATCCTTCGGTCATAGGGATCGAAATCCGTCCGGAAGATATGAAGGAGAACAGGGAATATCTTGATCCTTATTATCCGGAAGAGATGATGATGTTGATCGACAGTTTTCCACAAAAAACAAGAGGGATCGATTCTTACGGTGCCGAGCTGGAAGGAAAGCTTTTATCTAAGGATCTGCGTGCAGATACTACTTCCCAAATAGGAAGATTCTTCCTGTTGCAGAAGCGGATGAACCAGGATTCAGTATTAATTCAGAAAGAAGAAGAACTGGGAATTCCCGCAATGCAGAAGGAACAAATGCGAATCGCCTTAAACTATTCCCCTCAGCAGATGATCAATGGGGAATACGATAGTATTACCGGCCATTATTATCACGTTCTGGATAGTCTTCTGCAGAAGTCTTCTTATGAGGATTATGTCAAGTTCAATAGTGGAAGGGATCTAAAGATCACCGAAAATGCCCTGGGACTGATCGAGGCCAATGAAGGAAAAAAAGTAATGATCGTCATAGGAGCAAATCACCGCAAACGGCTAATGGATTCGCTGGCCACCCGGAAGGGGATAAAGGTGGTGGAGAACCTGGATTTTGAGAAAAATAAATAGAAATTCTATAGGAAGGAGGGTGGCTGCCGGAATTCCGGACAGCTTCTCCTTCTCAAATTCCGCTTAACTAAGGCTCAGGATATCCTTGAAGCTGTCCATACTTATAGGTTTAACTATATAATTACTCACATTATCGTACTCCCGCGCCTTGTCAACATCGGCAGGATCGATGGAAGAAGTTGCAATATAGATGGTGATATTCTTTTCGCAGGGCACCTGGATGAATTCATCGAGAAACTGCCAGCCATCCATCACAGGCATATTAAGATCAAGAAGAATGACATCTGGAAGGGTTTCATTTCCCTGGATCACCGCCCGCAGGTTGTTTAGGGCTTCTTCGCCGTTGGAGAATACCATGAAACTGTTACAGATGTTTCCCAGTTCCATTATTTTTTTTGCACCAAAGACGAAGATGGGATCGTCATCAATGATGCAGGCAAGATCAATTTTTTTCATGTTTTAAAAATATTTTGAAGGTAGTACCCGCGTTTACTTCACTTTCCACTTCAATTTTACCGCCAATGGCTTCGATTTGATTTTTTGTGATGAACAAACCAATTCCGCGGGCATCTTTATTAGTATGGAAGGTCTTATACATTCCGAATAATTTCGACTTAAATTTTTTGAGATCAATCCCCAGCCCATTGTCTTCGATATTAAGCACGGTGAATTTCCGCCTTCTTGTCGTGCTGAGTCTGATATAACTATCTCTATCTGCAGAACTGTATTTTATTCCGTTGGTCAGGAAATTCAGCAGAATACTGTCAAGATATGCCGGAAGCCCCATAATATTGACTTCCGGACTTATCTCATTAATGATCTCTACGTCGGCTTCTTCAGCCAGAGCTGATACGTTCCTTATAGCCTGGTCTACATTTTCGGTGAGGTTCAGGCTTAGAAGATTGTCGTTTACCGAAGTATTTATAAGAACCACTTCGTTGAGGTGAGTTATAGTTTCCTTCAGATTTTGAGAGGCGGTGATGAGATGGCGTATCATCTCGTTTTCTTCCACTTCAGGATTTTCCTGGATATATAAATCCAGGAGCATAGCCAGATTTCCGGAGTGAGAACGCAGGTTATGGGAAACGATGTGTGCAAAATTCCTCAGCCGGTCATTCTGATCTTTGGTAACATCTAATAATGATTTCACCTCTTTTTCAACCTTCTTGATTTCACTGATGTCGGCAGCGACTGCAAGATACCCTGTCAAAATTCCTTCTTCCTTAATAGCAGTGAGCGTGACCTGCACGGGGAAACGGCTATCATCTTTACGAACATAAGACCATTCGCGGGTATCGAATTTATCTTTTCCCGCGAGGATCCCCAGCACATCAAAGCCATGTTTCTTTTCTTTACCCGGCATTTCACGGCCCGTTTTCGCTACCTCTTCTTTCAGGTGGAAATCTAGCAACGATCTTTTCAGGAGTACTTCATCCCGGGAGTAGCCCAGAAGGTTTTCTGCACCACGGTTAAAAACGGTGACTTTTCCTTCGGTATCGGTACCAATAATGCTTACCTGCGAGCTGGCTTCCAGCAAGCCTTCAATTCTGGAAAGCGCCTCTACAAGTTTTTGCTCCGCAACTTTTTGCGCCGTCACATCGGTGATCTGGGCGATGAGGTGAAGAGGTTCATTTTTTGCATCCCTCACAAGAGAAATATAGAGAAGAGCATAAACCAGTTCGCCGTCCTTGCGAGTGTAGCGCTTTTCCATGACGTAAAAATCTCTTTTGGCGGCTAAAAGTTCTTTAAGCAGAAGCAGATCTTTACGTAGATCTTCCTGGTGAGTAATATCCTGAAAGGTCAGCTCTTTAAGTTCGTTGGCGGAATAGCCCAACATCTTGCACAGGCTGGAATTGACCTCCAGCCATTGACCTCTTGGAGTGAGAATAGCCATTCCAATAGCAGCATTTTCAAAATTTCCCCTGAAGGCCTCTTCACTAATGCGCAATTTCTCTTCGGCTACTTTTCGCTGAGTGATGTCGTGTAGCGCGACAACGGCACCCGCTAATTTGCCATCCGGGTTCCTTAACTCCGAACCAGTGACCGTGAGGAGCCTTGACTTTCCGTTCTTTGGTTTTAGGAGCATTTCTTCGTTGTTCACAGCACCTTCTCGCAGAGCTTTGATCAATGGGATTTCGTGAGTTTCCAGGGGAGTATTACCATCAGTGCGGTACAGGCCATAATACTCCTGGAGTTCTGACTGGGGAATATCTGCGGGAGGAAGCCCGTGCCATTCTTTAATAGCCCTGTTGAAAAGCGTAAGTTTTCCCTTCTCATCACAGGAGATAATGCCCACATCTATCTTGTCAAGGATAGTTTCCAGCAAGTTCTCTTTTTCTTTCTTTGCTCTTTCGGCTTCCTTCTTTTGAGAGATATCTATGGAATGCATCAGCAGTCCGCCAATTCTGTTGTCA
>JBAWAB010000173.1:0-3322 GCA_049589035.1 Salegentibacter sp.
CAGAATGAAATTGAAAAAGGCAAAGACAAGACTATCATCGTTGCCATACATCACCCGCTTTACACGAATGGGGTGCATGGAGGTCAGTATAACTTTGATGAAAATCTATATCCATCCCAGAAAAAAATCCCGGTTCCAATCCTTGGCTCTCTGGCTATGCTCATTCGAACCTCAGGGGGAGTTTCCATTCAGGACCTTCAGAATGAGCGCTACAAAGCAATGCGAAAGAGGCTGGAAACCATGGCGCACAATGCAGGGCGGCTAATCTTTGTCTCGGGACATGAGCACACTTTGCAATATATCGAACATGACAGCATTAGACAGATCGTTTCGGGTGCCGGGTCTAAAGGGAATTTTGTAACCCTTAGTAACGACGGACTTTTCGCTTATCCCGAACAGGGCTTTGCGGTTTTGGATGTTTTTGAAGATGGATCTTCCTGGGTGAGCTACTATGGCAATGAGAATAATCAGCCGAAGTTACTGTATCAGAAAGAAGTCTTTGCCGCTCCCAAACCCTATGATCTTTCGAAGGTTCCTTCTCATTTTCCGAAGACCATCACCGCTTCCGTCTATAAAAAAGAAGAAACCGAAAAAACTCCTTTGCAGAAAACCATCTGGGGAAAGCGCTACCGCGAATTGTATGGTACCAAAGTGAAGCTGAAGGTGGCAGATCTTGATACCCTTTATGGCGGTCTTACACCACTACAGGAAGGTGGCGGGCATCAGACGGTTTCTGTGCGGGTGAGCGACAGCCTGGGGAGAGAATACAACCTTCGGCGTATTCGTAAAAAAGCGGTGCAATACCTGCAAAAAGTTGCCTTCAAGACGACTCCTATCGAGGATGAACTGAAGAATACTTTTGCAGAGAATGCTGTCAATGACTTCTTTACGGCGGCCCATCCGTACGCTTTCCTGGCCATTCCCACACTTTCGGAAGCGGTAAATGTAAACCATACCGATCCGAAGCTTTATTATCTTCCGAAGCAAAAAAAGCTCGGCCGCTATAATTACGATCATGGGGATGATATTTATATGATCGTGGAACGCCCTGAAGAGCATTGGCTGGGCCATGATAGCTTCGGAAGCCCCAATCATGATATTGTGAGCACCGCCGGAATGCAGGAAAGGCTGCGCCGCGATGAAAAATATAGTCTTGATGAACCGGCTTATGTGAAGGCGCGGATCTTTGATATGCTTATTGGAGATTGGGACAGGCATGAGGATCAATGGCGTTGGGCCGAGATCGAGGATGAAGAAGGTCATCATACTTTTGAACCGATTCCGCGTGACCGTGACCAGGTTTTCTCGAATTTTGACGGCGCTTTCTTCGGAACGCTACGCGGATTGACCGGTTTTGCAAAACAATTCGGCAAGTACGATACAGATATTAAGGATGTCGCCTGGTTCAATACTGCGGCGGTAGGCCTGGACCGCTCGATCCTTCAGAATGTAGGACGGGAAACCTGGCTGGAACAGGCGAAATATGTTCAGAATCATATCACCGATGAGGTCATAGAAGAGGCGTTTTCAAAACTTCCGCCGGAAACACAGGGCGAAACAACCAAAGATATCGTTGAAAAGCTCAAAGGACGCCGTGACAATATTGTTGACATTGCTATGCGCTACTACGATTATTTTGCCAAACTCGCTATTGTCACCGGGACCGACAAAGACGATTTTGTAGATGTTATGCGCATGCCCGGAGGAAAAACGCGTGTCACCGTAACCCGCAACAAGGATGGAGAAAGGGGAGAAGCCCTAAGCGATAAGGTCTATAATAAAAAGGAAACAAAAAATATCTGGATCTATGCGCTGGACGATGATGATAAGATCAATGTGAAGGGCACAGGAGACAATCTTATCCCGCTGAAGATCATAGGAGGACAGAACAATGATATTTACGATATCGAGACAGGTGAAAAGGTAAAGATCTATGATTACAAGAGTAAGCCGAATACGATCAAGAAAGAAGGGGAAGCGAAATTCCGGCTGACCGATAAGTATAAGATCAATAACTACGATAAAAATAAAAGGATCTATAAAACAGGGAATATCTCCCCCGGCTTCGGGTATAATCCGGATGACGGCTTTAAGATTGGAGTAGAAACAGTGAGCACCAATTACGGTTTCAAAAGGAATCCTTTCACCTCGCAGCACACTTTTGGGGCTGGCTACTATTCTTCCACAGGAGGTTATAAACTTTACTACAAAGGAATATTTGCGAGTATTATTGGAGAATACAACCTGGAAGTAGGCGTGCACTATACCAACAGGAATTATCCGCAGAATTTCTTCGGATTCGGGAATGAAAGTCAGAATCCGGACGATACCGAAAGCTTCGATTACAACCGGGTGCAAATCGATGAATATGGAGCTGATTTCGGATTTGTGAACGAAACACCATTTGGAAGTTATTTCAGTTATAAAGGCACCTTTGAAGGCGTAAAAGTAGAAGATTCTCCGGGTCGTTTTGTATCAGAGGAATTCAGTCCCGATTCAGATTTCTATAGCAGAAAGTATTTTCTGGGACTCAATGCCTTGTACAAGTATGAAAGTTATGATGACGTGCTGAATCCCACCAGGGGAATGAAATTCCTGGTGAATTTGGGAGCTAAGGCCAATGCTGACCAGATCAAAGATCATTTTGGCTATTTTAAATCTTCTTTGGAGTTTTATAATGCACTTACCCGTGACCGGAAACTGGTGTTGAACACTAAAGCTCATACCCATCTGCTTATGGGCGATGATTACCAATTTTACCAGGCAGCACAATTGGGGGATGACAAAGGTCTGAGAGGATTCAGAAGAGACCGTTTTACCGGGAAGAGTGCTTTCGCGGCGGGTGCTGATCTTCGATACAGTTTCAATGAATTTGAGACCCATTTCTTACCGATGCAGATCGGAATCTTTGGTGGCTATGACCTGGGTAGGGTGTGGTATGATAATGAAACCAGTCACCGCTGGCATGATGACTACGGAGGCGGGTTCTGGATAAACAGTGCCGATGCTATCAATGCAACTTTCAGCCTTTTCAACAGCAAAGACGGCCTTCGTTTCTCAGCAGGGCTGGGTCTGAAGTTTTAGGTCCATAATCCCCCTCTGGCTCCCCCGGAGGGGGTAACTACCTGAATCATTGTGACTGGGAGTCGCATGTCAGGCTGAGCCCCGAAGGGAATAGTCGAAGCCCATTACAAATCTACGCGAACCCGATTTCTCCCGCAGATCACGCTGAAACCCGCAGATTGAACAGTGAGTGAACCAGAAACCTCAAACTCTTAAACTTTAAAACCTGATGGTACCGGGCTTTGACGTCATGCCGAAC
>JBAWAB010000174.1:0-8722 GCA_049589035.1 Salegentibacter sp.
AGATTAGCACTAGAGTGAGTATTCCCAGGCCAAAAAGTAAAGTTTTTAAAGTTCTCATAAATTTTAGTTTAGATGATATTTAGAATGGTTTTTCCTTTTTATGGGTCCTTTCCCGATCTTGAAGGCAAACCTTCATTCAGGAGAATTGCTATTTCAAAAAATGTTCTCTTTGCATGCTGGACTGCAACATGTAAAATGTAGGCTTACATTTGCAAATGCGCATTTGCATACATTTTCTAAAGAGTGTTGTAGGGTTATGTTGGGGAGGTGACTTCCAAAGAAAAGAACCGATTATTAACGTTCGGCCTTTTTGCTTTGCCTGTAGGTTTAATTTCGGAGGCTGATGATAAAAAAAGGCGGACTTTCGTCCACCTTTTTTTGCCCCAAATCTACCATGAACTTAACCTACTTATGTTATGGTGATTCTAAAATACACAAGAAGAAGCTTACCAAAAAATTTTTTAGACCAATGTCCTACAAATTCGCTAAAAAGCTGTTTTTGAGGTTTTAATGTCAGAAGGCTCTCTGTTTTAATAGGATAAAATCAAGTATTTATAAATAGAAAAAGGAACGGCTTTTTCTCAGTAAATGATCACCTTTCTTCCAGCCAATCTATCGCCTGCTGCATTTCATCTGCCGGGTAAATCTTCAGATGTCCTTTAATTAAGAAACCAAAAGCTTTAAAGCTGTGCTTTATCCATGCGAGATCAGTGACTACCGCGATCTGTTCCCAATCAAAGTAGTGCTTAAGTCCCATTACCGTATCATCCCACATAGCGCCCAGACTCACCTTTGTATCTTCTGCAAAATAACAAAGGATCCTAAGCTTTGCCTGTTTCGTCAACTGGTCTTTAATGGCGGGAAAGATGACTTCCTCATATTCCTTCTCGGTTACCTGCCGCGCAAATTTAAATCCTACCATATTCTCACTAAGGCCCTCAATTCGCTCTATCATTTTCCTGATTTTTAATTAAAAAATACCGGCAGCCCGATCTCTGATGTTGATGTAGCGGGCTTAAGATGCAGCCACTAATTTCTCCTCACAGGCTTTATTCACAAAGTACATTTTCATTCTTCCTTTATTCTTCACATCAATTTCTCCCCTGTATTCACACTCAAATTTGTCTTTAATGAGCAGATAGGTATTTTCAGAGATATTAAGTTTTCCTGTCTCTGAACAGGCTTCCATTCGTGAGGCGATATTCACAGTATCCCCCCAGATATCATAAGCAAACTTCTTACTACCTACTACTCCTGCGATCACAGGACCGCTGTTAATACCAAGGCGTATTTCGAAACGTGCTCTCCTGTCTTTGTCCTCTTCTTTAGCTTCATTAACAAAAGCCACCATCTCAAGGGCTGCAAAAATCAGTCTCTCGGCATGATCCTGAACGGGAAAAGGTACTCCAGCAGCACACATATAAGAATCCCCCACTGTCTTTATTTTTTCCAGGCCGTATTTCTCCACGATACTATCGAATTTTGAAAAATAAAAATCCACGCTTTCTACCAGTTCTTCCGGAGTAAGATTTTCAGCATAATGTGTAAAGCTTTTAAAATCGGTAAAAAGCACACTCACCTCCTCAAACCGTTTCGCCTGAACTTTGCCGCTGTTTTTCAGTTCAGCAGCAGTTTCTTCCGGAAGGATGTTTAGCAGCAAATGTTCTGACCTGTTTTTTTCTTTTTCGATAATAAGATTCGTTCGTCTGATGAACCGGTTTCGCCGGTAAAGTCCAAAAGCGAGTAATACAATGAGAACCAAGGCTATAATGGTCGCGATCACGATATTCTTCTGATTTTTTTTCTGCTGATTTAGCAGATCTACTTCGGTCTGCTTCTGGGAGATCTCAAAATTGGTGCGAAGATCAGCCATCTGCCGAACCGACTCCAGATTGGTAACGCTATCCCTGAAGGTTATATAATTTTTGTAATATCCAAAGGCTTTGGCTGAATCTCCCGCCGCCGCATATAGGTCAGACAATTTATAATTGGAGGTTGATAGCTGGTCTTTCAGGTCGTATCTTTGGGCAAGATCAAGGCTTCTTTCAGTGTATTGTATGGCTTTTTGTTCATCTCCCTGTTCGTGGTAAATGTCTGCCATATAAGTTAGATATTCCGCAATGGCATTATAGTCTTCAAAGTGTTGGAGGATATCAACGGCCTTCTGCAAATTTCTCTCCGCTGGGATATCCTGGCCCATTTTTGCAAAGATAATTCCCAGATTACCGAGACAGTATGCCTGGCCTAATGGGAAATCCTTCTTTTCGAAAATTTTTGCAGCTTCCCTTGTATATTGTCGTGCTGTTTGTAAATCCCCGACCCTCAGCAACTCATCCCCCACATTGAATAAGGCTTTTCCTAATTGAACGGAATCATTGCCTTTTCTAAAGGTCTCAAGCCCCTTTTTGTAATATAGAGCAGCATTCGCTCCATTCCCATTCAGGCTGTAGACGTTGGCTATTTCAACATAAGAGGAGGCAATTTTATTCTCATCTTTTAACTTCTGGGCATACTTTATCGCGCTGAACAGAGATTCCAAAGCCTGGTCAAAATCAGCTTTCTGTCTTAGTGCAGCCCCCTTCTGCATAAATCCAGCTTGAGCCATTGAGAAATTAGAATCAGCTATGGCACGTGTGATTAAAAGTTGAGCATATTTGATAGCACTGTCGGGTTTCGTTTCGTTGCGCCCAATCAGTCTAAGCAATGATAGATCATTCTGCCTGGCCTTATCAGACCTGTAAATAGCTTTCAGGCTATCCGCAATCTTCTGGTCCTGACAAAATCCCTCAAGACAGAAGAAACCGAGCAACATAAACAAAAGAAATTCCTTTATTCGCATATAATCATCAGCTAAAAATTTTCAGTATAGAAACATTGCTATGCCTCTTTTGCCATGGTAAGCTTTGGGTCTATAGGGGGGAAATTCTGAGTTTTTTGATCTTTATAGGTCACCGAGAAGTGCAGACTATACTTTTCTTCGCCGGGAACGTGCTCATCCTTCACCCTGGCATTAACCTTTCCTTTATTATTGCCATGGTGATCCTTTTCCCTTAATATCTTAGCATCCTTTTCCCAATTCACCTTTTTTATGCTTATAACATCGCCGCTTTTTTCATCTTTGGGTTTTCCAATCCATTCCACCTCCATGTTCTTTTTAACTTTCGAAGTAAATTCCTCCGGTTTTTGCCCCTTCGGATGTTCCTGTCCATCTGAGAAACTTATATAATCGTCTACCTTACCAGGCTTTATTTTTGCCGTATCTACTGTAAGAGTAATCGTAAGAGTATTGTCCGTTTCCATACCTAATCCATTTGAAGTTTCTAAATTACCTGATTATCAAGGTAGTAAAGATAGGAACACCAAAAAAGAACTTTTCGGTAAACAGCTCTAAATGCCTTTGAACTGCACGATTTTATCGATGGCTATAGCTTTATTGAGATGAATGGATTACTTTTTTATTTTTTTTCCTACGGAAGACGAGAGCAAAATCATGAATATGGATGCGGTTTTTCTCTCTCTACTTCTGAAAAAAAAGCATAAAAACATCCTGAGACTCAGTAATTCACAAAAATTTGGTAAGTTAGAGGTATGAATTTCTTCTTTTTAAAGAAAACAACCTGATGTCCCTTCCAGGCAATATGAAGATTTTCGAAAGAAATTTTTAATGGATCAGTTTCATAAGATATACAGCCAGGTAATGGCTAACCTGGAACAAAAACTCCCCTCCTGGCTGCATTACCACAGCCCCGGACATACCAGGTATGTACTGGAAAAGACGATTTTCATTGCCGACCGCGAAAAGGTCTCAGCTCACGATCTTTTCCTGCTGAAGCTGGCTGCCTTGTATCATGACACCGGTTTTATGTTGAGCCGGGAGAAACATGAAGAGATAAGTTGCAGAATTGCGCGGGAGGAACTCGAGGAATACGGAATTAAGCCAAAAGAGATCGAAATAATCTGTAATATGATCATGGCTACCCAGATTCCTCAAAAGCCGAAGACGAAACTCGAAAACATCCTCGCCGATGCCGATCTCGAATATTTGGGCACCACGCGCTTTACCGAGATCAGTGACCGCCTGTACAAGGAGTTACTGCATTACCAGCCCAACCTCACTCCCGGGCAGTGGAATGAAATACAAATTGGCTTCATGTCGAAACATCGCTATCATACCGACTATTGCAAGCAGTACCGTGAACCATTAAAACTGAGCAATCTTGAGTTGATCAAAAAAGCGGTCCGAAAATCGGGGTAAGATTTATCTGAATTTCAGCTGCCTTTTGTTCCCCCTAAACCTTTACCGGCTCTACCTTCCATATCTCCTCACAATAATCTTTTATAGACCTGTCTGAAGAGAATTTCCCCATATTGGCCACATTCAGAATAGATTTTCGTGCCCATTCCTTCGGTTTTCTCCAAACTTCGTGAATCTGTTCCTGACAATCGATGTAAGACTGATAATCCTTCAATAACTGGTAGGGATCCTGCTGCAAGAGATTGTCATGAAGAGGTCTGAAAAGTTCTCTGTTCCCTCCTGAAAGTTCCTCGGAAAGAAGAAAATCGAGCACCTCCTTCAATTCCGGATTTTGCTCGTAGAATTCCGAAGGGCGATATCCTGTTGTGCGGGTAGCTTCTACCTCATCGGTGGTTTGCCCGAAAAGGAAGAAGTTCTCTGCTCCCACTTCCTCACGTATTTCTACATTGGCTCCATCTAAAGTTCCCACTGTAAGGGCGCCGTTAAGAGCGAATTTCATATTTCCCGTTCCTGAAGCTTCTTTTCCGGCCATGGAGATCTGTTCTGAAAGGTCGGCTGCAGGATATACCTGCTGTGCCTGTTTTACATTGAAATTGGGCAGAAAAGCCACCCTCAGTTTATCCTTTACTTCCTCGTCACTATTCACAAGATCGGCCACAGCCGTGATGAGCCTGATGATCAATTTGGCCATAAAATATCCCGGAGCGGCTTTTCCGGCGAAAATAAAAGCTGAAGGAACTATATCTTTTCCTTCTCCCTTTTTCAGTCGAAGGTACAGGCTCAAAATATGTAGCACCTTGAGATGCTGCCGCTTGTACTCATGAATTCGCTTCACCTGGACGTCAAAAAGCATTTCAGGATCTACCTCCACATTGCTTCGTTCTTTCAGCAGCCTGCGCAGCCTTTTCTTATTCTCCAGCTTCACCTGCATCCATCTTTGCTGAAATTGGTCATCATCAGCCAGCTTTTCAAGATCATGCAGCCGGGTGAGATCGGTGATCCATTCTTTTCCGATCTTTTCGCTGATAAGTGATGACAATCCGGGATTGCTCACAGCCAGGAACCGCCGGTGAGCCACACCATTGGTGACATTAGTGAATTTCTCAGGCCAGAGTTCTGCGAAATTATTAAGCACCTGCTTTTTCAGCAATCCGGAATGCAGGGCCGATACGCCGTTGACCTTATAACTGCCAAGGGTGGCTAGATGCGCCATCCGCACAGAAGTCTCTCCATGTTCGTCGATCAGGGACATCTGCGCGATTTTTTCGCCGCTGTATCCTTTTTCGCGTAATTCCCGGAGAAAACGGGTGTTTATCTCGTAAATAATGTCCATGTGCCGCGGCAGCAGGCGCCCCAGCAAGCTTACCGACCACTTCTCAAGAGCTTCCGGTAAAAGGGTATGATTGGTATAGGCAAAGGTATGGCTGGTGACTTTCCAGGCCTCCTCCCATTCCATCTCGTAGTGATCTACCAGCAAGCGCATGAGCTCGGCAACCGCTATGGAGGGATGGGTGTCATTTAACTGAATAGTAAATTTCTCATGGAATTTCTCCAGCTTTCTTCCCTGAAGCAAATGCAGGCGAATGAGATCCTGAAGGGAGCAACTCACAAAAAAATACTGCTGCTTTAACCTGAGCTCTTTTCCGGAGAGATTCTCGTCATTAGGGTAAAGTACTTTCGTAATATTCTCTGACCTCATTTTCTTTTCCACGGCCTTGTAGTAATCGCCCACATTATAGGCAGAGAAATCAAAGGATTCGACTGCTTCAGCTTTCCAGAGCCGCATAATGATCCCGTTACTTTTGTAGCCGAGAATAGGCGTATCGTAAGCCGTTCCTCTTATAACAGAATCCGGGATCCAGTTCACCCGATATTTATTATTTTCATCCATATGAGCTTCGGTTCTTCCGCCAAATTTTACCTCATAGGAGATCTCCGGCCGTACAATTTCCCAGGGATTTCCGAAGTGCAGCCACTTATCGGTAACTTCAGTTTGCCAGCCATCGCGCATCTCCTGCCTGAATATGCCGAATTCATAGCGAATTCCGTAACCAATAGAAGGGATTCCCAGAGTAGCCATGGAATTAAGGTAACAGGAAGCCAGCCTTCCAAGACCACCGTTGCCCAGGCCCGGTTCTACCTCTTCTTCTATCAGTTCGTCCAGGTCCAGATCGAGTTCCTTTAAAGCTTCCCTCGTCTCTTCTGTGATTCCCAGGTTCAAAAGATCGTTCGCCAGGTGCGGCCCCGGAAGGTATTCCGCAGAAAGATAAGCCACTCCCCTTGCATCCTGTTGTGAAAACTGCTCAAGAGAGAGCACAAATTGCCGGAATACCCGATCGCGAATACTAAGGGCAAGAGCCGTATAAAGATCATTAGAAGTAGTGACGGCGGGAATACGCCCGAGCCCGTAGAAAAGCTTCTGAAGGAAAGAAGCCTTGAGGTCGTCTTTGGTGAGCCCAATATCTCCCGCTGTTTTACCCGAAGAAGAAAGATAGCTCTCGATGGTCTTATTACTGCTTTTCATAGCTTTTTTTCAGAATGTAAGAAAAAAAGCAGCATCCAAAAGTTAAATGCAGATTTATATAATAATTTTAAGACAAGCCTGCTAATTAAGTTCTACTGGCACCATAGCAAAAATGTTCAGGTGATTTTGGTCTTTTCTCTTGGGTTACCCGCGACGGTATCAGGCAAAAATTTCTTAACTCTTTTACTCCTTCTCTATACCCTTTCCGGTTGCGGCATAGTAAATCCCGCCATATAACATATCCAAAAAATACTGATTTTCCCAAATAGCAGGAATATGTCCTAATGCGGTGTAAAATGCACGGCCGCCATCATACGTATGGTACCACACCACCGGGTGCATTTTTCCCATTCCTTCGCCATGCCGATCCATCATTTTTCCATTTTCGTCTTTGTCGCGGTTTTTCCAGGTCACCACTGGATTATACGTGTTTTCGTCTACACGAACTAAATAATGAAGGTTTTCTGCTTCTTCTTTTTGAAATTCATACCATTCATCGGTCCACAACATTGTGTCTGGCCAGGCTTCAAGTCCGGGAAAATTATGATCCATTACTCTTAATTTAGCCGTTTGCTGTGCAGGGTGAATATGGAACATTCTCCCCACCAGTTTATTATACCACGGCCAGTCATACTCGGTATCGGCAGCAGCGTGAATGCCCACATAGCCTTTCCCCGATTGTATGAAATGCTCGATGGCTTCTTGTTCCTCCTCGTTAAAAATATCTCCGGTGGTACTTAAAAAAATAACAGCCTCGTATTTCTTGAGACTTTCTTCGGTAATCGGGATGGCATTTTGTTGAACATCCACTTCGAAATTATGCCTTTCAGCAAGTTTTTTTACTGCTTCAATTCCGTTGGAAATAGATCCATGATGCCAGCCGGCCGTTTCTGTGATCAGCAAAACTTTGAATTGCGATTGCGCCTGTAGCTGAAAAGAAATCAGAAGAAAAAAGGCAAAAAGAAGGCTTCCCTGAAGTAATTTTTTGTTTATACACATGAGAATTTATTTATCTATAAAATAGAAGTTCAATAAAAATAAGGAATATTTCAATAACCTCACCTCCTGTGTTTTTTTCTCATTCCCGGAATAGGAACGGTTAAAGAAATAAAGGAACTAATGAATTCTCAGGAGAAACTTCATCTTTTCATTATATTTAGCCCGCTTAAAAAAACATCTATGAAAACGAAAAATTTCAATCGTAAATCCTTGCGATTGTGGTCTCTGCTTTTATTTATTTTTACCATACAAACAGTGGCCTTCGCCCAAACCGATTCGCTGCGCACGCATATTAACGGACAGGTATATTCTCCCTTTAAAACCTATAAGGCCACGGCCACCAAGACGAACGACCTCGTGCATACCAAACTGGAGGTTTCTTTCGACTATGATAAAGCCTATCTCTACGGAAAGGAATGGCTTACGCTTTCTCCCCATTTTTACGCCACAGATTCACTCGTACTCGACGCCAAGGGTATGGACATCCAGGAAATTTCACTGTTGACAGACGGAAAAAAGCAACCGCTCCAATATTCATACAAAGACGGCCTTCAGCTACATATCACCCTTAATAAGGAGTATCAAAAGGAAGATGAATACACGATCTATATCGACTATACGGCCAAGCCCAATGAGCTGAAACTGGCCGGCGGCAGCGCCATTGTAGATGCCAAAGGATTGTTCTTCATCAATCCGCAAGGCAAAGATCCTTACAAGCCTACCCAGATCTGGACTCAGGGAGAAACCGAATCTTCTTCCTGCTGGTTCCCGACTATTGACGACCCGAATCAGAAAACCACCGAAGAAATCGCTATGACCGTACCTTCAAAATACGTGAGCCTTTCCAACGGTATTATGGTGGATCAAAAGGAAAATGGAGACGGCACCCGCACCGACACCTGGAAAATGGATCAGCCGCACTCACCTTACCTGTTCATGATGGC
>JBAWAB010000175.1:0-11475 GCA_049589035.1 Salegentibacter sp.
TGCTGCGCTCATCGATCACTTCTACGGCAAATTTTTCGGTGTTATTGAGGATATTTTTTTCTGCTGAAGAAGGAATGAGTTCGGCCTCATAGGTAAGTACGCCCAGCCGGTTTGCCGGTAATTCGGCATGAACCACAACTGAAGTTTTTTCAGAATCAAAGCTTATTTTTTGAGTAAAAACCACCGCGTCTCCACTTTTTATCTGAAATTGGGTGGTTACAGGATCAGTTCCGTAGTAATTGAGAATAGTTTCTACCGGAAAGCGATTATTGAGAAACGCGTACCTGTTTACATTCAGCCGCGATAATTGCAGATCGGCATAAGTAGAAGTATCTCCTGCCACCACTGGGAACAACTGTATGTTACCGGAAGTTTTAAAATAAGAATAATCACGGCCAAGGGTTTGATTCCCATCGGTGATGAGGATTAGGGCAGCATTGCGTCTTTTGTAGAGATCCTTGAGATCATTCAGCGCTGCATTAATATCGGTTTGAGATTGGTCAAATTCCAGGGAGTCTCCGGACGCAATTCCTTTTCCGAAGCTAAACTCACTCAGATCAAAATTCTGCTGAATGAACTTGTTTTCTTTCAGGTTATTAATTAATCTCTGCACTTGCCCCTGCTGCTTCAACCGGGCAATAGAAGCCGAATTATCTACTGCAAGAACAAGATCAGGTTTTTCGACTTCATAGCTACGCGTGACCATCTTGGGATTAATCAGCAAGAGCAGGACAATAAAAATACCGGCAAAACGCAGAAACAAAAAAATAAAAGCATTCCTGCCCCTCTTCCTGCTTTTATAGAAGTATTGGAAAAAAGCGAGCCCCAGCGCAAGAATTGCTGCCAGGGCTATGTATGTAATTGTTAATAATGACATTGATTAGCGTTAGAAGCAGAGTCCTAAAGTTAGAAAAAATAAACTTACTTCTAACTTGCTGTTAGGTATGCATGCCGCCGTCTACGTGCAAGACCTGGCCGGTGATGTAGGCGCTGAGATCGCTGCCGAGAAAAACACAGGCATTCGCAATATCCTCAGGCTTTCCTCCTCTTTTAAGCGGAATGGCATCTCTCCAGCCTTGCACGGTTTTTTCGTCGAGTTTTTCGGTCATTTCGGTTTCGATAAACCCGGGAGCGATCACATTGGTCCTGATATTCCTGGAGCCCAGTTCAAGCGCCATTGACTTGGAAAAACCAATGATCCCGGCCTTGGAAGCAGCGTAATTGGCCTGCCCGGCGTTTCCTTTTACCCCAACCACAGAGCTCATATTGATGATGCTTCCGTAGCGCTGTTTCAACATGGTACGCTGTACCGCTTTGGTCATATTAAATATCGACTTCAGGTTCACCTCGATCACTTTATCGAAGTCTTCCTCGCTCATACGCATTAGAAGGTTGTCTTTGGTGATCCCTGCATTATTCACAAGAATATCTATTCCGCCGAAATCTTCGGCCACGTTTTTAATGAGTTCCTGAGCTTCCTCAAAACTGGCGGCATTCGATTTATAACCCTTGGCTTTTACGCCCAGGGCAGTCAACTCTTTTTCAAGTTCCTGTGCAGCTTCAGCTGAAGAATTATAAGTAAAAGCCACATTAGCTCCCTGTTCTGCAAAGACTTTAGCGATGCCTTTTCCTATTCCGCGGCTACCGCCAGTAA
Source organism: Salegentibacter sp. (assembly GCA_049589035.1). Lineage (GTDB taxonomy): Bacteria > Bacteroidota > Bacteroidia > Flavobacteriales > Flavobacteriaceae > Salegentibacter_A. Next base: position 1,655 of record JBAWAB010000175.1, read on the forward strand.
TGATAGCACTTTTTCCCTCTAATAATTTCATATGATCAAGATTTATATCAGTTCAAAGATAACAAAAGCTGAAACTCCTAAAATAAAAAATCCTCCTGAAATGCCCAATTTCGGGGCAAAGCAGAAGGATTTATTCCAGAATTTATTTTGGTTTATGCAAAAGTCTTAAGAACTTCTGCAACCTTTTTTCCAATTTCAGCAGGAGAATCTACCACGTGGATTCCGTTCTCCCTAAGAATAGCTTTTTTAGCCTGGGCAGTGTCCTCACTACCTCCTACGATAGCTCCGGCGTGGCCCATGGTTCTACCGGCTGGCGCTGTCTCACCGGCGATGAATCCTACAACAGGCTTTTTGTTCCCGTTCTCTTTGATCCATTTGGCTGCATCGGCTTCCAATTGCCCGCCAATTTCACCAATCATCACGATGCACTCGGTATCTTCGTCATTCATCAATAACTCAACAGCATCTTTCGTAGTGGTTCCAATGATAGGATCTCCACCAATACCAATAGCTGTGGTAATTCCCAGTCCTTCTTTTACCACCTGGTCGGCCGCTTCGTAGGTAAGAGTACCAGATTTAGAAACAATACCTACGTTTCCTTTTTTGAAAACGAAACCGGGCATGATTCCAACTTTTGCCTCTCCGGGAGTAATAACTCCGGGACAGTTAGGACCGATAAGACGGCAGTCTCTGTCTTTGATATAGTCGGAAGCCTTCACCATGTCGGCTACGGGAATCCCTTCAGTAATAGTTATGATCACTTTGATACCTGCATCGGCTGCTTCCATAATAGCATCGGCTGCAAAAGCAGGCGGCACAAAAATTATCGATACATCGGCACCTGTTTCCTTAACAGCATCTGAAACTGTGTTGAAAACCGGCTTGCCAAGGTGCTCCTGACCTCCTTTTGAAGGAGTTACACCTCCCACAACGTTAGTACCGTATTCTATCATTTGCTCTGCATGGAAAGTACCTTCACTACCGGTAAATCCCTGCACGATTATTTTCGAATCTTTATTGACTAAAACGCTCATAGATTTATTTGAATTTTTGCCTTACAAAAGTATGTTTTTAAAAATAAAGTTTAAAGCCTTTTTGAAGTTTATTGGCATGAAAATACCAGAAAAACGCCTGTTTTGAGATGAAATACAATTTCCTGCCGTCGATACTTTAATGCCCTCGGAAAAAACGGTTCAGGAAGTAGTAGTAAAATTGAAGAATTCACATTGCTGCATCGAAATCTGATTGAGTCTTTTTTAGTCTGAAAAAACTAAATATCCCCTCTCAGAAAGCACCTAAATCCCCCCTATAAAAACACATTAACGATTGTTTATGTATTTTGTCGATATCATCGGATTGAACAAGGGTCGAGTTGACAGTTTTTTCTTTCAGAAAAAAATGTATATTTGACAGCCCTACAACTGTTTAAGACACCACCATGAAATTCAGTATTGGAAATAATGAAACGAGGAGTGCACGATTCCATATTAAACAAGATCTATAAAGGAAAGGAATTTAGACAGAATTCAGAAACTGCTAAAGCGCTGTTGGAATTGCTCCGGGAGGATTTGATTAGCCAGGAAGAAGAAGGACTTTATCATCTCACCCAGCAAGGAGAAAATGTGAGACTCCTGGGATTCGATGTTCACCGGAAAAGCCAAAATCTTGAAAAGGAGCTACTGAATTACAGCCCAAAAAAGTACAGGAGAACCACCCGCGAGATTATCTTAGCTTTTATTATCCTGATGGGAAGTTTAATACTTTTTCTCTGGCTTAATTTTGATGCTCTCTATGAGCATTAAAGAGCAAAACCCCGCTCCGGGAAGAACAGGGTTGGAATCTATATGTAGTTTCTTTTGTTACTCGACAGGATTTTCAGTCTCATCAGCCAGCTGGCTAATCTGATAGCCCCGGAACAGTTTCCCGTCTTTTACTTCCCACATTGCCATAAAATGAGCCAGTGCCATTTCTTCTTCAGGATTTTCAATGGTATTCACGTGATAAGTAAAATGCACTGCGATCTTCCCGTCTTCCTGGATAACTTTTTTGATATCAGTACGCAAGGACTCATAGGAACCGGCCATATCGTGGGTCAAAGCAGAGATGGCATCGAAGTCCATCTGGCTGGACCCAGAACTGCTATGCCACGACAACTGAACCTCAGGGTGCAGGTAATCGGCCAGATTATCAGGGTTCGTATAAAAGCAGCAATAAAATTTTTCTACTAACTCTTTTTCTTTCCCTTGTAAACTCATAGTGACTATTTTAATTTCTCGATCAATTTAGGCAATTGTCTTAAAAGAGCCAATTCTTTTAATTTTGCCCTTGATTCCATCGCCGGATTTCCGGTGTAAATTTTTCCTTCTTTGGTAGATTTCGTGATTCCCGCCTGCCCCATCATTACTCCGCCTTTCTTCACTACAATGCCGCTGCGCATTCCAACCTGGCCCCAAACGGTGACTTCATCTTCAATAACCACACACCCGGCAATACCTACCTGCGAAGCAATAAGACATCTTTCGCCAATAACAGTGTCATGGCCAATCTGGATAAGATTGTCGAGTTTGGTTCCTTTTCCAATCGTTGTATCGCCGCTCACCCCTTTATCTATGGTACAGTTTGCGCCAATATCAACATTATCTTTAATTACAACTCTTCCGCCAGAAATTAATTTATCAAAACCTTCAGGACGGTTCTTGTAGTAAAAGGCGTCGCCTCCCAGTACCGTGCCTGCATGAATGGTCACATTATTTCCAATAACGGCATTGTCATAAATGCTCACATTGGAATGGATCAGGCAATTTTCGCCGATTTCCACATTGTTTCCGATGAAGACATTGGGCTGAATAACCGTTCCTTTTCCGATTTTGGCCGTTTCTGCGATCGATCTTCCTGCTTCCTCAAAAGGTCTGAAAAACCGGGTAAGTTTATTGAAATCCCTGAAAGGATCGTCAGAAATAAGAAGGGCTTTGCCTTCGGGACATTCCACTTCCTTGTTGATAAGAATAACCGTCGCCGCCGAATTTAAGGCTTTGTCATAATACTTCGGATGATCTACAAAAACAATATCCCCGGGAGTTACCACATGGATTTCATTCATTCCGTAGACAGGAAAATCGGGCGCACCCTTGAAGTCGCACGACAAAATGGTCGCAATTTGTTGCAGGCTGTGTTTTTGCGGAAATTTCATATGACTTAAGCAAAAGAAAACAGCGGAAAATGAAATTCATTTTCCGCTGTTTTCAAAGTAAATTCTATTCTTTGATTCGTTCTTTATAGGTACCTTTTTCGGTTTCAATTTTGATCTTGTCCCCTTCGTTTATGAACAACGGCACGTTTACTTCAGCTCCGGTTTCTACAGTAGCCGGTTTAGTGGCATTCGTAGCAGTGTTCCCTTTTACCCCCGGTTCGGTGTGGGTTACTTCGAGCACTACACTTGCAGGCATTTCTACGGAAAGTGGCATGTTGTCTTCCGTATTAATGATCACGGTCACCACTTCTCCTTCTTTCAGAAGTTTTGGCTGATCAAGCACACTTTCGGTAAGACGAATTTGTGTGTAATCTTCCACATTCATGAAATGATAAAATTCGTCGTCGCTGTAAAGGAACTGGAATTTATGGGTTTCAACACGCACATCCTCGATCTTATGCCCTGCGGAAAAAGTATTGTCAATCACCTTGCCACTAGTGACACTCTTTAATTTGGTGCGGACGAAAGCCGGACCTTTTCCAGGTTTAACATGAAGGAATTCTACGATCTTGTAGATGTCGTGGTTGTAGCGAATGCATAAACCATTTCTGATATCACTTGTACTTGCCATGTGTGTTTTTAATTTGAGCTGAAGTATCCTTTCATGATACCCCGCTGTGAGTTCTTAATAAATTCAAGGATTTCATCCCTTTCAGCAGTTGCCTGCATTTCGGCTTCAATAATAGCAACTGCCTGGCTATTATTATAATTTTTTTGATATAAAATTCGGTAAATATCCTGTATCTCCCTGATCTTTTCCGTAGTAAAACCTCTGCGTCGAAGTCCGATGGAATTAATCCCAACATAAGACAAAGGCTCACGGCCCGCCTTCACAAACGGCGGAACGTCTTTTCGCACCAGCGAACCGCCGGTTACAAAAGCGTGATTCCCAATGCTGCAGAATTGCTGAATTGCAGCCATTCCCGCAAGGATCACATAATCCCCAACATTGATATGTCCGGCTAAAGTACTGTTATTTGAAAAGATACAGTTATCGCCTACCACGCAGTCGTGAGCTACATGGCAATACGCCATGATCCAACAGTTCTTGCCGATCACAGTTTTCATCCGGTCGGAAGTACCGCGATTTATGGTCACACATTCCCTGATAGTGGTATTATCACCAATTTCGGTGATCGTATCTTCATCGTCAAATTTCTTGTCCTGTGGAATGGCGGAGATCACAGCTCCCGGAAAAATACTACAATTCTTCCCGATGCGGGCCCCTTCCATTATCGTTACATTCGAACCAATCCAGGTTCCCTCCCCGATCACCACATTATTATGAATAGTTGTAAAAGGTTCTATTACCACGTTTTTGGCAATCTTGGCACCGGGATGCACATATGCTAAAGGTTGGTTCATTTCTTCTATTTTGATTTTACAATTTGCGCCATGAGTACAGCTTCAGTCGCGAGTTTCCCGTTCACATAGGCGTAGCCCTGCATCTGGCAGATTCCGCGGCGAATTGGCGCCAATAATTCCAGTTTAAATATTAAGGTATCTCCCGGCACCACCTGCTGCTTGAATCTCACATTGTCGATCTTCATAAAGTAGGTAAGGTAATTTTCAGGATCGGGAACAGATTTAAGCGCCAGGATCCCTCCCGTCTGGGCCATTGCCTCCACCTGCAGAACACCGGGCATTACCGGTTTTCCGGGGAAATGTCCTTCGAAGAAAGGCTCATTCATAGTGACATTTTTCATCCCTATAACCAGACTTTCGGTAAGTTCAAAGATCTTATCGACCAACAGGAACGGCGGCCGGTGTGGCAGCGTATCCATGATATCGTTCACATCCATGATGGGTTTCTGCTCAAGGTCTACCTTCGGAACATTATTTCGTTTCTCGGCCTTGATGATCTTTGTAAGCTTTTTAGCGAACTGTGTGTTCACATAATGTCCGGGTTTATTTGCGATCACCTTTCCTCTTATTCTTGTGCCAACAAGAGCAAGGTCGCCAAGTACATCCAGTAATTTATGTCTGGCCGCTTCGTTGGGATAATGAAGCGTAAGATTGTCCAGAATTCCGTTAGGCTTCACAGATATCTCTTCTCTTCTGAAGGCAGACCGCAATTTTTTCATGGTCTCTTCGCTTATCTCCTTATCTACATAAACGATCGCATTGTTCAGATCTCCACCTTTAATGAGGCCATGCTCAAGCAGCGTTTCAAGTTCATGCAAGAAGCTGAAAGTCCTGGCATTGGCAATCTCATCTTTAAATTCAGAAAGGTGAAGAATGGAAGCGTTTTGTGTTCCGAGCACCTTGGTTCCAAAATCAACCATAGCAGTGACCTGGTACTCATCGCACGGCATCACGATAATTTCGCTACCCGATTTTTCATCGTGGTAGGAAATAACTTCGTTTACCACAAATTCTTCCCGCTCAGCTTCCTGCTCTACAATTCCTGCCTTTTCAAGGGCTTCCACAAAGAATTTTGAGCTTCCGTCCATGATGGGCGGTTCCGAAGCATTGAGCTCTATATAAATGTTATCTATTTCAAGACCAACACAGGCCGCAAGCACGTGCTCTGAGGTTTGTATCTGCACCCCATTCTTCTCAAGATTGGTGCTTCTCTGGGTTTCAACCACGTAATTGACATCGGCTTCAATTTCAGGTTTGCCTTCCAAATCTACACGTCTAAAAACAAAACCGGTATTCTCGGGTGCCGGTTTAAAGGTGAGAGTAACTTCTTTTCCGGTATGGAGCCCCACTCCTTCCAGAGAAATTACATTTTGTATAGTTTGTTGTTTTGCCAATTTTTCAGCCATTCTTTCCTAATTTTTTTTCCAGTTGATGTATGATATCAAGAGTTTTGGGTAAATTTCTAAAATGCACATAAGATTTATTGAAGTCACCATAACCGAAAGCGGGGGAGCCCTGAAGCATCTCATCATCTTTCACATTTCGTCCTATTCCCGACTGGGCCTGGATCTTTACGCGATCTCCAATAGATAAATGCCCCACAATTCCTACCTGTCCACCTATAAGACAATTTTTGCCGATCTTGGTAGAACCGGCAATTCCGGTTTGTGCTGCGATAGCGGTATTTTCACCAATTTCGACATTATGTGCGATCTGGATCTGATTATCGAGCTTCACTCCTTTCCGGATGATGGTTGACCCTAAAGTCGCACGGTCAATTGTCGTTCCGGCACCAATATCCACATTGTCTTCAATTACAACATTCCCTATCTGCGGAACCTTGCTGTAAACGCCATCCTCACCCGGGCTAAAACCAAAACCATCGGCACCTACGATTGCTCCGCTATGTATCACACAGTCGTTCCCGATAAGCGTTTCCGAATAAATCTTCACGCCCGGAAAAATAGTTACATCATTCCCAATCCTTACATTGTCCCCAATAAAGGCATTGGGATATATCTTTACATTATCACCTAATTTTACATTCTCACCTATATAGGCAAAAGCTCCCAGGTACATGTTTTCACCGTAGGTCACGGTCTCGGAAATATAACTCGGTTGTTCGATCCCGCTCTTATTCAGTTTTACCTGGTTGTAATATTCCAATAAGCGCGAAAAAGCTTTATAGGCATCTTTCACCCTTATTAAAGTAGTCTGCACAGGATGTTCAACCTGAAAATCCTTATCAACGATCGTGATCGAAGCGTTAGTCGTATATATATAGGAGGTATATTTCGGATTACTCAAAAAGGTAAGAGAACCTTCGGAGCCTTCTTCTATTTTAGCCAGTTCAGAAACTTCGGCCTGAGGATTCCCCTCAATCTCCCCTTCGAGAATTTCTGCTATTTGCTCTGCTGTAAACTTCATTCCGGCAAAAGTAAAAAAAATGCGTCAATGTTTGGACTTCGGATAGCAGATATAATGTTTCACCACGGTCTTGGTGAGTGCTTTCAGGTTTAGTTGATCAGAAACTTTAGTCACATCGCTTATCTTTCCGTTCTTGCTCAGGATCTTGATATTGTTCTTTTCATTCATGTAGGCGAGATTGGCCACTTCTCCTGAAAAAACAAAATACGACGCCTCTTTTTCCGAAAGCTGATATTTCTCCATGATCGCTGTGCAGTGCTTCTTCAGTTTTGCTTCGGAAGGTTTCTTCTTCTTGATCTTCACCTTCAGGAGGTTCCGGTTGATCAGCATTTTGCAAAGTTCGCTCAGCACAAAATCGTCTGCACCAATCCATTCTTTCATCGCTGAAATAATATCGTAATCATCCAATTTGGCGAACATATGCAGTGTTTCGGTATCGAAATTCTCTTTCGTGATCTTCTTATGTAGAAAATAACCAAGAGCGGTGCCTGCCTTCAGATCTTCTCCGGCCTCGATGAGCTCCTTGGCCCTTTTCAGCACTCTTATGATCAATTGTTCAGCCACAAGGCTCGTCTTGTGCAGATACACCTGCCAGTACATTAAGCGCCTTGCCACGAGAAATTTTTCTACGGAATAGATTCCCTTCTCTTCCACCACCAGCTCATCATTTACTACATTCAGCATCGTAATAAGCCGTTCACTGTTGATGTTGCCTTCCGCAGCACCGGTATAAAAACTATCCCGTTTGAGATAATCAAGCCTATCCATATCCATCTGGCTCGAAATAAGCTGATTCATAAAAGCACGGTTATAGGTGCCCTTGAAAATTTCGATTGCCAGCGTTAAACTTTGGTTAAAGTTCCGGTTCATTTCCTCCATAAAAAGGAGTGAAATGCACTCATGATCTACCCCTTCTACGATGCTGTGTTCCATGGCATGAGAGAAAGGTCCGTGCCCAATGTCGTGCATGAGAATAGCGATCTGCAAGGCTTCTTCTTCAGCTTCAGAAATTTCAACCCCCTTGTAGCGAAGTATCTGCACGGCCTTCTGCATTAAATGCACGCAGCCAATGGCGTGTGGAAAACGGGTATGATGGGCCCCCGGATATACAAGATAGGAGAGTCCCATTTGGGAAATACGACGCAGCCTTTGAAAGAAAGGATGCTCAATGATGTTAAAGATCCGCTGGTTAGGTATGGTAATAAATCCGTAAATTGGATCGTTTAATATTTTAAGTTTCTTATTGGAAGCCAAGCCTGTTTTTCTTATTATTTATAGCAAATATAAGTTATGGAGTCCACAATGGGCTTAATGGCAGCCAAAAACCGGCCCGGCCGCAAAAATGAGCAGCATTGCTCAGCAAATTCAGCAAAATGAACAACATAAAAATACTTTGGGTAGACGACGAGATTGATCTGTTGAAGCCCCATATTATATTCCTGGAATCCAAAAATTATGAAGTAACCACTTGCAAGAGTGGTACAGAGGCTCTGGAGCAGATTGAAGAGGAAAATTTTGACATTGTCTTTCTCGACGAAAATATGCCCGGGCTTACCGGCCTCGAAACACTTTCTGAAATTAAAGAAAAACGGGCGAGCCTTCCTGTGGTAATGATCACCAAGAGCGAGGAAGAATATATTATGGAAGAAGCCATAGGCTCCAAAATCGCCGATTATCTCATAAAACCCGTAAACCCGAACCAGATTCTGCTCAGCATCAAAAAGAATTTAGACCATTCCCGGCTTGTTTCTGAAAAAACCACTTCGAGCTATCAGCAGGAATTCAGGAAAATAGCCATGGATATGGCGCAGGTGAATTCCTTCGAGGAGTGGGCCGAGCTATACCAACGGCTCATTTATTGGGAACTTCAGCTGGAGAATATCGAAGACAGCAGTATGGTTGAGATCCTCGAATCTCAAAAGAATGAAGCCAATTCACAATTTTGCAAGTTCATTGACCGCAATTATCCGGACTGGTTTGGCAAGGATGCAGATGCACCGGTGATGTCGCACACCCTGTTCAAGCAAAAAATTGTTCCCGAAATTGGCAAAGATCAACCGACCTTGCTGGTCGTAGTCGATAATATGCGGTATGACCAATGGAAAGCCTTTGAACCCGTTATAAATCCGTATTATAAAAAACAAGCTGAAAGTCCTTATTACAGCATTTTACCTACCGCTACGCAATATGCGCGCAACGCCATTTTCTCGGGACTCATGCCCAGCGATATGGAAAAACTTTTTCCGAAATACTGGAAGAACGATACCGACGAAGGAGGAAAAAATAATTACGAGGAAGATTTTCTGCGCGAACAGCTCAAAAGGATCGGCCTCAATATAAAATGGGAGTACCATAAAATAAGTAGCCTCAAGGCCGGGAAAAAGCTGGTAGAAAATTTCAAAACTCAAAAGGATAACGATCTTACGGTAGTGGTGTATAATTTTGTGGATATGCTTTCGCACTCCAAGACCGAAATGGAAGTGATAAAAGAACTGGCTTCAAATGACAAATCTTATCGGTCCCTCACTCACAGCTGGTTCCGGAATTCACCCCTCCTCGAGATCATTCAGCAGGCACAGCAATTAGGCTTCAAACTAATCCTGACTACCGACCACGGTACGATCAATGTGAAAAGCGCTTCAAAAGTAATAGGAGACAAAAACACCAGCCTCAACTTAAGGTACAAGACTGGGAAAAGTCTTACTTACGAAGAAAAAGATGTCTTGGCGGCTCCAAATCCAAAAACCATCCATCTTCCTACTATTAATATGAGTAGTTC
>JBAWAB010000176.1:0-2902 GCA_049589035.1 Salegentibacter sp.
TTCATCGTGGCCAAACACCGTAACGGTGGCCTGGAGAATATCCGCCTGAAATTTATTGGACATCTTGGTAAATTTGATAACTTAGAAGACTTCGATTCGCCTTTCGAATTTCATTCAAAAATGAATAGCGGTGGTGATGACGATCAGGATTTCGGTTCTTCAAATTTACCGAATCCCAGTGCCAATGAAGCTTTCGGGAGCTCGATGAATAATGATTTTGATGATAACGACGTGCCATTCTAAAAAGACAACAGGAAATTTCTTAAGGAAGATCCTTTTCTTTGGCGCGCCGCTTTCCAAACGATTTAATCTGGTTTTATATTTTTTACTGCTCATTGGAGGCAATTGTTTTGCCTCCAATGTTCTTATTCCTATGGACGCCGATTCCCAGGCGAACCATCTTAAAGCTTACGGAATTACTTACTATGCCCTGGAGCAACAGCTGGAAGTACGCTGGTTGCTGAATTACAGGGGCGGTTCTTTTCTTATTTCTGATACCGAAGCCCTGCGGCGTGAATGCAAGATCAGGGGCGTTTCCTATGAGGTGTTAAGTGATGATAAGACGAGGGCTATCCTGGACGAGATCAGTAGTCCATCAAAGAACATGGAAAGCATAGTGCTGGAGAAGGCGCCAAAGATCGCGGTTTACTCTCCACAGGGCAAAAAGCCCTGGGATGATGCCGTGACCATGGTACTTACCTACGCCGAAATTCCTTATGAGACGATTTATGATGAACAAGTACTGAATAATGCTCTGCTTCAGTATGACTGGCTGCATCTTCATCACGAAGATTTCACCGGCCAGTACGGGAAATTCTATCGTGCTTTCAGAACCACGCCTTGGTATATAGAAGACAAAAAAGAGGCTGAAGCTTTGGCTGCAAAACTTGGCTACGATAAGGTTTCCGAAGAAAAACTTGCGGTGGCACTCAAGATAAGGGATTATGTGATTGGTGGCGGATTTATGTTTGCCATGTGCAGTGCCACCGATAGTTTTGATATTGCCCTGGCTGCAGAAGGGGTCGATATCTGTGAACCCATGTTCGACGGCGATCCCAGTGAACCCGGCTATCAGTCGAAGTTGGACTACAGCAAGACCTTTGCATTCACTGATTTCATTTTGGAGAGAAGTCCTATGGTCTACGAATTTTCTTCCATAGACATGACTGCCAAAAGACAAATTCCGAAGGAATCTGACTACTTTACTCTCATGGATTTTTCTGCGAAATGGGACGTGGTGCCCACGATGCTTACGCAGAATCACACGCGGCTCGTCAAGGGTTTTATGGGGCAAACCACGGCTTTTAATCCCGACAATCTTAAGGCAAATGTGCTGGTGATGGGCGAGTGCAAGCTGAATGGTGAGGCGAGATACATTCACGGCATAAAAGGTAAAGGCTTTTTTACCTTTTATGGCGGCCACGATCCTGAAGATTATCAGCATCGTGTGGGTGATCCAAAAACCGAGCTTTCCCTGCATCCGAATTCTCCCGGTTACCGGCTTATTCTAAACAATGTGCTCTTTCCGGCCGCCAAGAAGAAGAAGCACAAAACCTGATCACCCCCGAATAAATATTTCTATTATGCGTAGCAATTCCTTGTTTGTAGTCTTTGCAATTTTGATGTTTTCATTTTCAAAATCCGGTTACTGCCAGGAATTATATGAAATTCCTAAAGAAGTGACTACCGGCTGGACAAGTTTTGAAAATCCCACCGGAGCTAAGGGAGAAGGAGGAAAGGAGAATAAAGGCGCGAAAGGTCATGCGTTTAATAAGATTGAAGCCGGAAAGGAAATTAAGTTACTCAATATTAAGGGTAGTGGTGTGGTTAATCGCATTTGGATGACTTTTAGTGACCGCAGTCCTGAAATGCTTCGGTCGCTGGTGATCGAAATGTACTGGGATAATAGTAAAAAGCCCGCTGTTTCAGTTCCTTTAGGCGACTTCTTCGGAATAGGCCTTGGCAGGAGAGTGCCTTTTGAAAGTACTTTATTTACCGATCCCGAAGGACGTTCTTTCAATTGTTATATTCCGATGCCTTTTAAATCGGCGGCTAAAATTATTGTCCGAAATGAATCTGAAAAAGATCTAAAAGCTCTTTTCTATGATGTCAATTTTGTAAGGAAAGAAGTTTCAGAAGAAACTCCCTATTTCCACACGTACTGGAGCAGAAATACAAAAACAGGCCTGGAAAAAGATTTCAGGATTCTTCCGCAGATCAAGGGAGAAGGAAGGTTTCTGGGAACAAATATAGGAGTAATCACCGGTGCGGAATATGAAGATACCTGGTTCGGGGAAGGAGAGGTTAAAATGTATATTGACGGAGATTCTGATCATCCCAGCCTTGTAGGTTCCGGGACCGAAGATTATATCGGCACTGCTTATGGACAGGGAGCTTTTGCTCATATGTTTCAGGGCTCCCCGATAGCTGATAAAGAGAACGGACTGTTTGCTTTCTACAGGTATCACATCCCCGATCCTGTCTATTTTCACAATGATATTAAAGTGACCATTCAGCAAATGGGCGGTGCTCCCCAATCAGAGGTTCTAGAGCTTTTGGAGAAAGGAGCAGATTTGATCCCGGTCACTATTGATCCAAACGGCGAATTCATAAAGTTGCTGGAAAAGGACAATTTTACTGATCTCAATGATCCCCAGCTGCCTAAGGGTTGGACGAATTTCTACCGAAGCGATGATGTTTCGGCCACCGCCTATTTCTATCTGGACAAGCCCACAAATGATCTTCCCTACCTACAGCCGGTGGAAATACGTACAGCAAGCCTTCAAACAAAAGAATGATGAACCTCGATTCACATCAGCATTTCTGGCATTACGACCCCGTGAAGTACAGCTGGCTCGATGATTCAATGGCTTCGATACAGAAAGATTTTATGCCAATGGAT
>JBAWAB010000177.1:0-1702 GCA_049589035.1 Salegentibacter sp.
CAGACCTTGCGGGTGAAACAGTTCCCGCAAGGTCTTTTATAAGAATACTCCTGATTAATTTGAAAGAAAAAGCAATGAAAAAGATATTTATTCTGTTTATCGCCCTCTTAGGGATCACCACCATGAAAGCCCAGAACATTACGGATGCCTACCGTTATTCTGCTGAAGAATTAACGGGAACTGCACGCTTTAGGGCAATGAGTGGAGCATTTTCTGCTTTGGGCGGCGATATTTCGGCAATGAGTCTGAACCCCGCCAGTTCTGCGGTTTTCCTGAACAGCTTTGCCACCGTAAGTTTCGATTTCCGAAATTCTAAAAACGATGTGAACTACTTTAATGGCTTTACCTCCTCCAAAGACGATAATTTCGACCTAAACCAAGCCGGTGCTGCCCTGGTCTTCAACGCCCAGAACAACAGCGACTGGAGAAAATTTGCCATCGGGATCAACTATGGTACTACCAATAATTTCGAGGACAGCTTTCTTGCCAGTGGTACCGGCAATAACTCCATCGACAATTACTTTCTTGGATATGCCGACGGAGTGCCGTTGGACCTTCTGCAAACCCGGGACAATGAAAGCGTCGCCGATCTTTATTCCTATTTAGGACAAAACGAAGGCTTTGGAGCACAACAGGCTATGCTGGGATACCAGGCATACATCATAGATCCCACAAATCCTGACGATCCACAAAATGACACCTACACCTCTACCATAGCGCCGGGAAGCTTTAGCCAGGACTACTCCTCTATCTCCACAGGCCTTAACGGAAAATTCACCTTCAACTTTGCTACTCAATACCAGGATTTTCTTTACCTGGGAGCAAACCTGAATATCCATTCAATAAGCTACGACAGCTCTACGCTTTATACCGAAAACAATAGCAACAGCGGAAGTGAGACCAACGAGGTGAGATTTAGAAACGACCTGAGCACTAACGGAGACGGATTTTCATTCCAGATTGGTGCCATTGCCAAAATCAATGAAATGTTGAGATTGGGAGCCAGCTATGAATCACCCACCTGGTACAACATCAACGAAGAAAGCAGTCAATCTCTCGAGAGCTATAGCCAACAATTTGACGATCAAACAGTGGTAAATCCGAATGTTTTGAATGTTTATCCGGAATACACCTTGCAAACTCCCGGGAAATTGACCGGAGGTCTGGCTGTGCTCTTTGGCGATAAAGGTTTACTTAGTTTTGACTATTCCTATAAAGATTATTCGCAAATGGAATTCAGACCTGTGAATGATCCTGAATTTGGTTATCAGAATGACCAAATCAAGAACGCCATGCGGGCGGCTTCAACTTACCGCGTGGGAGGCGAATACCGTTTTGGTGCGGTGAGCGTTCGCGGAGGATACCGCTTTGAAGAAAGCCCTTTTGAGAACACTACTACTATTGGAGATCTTACAGGATATTCTGCCGGCCTGGGCTACAATTTTGGCGCGCTCAAGCTTGATGTCGCATATACCAATGCCCAGTATGATGAGAACAGAGCCCTCTATCAGGTCGGGTTGACCGATACCGCTAATATGAACAGGGAACTCTCCAGCGTGGTTGTCTCCCTAAGCTTCGGATTATAAACAGAAAAATTTTTAGTTGAAGGAGGCTGCTATAAAACAGCCTCCTTTTTTTATCTCTTCAGGCTGAAATTTGCCTTAAACACTTTGAAATCTCCGGTCTTGAGATCCTCATATTC
>JBAWAB010000178.1:0-21024 GCA_049589035.1 Salegentibacter sp.
GATATGCCCGCCGGACCTTCCGAATTACTCGTGATGGCCGATGATTCTGCCAATGCTGCCTTTGTGGCCTCAGATCTGTTGAGCCAGGCGGAACACGGCGCAGATAGCCAGGTGATCCTGGTCTCGACCTCTCATGAACTTATCGAAGCTGTGGAAAATGAAGTGGAGGCGCAGCTAAAGGAATTACCACGAAAGGAGATCGCTGAAAAAGCCATAGCCAATTCGAAGTTGGTTTATATGGAAAATGACCAACTCGCGCTCGAGCTTATCAATGAATATGCGCCGGAGCATTTTATAATAGCTACTGGAAATCCCGAATTTTATGCTGAAGGAATTGAAAATGCCGGTTCAGTATTCATAGGAAATTATACCCCTGAGAGCGCCGGAGATTATGCCTCGGGCACCAACCACACCTTGCCTACAAATGCCTATGCCAGGCAGTACAGCGGCGTGAATCTTGATAGTTTTATGAAGAGCATGACTTTCCAGAAAATATCGGAAGAGGGAATCAGGGAAATTGGTCCCGCAATTGAACAAATGGCAGAGGCAGAGGGTCTGCAGGCTCACAGGAATGCAGTGAGTTTGAGGTTGAAGAGTTTGAAATAATGGGCAAACCAGTTCTTTTGGACTTTTCAGAGTCAAGAAATACTAAAGGGAACCTTGCCTAACGAAGACTTTATAAATGAAACAATTTAATATAGATAAACTGGTGCGCAGCAATATTGCGGGGTTGAAGGCATATTCTTCGGCACGGGACGAGTACCAGTCCAATGGTTCGAAGATGGTTTTTCTGGATGCTAACGAAAATCCTTTTCAGACAGATGTCAACCGGTATCCCGATCCGCAGCAGCGAAGTTTGAAGTCAGAATTGGCCAAACTGAAGGGGGTTTCCGCAGAAAAGATCCTGCTCGGCAATGGGAGCGACGAAGTTTTGGATTTACTCTTCAGGGCCTTCTGTGAACCCAAACAGGATAATGTGATCACCCTGCCACCCACCTATGGAATGTATAAGGTGCTGGCGAATATCAATGACGTGGAGAACAGGGAAGTGCTGCTTACTTCTAATTTTGAGCCCGATGTAGAGGAAATTCTGCGGAAGGTGGATGAGAACACAAAAATGATCTTTCTCTGCTCCCCGAATAATCCCACGGGGAATTCCTTTTCCGAAGAAAAGATTACCGCAATTCTTGAGAATTTCAATGGGTTGACGATCATTGATGAGGCTTATATTGATTTTTCGGAAAGGCAAAGCTGGATAAAACAGCTTGAGAAATTTGATAATCTCGTGGTGACTCAGACCCTTTCCAAGGCCTACGGGATGGCGGGGATCAGACTCGGAATTTGTTATGCTTCCAAAGAAATAATCCGGATATTGAACAGGATCAAACCTCCTTACAACGTGAATGAACTCACCCAGCTAAGAGCATTTAATCGGGTTCTTGATCCGGAGAAAGTAAAAGAGGAAGTTGCTGATATTCTGAAAGAAAGAGAGGTGCTACATAAACAATTGCTTCAGGTCAATTTTGTAAAAGAAGTGTACCCTTCTGATGCCAATTTCATCCTGGCAAAAGTAGACGATGCCACCCGCCGGTATAATGAACTTCTGGGGCAGGGAGTTGTGATACGCAACCGTACCACCCAGCCCCTTTGTGAAAATACCCTGCGATTCACCGTAGGCACTTCAGAAGAAAATAAAAAATTAATTGGAGCCCTAAAAAGCATTGAATAGAATATGAAAAAAGTACTTTTTATAGACCGTGACGGAACGATTATCCACGAACCTGAAGATTACCAGGTAGACAGCCTGGAAAAACTGGAGTTTTATCCGGAAGCGGTTTATTACCTGAAAAAGATAGCCGCCGAGCTGGATTATGAATTCGTGATGGTGACCAATCAGGACGGGTTAGGTACCGAGGCTTATCCTGAAGAAGATTTCTGGCCCATTCAGAATTTCATCCTTAGAACGCTTAGGAATGAAGGAGTGGAGTTTTCGGAAATCCTGATGGACCGGAGCTTTGCAAATGATAACAGCCCCTTGCGGAAGCCTAATACCGGACTGCTGAAGGAGAAATACCTCGGTAGCGAGGATTATGATCTTGAAGCTTCCTATATGATTGGAGATCGCATGACCGATATTGAATTCGCCTACAACTTTGGAGGAAAAGGCATCTTTATAGATACAAATGAAGAACTTGCTACAGAGGAATTAAAGAACGATCAGAAAAATGTAGAAGCCACTATTGCGCTGAAAACCGACAGCTGGAAGGAAATCTATGAATTTTTGAAACTGGAGGCCAGGACTGCTGAGATTCGGCGTAAAACGAATGAAACGGATATTTTTATAAAACTCAATCTTGACGGAACCGGAAAATCCCAAATTTCAACCGGGATTCCCTTTTTCGATCACATGCTGGACCAACTGGCGCGCCACGGGCAGATGGACCTGGAAATTGAAGTAAAAGGTGACCTGGAGGTTGATGAGCACCATACCATTGAGGATACCGCCATTGCCCTGGGAGAGGTTTTTAGTGAAGCCCTTGGCAACAAGCTTGGCATTGAGCGTTACGGATTCTTCCTGCCTATGGATGATTGTCTGGCGCAGGCCGCTATTGATTTCGGCGGAAGAAACTGGCTGGTTTGGGAGGCGAATTTTAAACGGGAAATGATCGGTAAAATGCCGACGGAAATGTTCTACCACTTCTTTAAGTCTTTTACGGATGGGGCCAAAGCCAACCTGAATATCAAAGCTGAAGGCACTAATGAACATCACAAGATCGAAGCGATTTTCAAAGCCTTCGCTAAGGCCATTAAAATGGCGGTAAAGCGGGATGCTGAGAAGATGATTCTGCCGTCTACCAAGGGAATGCTTTAAACTGTAAGTGAGTATTGAGAGGAAAAGCCAAAACGAGGTTTTTATTTGAAACTATAGAATGAAAATAGCCATTATAGACTACGGAGCCGGGAATATACAGAGTATCAAATTTGCGATAAAGCGATTGGGCTACGAAGCCTTTTTAAGCAGTGATGCGGGAGAGATCAAAGCGGCCGACAAAGTAATTTTTCCGGGCGTAGGGGAAGCCAGCAGTGCCATGCGCATGTTAAAGGCTACCGGCCTGGATGAAATAATCCCAGAACTGAAGCAACCTGTACTCGGCATCTGCCTGGGGATGCAACTGATGTGTGAGCATTCCGAAGAAGGCGATACCCAAGGCCTGGCAATTTTCGACGCCAAAGTGGTGAAATTCGGAAAAGATTTGAAGGTGCCACAGATAGGCTGGAATCAGATCTACGATTTGGAAACGGAATTGTTTGAAGGCATCAGGGAAAAGGAATACGTTTACCTTGTCCATAGTTTTTATGTGAAAGAATGCGAAGAAACCATCGCATCTACCGAGTATGGAGTGGAATATACTTCGGCCATAAAGAAGAACAATTTTTACGGAGTGCAGTTTCACCCCGAAAAGAGCAGCAAAGCAGGAGAGAAAATTCTGGAGAACTTTCTGAAGTTAGAATGATACGGATTCTCACAGCAAAGCGATCTAAAATCTAATATCTAAAACATGAGAATAATCCCCGCCATAGACATCATCGAAGGAAAATGCGTAAGGCTTTCTAAAGGTGATTATAATACCAAAAAGATCTACAATGAGAATCCGCTGGAGGTGGCAAAGCGTTTTCAGGATCACGGAATCAGGTATCTTCACCTGGTAGATCTGGATGGAGCTAAGTCAAAGCATATCGTCAATCATAGGATCCTGGAAGAAATAGCTTCTAAAACCGATCTGGAGGTAGATTTTGGCGGAGGCTTAAAGACAGATCAGGATCTGCAGATCGCTTTTGAATCGGGAGCCAGACAGGTTACTGGCGGGAGCATTGCGGTTAAAGACGCCGGGACTTTCAGCCGATGGTTGGAGAAATTTGGACCCGAGAAGATCATTCTCGGCGCCGATGCAAATAATGAAAAGATCGCGGTGAGCGGTTGGCAGGAGGAATCTGAAAAAAAGCTGATCCCTTTTATTCAGGAATATCAGCAAAAAGGCGTGCAGTACATTATTTGTACCGATATTTCTAAAGACGGAATGTTGCAGGGCCCGGCTTTTGATCTATACCAGAAAATCCTTGACGAAACTTCGGAAGCCGGAGAATTGAAACTGATTGCTTCCGGCGGAATTTCAACATTTGAAGAATTGCCGAAACTGGACGAAATTGGCTGTGAGGGAACCATCATTGGAAAAGCCATCTATGAAGGAAGAATTCAACTGAAGGAGCTTGAGAGTTATATCCTTGAAGGATAGTGGAAAGTGGAAAGTGGAAAGAGTAGAGAGAATGCGAGTTTAAAATCTGGTATCGGAGTGATCGAAGTCTAAATCGAAAAATATGCTAACAAAACGAATCATACCTTGCCTGGACATCAAGAACGGAAGAACCGTAAAGGGGGTGAATTTCCTTGACCTGAGAGATGCCGGTGATCCTGTGGAACTGGCTGCCATTTATGCCGAATCGGGCGCCGACGAGCTGGTCTTCCTGGATATTTCGGCGACCGAGGAACGTCGGAAAACCCTTGCCGATCTCGTGCTGCGCGTTGCTGAAAATGTAAATATCCCATTCACTGTGGGCGGCGGCATTGCTTCAGTAGAAGACGTAGATGTGCTGCTGCAGAATGGGGCCGATAAGGTTTCGGTGAATTCTTCCGCAGTTAAAAATCCGGGGCTTATCAATGAATTGGCGCAAAAGTTCGGAAGCCAGTGTATCACGGTTGCCATTGATGCCAAAGAAGTTAACGGGCAATGGCTGGTGCACCTGGTTGGCGGGAAAGTTCCTACCGATCTGGATCTTTTTGAATGGGCCAGGGAAGTGCAGGAGCGTGGGGCGGGAGAAATCCTCTTCACTTCGATGAACAATGATGGTACGAAGGCGGGATTTGCCAATGAAGCTTTAGCAAGGCTTTCTTCAGAATTGCACATTCCGGTGATCGCCTCTGGCGGGGCGGGGAATATGCAGCATTTTACCGACACTTTTATAAAGGGAAAAGCTGATGCAGCCCTTGCTGCGAGTGTTTTTCACTTTAAGGAAATAGAAATAAAGGACCTCAAAGAAGAGCTTAGGAAGAAAGGAATTCCGGTGAGACTCTAAAGAGAGAAAAGACACTAGCATTAACATTTAACAATTAACTATTACCCATGAACATAGATTTCAATAAGAACAAAGACCGCCTTGTGCCGGCGATCATTCAGGATGCGAGCACAAAGAATGTATTGATGCTGGGCTATATGAATGAGGAAGCTTTTCTGAAGACCAATGAAACCAAGAAAGTAACATTTTTCAGCCGTAGCAAAAACAGGCTGTGGACGAAGGGAGAGGAAAGTGGCAATTTTCTTCGGCTGGTGGACATTAAAAATGATTGCGATAATGACACCTTACTTGTAAGTGTAAATCCTGCGGGCCCCACTTGTCACACAGGGACCGACACCTGCTGGGGAGAAGAAAATGAACCTAATTTCGGCTTTATTTCGACCCTGGAGGGCGTCATAGAAAAACGTCAAAAAATGAGCCAGGTAGAGCCTGAGCTACGGGAAGATAAAAAAAGCTATGTAGTTTCTCTTTTTGACGAAGGCATCAATAAAATTGCACAAAAGGTAGGTGAGGAAGCTGTTGAAACCGTGATCGAGGCCAAAGATGACAATGATGAGCTGTTCCTCAACGAAAGCGCCGATCTGTTATTTCATTATTTGATCCTTTTGAAAGCTAAAGGTTTTGAGCTGAAGGATGTCGTGAAAGTATTGGAGAAAAGACACTAAAATTTGTACAAAGATTAAGCTTATTTTTGTAGCAGATTTTACTTCATGAAAAAGATCCTCCTGGCTTTTTTATTTCCTGTCGTGGCATATAGCCAAAGTATTCAGGTGGATGAGAATAACTATACTCCCAAAGCGCTCATTCGGGACATTCTGGTAAATAGTGCCTGTATCCATGATATTAAGATCACGGAAGCTGCGGGTGGTAATTTTACTGACGGCTCAAAAAGTTTTGGATATTTTGATGCTTCAGGAACCTCTTTTCCCATACAAAAGGGACTGGTTTTAAGTACCGGTAAAATAAACAGTATTTCTTATCCTACTTCAGAGCTCAGCGATGATGACGCCCCGGGCTGGGGAGGCGATCCAGATCTCGACTCAGAATTTGGAGTAAAAACCTATAATGCCACCGTTTTAGAATTCGATTTTATTCCTGATGTTTCGCGGATAAGTTTCAGGTATTTGTTCGCTTCGGAAGAATATCAGGCAGGAAGCCCGAATACCTGCAGGTTTTCTGATGTCTTTGCTTTTTTTATCCGCCCTGCGCAAAACTCGGAATATCAAAATATAGCCCTGGTACCAAACACTGAAACTCCGGTGAGTGTAACTACCGTGCATCCTGATATTAGCCAAAATTGCAAGGCTATCAATGAAACTTATTTTGGGCATTTCAATACGAACTCTCCCATTGTCTATGACGGGCAAACAACTGTGCTTACGGCTTCGGCCAATGTAAACGCGGGCGAGGTTTATCACGTGAAACTGGTGATCGCCGATGATGAAAACTACCGGTTTGATTCAGCTGTTTTTCTGGAGGCCGGAAGTTTTCAACCCACTGTAGACCTGGGAGAAGACAGGTTGATGAGCACCGGGAATCCGCTTTGCCCGGATGAAACCTACATTCTAGATGCTGAAAGTGACGTAAACAGCTCCTACTCCTGGTTTAAAAATGGAACTCCTTTGTCTTCGGAAACCGCTGGAAAACTGGTGGTTTCTGAACCGGGTCACTACTCAGTAAAAGTGGTTTCAGCTGTCGGTTGTGAATCGCATGGTGAGATTACTATTGAATATTCCCAGCCACTGAACATTAGCAATACCGTTTTGAAAACCTGCGATTACGACCAGGATGGGCTTACGGTCTACGATCTTTTTGAGAGCGAGGAAGCAGTTACTAATGAAAATGCTAATCTTCAGCTGGAGAATTTCTATAAAACTGAAGCTGATGCTGAAGCCGGAACAAACCCGATTTCCGATCCGGCCACTTTCAGCAATACTTCAGTAGGCCAGAAGGTTTTCGCAAGAATAGAAGGCGATTTTGGCTGTTATGGCATTGCAGAGGTAACTTTGGACATCAGCCATAACAGCCTGGAACTTCAACCTTTTTCAGCCTGTGATGACCTTCCCGTTGATGCTTTTACTACGATCAGTCTTGCTCAAGTCACCTCCACATTTACAGATCGGCTTCCGGCTGATGCAGCAGTGCATTATTATCTTTCCGAAGAAGATGCCTCCAGCAATGTTAATGAGATTGCTGGCGAATTTACCAATACAACTGCAGGTAAACAGGATTTATTTGTAAGGGTAACAAGTGACAGTTCCTGTTATGCCATCTCAAAGCAAGAAATTCAAGTGCAGCAACCACCAAAATTAGAACCTGATGGGACGCTTTATTACTGCCAGAGCCAGACCGAAGTTCTGGAACTGGAAGCGGGCCTGCTAGAAACCGGAGATTATAATTTTAAGTGGTTCTTTAATGAGCAGCCCATGGAAGCGGTTACCGAAACGACTCATATTTCCCAATCGGGGAACTATAGGGTGGAGGTGTACAGTGCAGATGCCTGCATGAATAGCCGCAAAATCACTGTAATTGCTTCGGAATTGCCCATAATCGAAAATATAGAAGTAGAGACCATACATGAGCAAAATCGCGTGACTGTTGAAGTAAGTGGTAGCGGAAATTATGAATTTGCTCTGGATTCCACAGAAAACTTTCAGGAGAGTTTCCGGTTTCAGAATGTAGCACCTGGCGTACATACGATTTTTGTAAAAGACCGGAATGGCTGCGGAATAACAGAACAGCAGGTGGCCGTGTTTGGCTATAAAAAGTATTTCACTCCCAATGGGGATGGAATCAATGACGTTTGGAAACTGGAAGGAATCAACTCATCCTATAATTTGCTGATTTTTGACCGCTACGGAAAATTGCTTATTCAGCTGAATGACAATCATCCGGAATGGAACGGCAGGTACGGCAATAGAATGCTGCCCTCGGGAGATTATTGGTTTAAGTTGGAGTTGCCTGACGGAAATACTCTTCAAGGCCATTTCAGCCTGATCAGGTAATTTCTATTCTTCCCAGGAGCCGAGTTTTCCAGCCTGGTAGTCCATGTACGCCTGGTTGATCTCTTCCATGGAATTCATCACAAAAGGGCCTCTTGCCACCACAGGCTCTTCAAAAGGCTTTGCATGACCAAAAAGAAGAATGCTATCTTCTACCGCTTCAATTTGTAGTTCTTCAGCATCATTCCGGAATTCCACGAGATGGCGAAACATCGCCTGCTGTCCGTTTACCTTCAACTCTCCGGAAATCACATAGAAGAAAATGTTGTGATTTTCGGGAATCTTAAGTTCAAGACGAGCTCCTTTTTCAAAATGTATCGTTGCCAGGTTAATATCGGTAAGCGTATCGAAAGCGCCTTTAGTTCCTCTAAATTCTCCGGAAACTATTTGCGTCCTTATTTTGCCTTCGTTTAATTTCACCTCCGGAATTTGCTCTTTTTGCAGGCCTTTATACCTGGGCTCTGTCATCTTCAGTTTCGCAGGTAAATTCACCCACAGCTGAAGAATTTCAAGATCGCCACCTGCTTTTTTAAAAGCTTCCGAAGAGACTTCCGCATGAATAAGTCCGCTACCGGCGGTCATCCATTGCACGCCCCCGCTCTCGATCACACTTTTATGTCCGCCGGAATCTTTATGGGCAATATCGCCTTCCAGGATGAAAGTAACGGTTTCCATGCCGCGGTGCGGATGCGGGCCAAAAGGAAGTCCGTTGTTATTCGGTGGGTATTTCTGCGGCCCGTGATGATTCAGAAAAATAAAAGGATCGATCATCTCCAGGCTCGCTGTGGGCATGGGAGAATAGGTAACCAAATCGGCGATAGGACGATAATCTGCCTGGTGTATTCTTTTGATGCTTCTCATCTTAGTTCTCTTTATTTCGGACGTATATCAACTTAAATTTTGAATTTTGGTTGGTACGGGATTCAATCTCGAATTTATTGATGGAGTTGATCATTGGGGTAAGTTTTTGATAACCGTAGTTCCTGGAATCGAAGTTAGGCTGTTTTTTCTGAAGCAAACTACCCACGTCTCCAAGAAAGGCCCAGCCATCTTCATCGGCAACATCCGAAATCGTTGATGCGATCAAGCGCACCACTTTTGGAGTGATCTTGTCAACATCACTCTTTTTCTGGGTTTTCCCTTTTTTAACTTCTGTTTCTTCCTCTTTGTCCTTGTCCTTCAGGATTTCAATATAAATGAACCTGTCGCAGGCAACGATAAAAGGGTCGGGAGTTTTCTTCTCACCCAACCCTATAACTTTCATGCCCGCTTCCCGAAGCCGGGTGGCAAGACGGGTAAAATCGCTGTCACTGGAAACCAGGCAAAAGCCGTTAACCTTGTTCGAATAGAGAATATCCATGGCATCGATGATCATGGCCGAATCGGTTGCATTCTTTCCCTGGGTATAACCATATTGTTGAATAGGATTGATGGCATTCTCCAGAAGCACATTTTTCCATTTGGCAAGATGCGGTTTGGTCCAATCGCCGTAGATCCTTTTGATGGTGGGATTGCCGTGTTTTGCGATTTCTTCCATCATTTCCTTGACATAGGCCGAAGGAATATTGTCTCCGTCTATAAGCACTGCCAGATTTGTATCCATATATATTCTTAAGTTTTATTTTTTACCGTTCTAAAGATACTTTTTTTCAATAGAAAAGGCGGCATAAGCCGCCTCAAATCATTAATGCCGGGATTTAGCCTAATAGGTATAGCGCAGCAATGCATTCATTTTTGATTCTTTTTCGGGCATGAAAGCCGATTCTATCAAGAATACTTTTCCGCCGGTTTCGATCACCTTCGCGGCAGCGAGATTCATCAAGGAAGTATTGCTATCATACTGAGCTTCATCCACTTTTACAGCCATATTCTTTTCATCATACGTACCCCAGATTTCTTCGCGATTTTCGAGGAACAGCGTATCGATTTTTCCCTCATAGGCCGCCGGAATAATATCACCAACCATAGAAGTGGTATTCTCGGTTTTATTGAGCTCATTGTATTTATCCAGTTTATCCCGTTCTTCTTTTCTTAGATAAGATTCTATAGTTTTCAGAGCTTTCTCATGGGCACCAAGCATATCGGTGTCTGAAGGATTTCCGTTAATTACCTTTTCAAAAAGATGATTGTAGGTACTAGCCTCCTGATAAATAGGGAAAAGATGGTCCTGACAGTAAACCACCAGTGGTACATTCTCATCGTGCAGAATGGTATGCAGCCCTTTGTCTACAGCCCGAAAGAACCGGAGAATTTCATTCTTGTCTTCCCTGTCGGCAGCATTATGGCCATGCATTTGCGTTTTTCCTGAATTCGCTTTGATCGTTTTGTGCTGAAGGGTCTTTGGTTCATAATCAAACCCTACGCGTTCTTCGAGGCGGCTGGGAGTGAGATCTTCCACATATACCTCGCCCACACTGTATTTGGTGGCCTCATAAAGCTTTACTTCCTGAAGCTGAAGCGCAAGGATATAAAATCTTCCATCGCCAGAAAATGCCGGCACCAGAGGCTTCACGTAAAATTCCTTCGAAATGTAGCGATATGCCACGAATTTCACCGGCAGCGTATATTTCTCAAAGAAATTTTCAGAAATAAACACGGCAAGTCCATCGGACTGGTGTCGCCAGAAATCTTTATCGTTTACAAGATCCATGACTGGTTTGGCCATTTTGGAGATCTTTTCGGCTGAAACTCCTTTTTTTTCGAGTTCCTTTTCAGTCTGTTGCCATTGTGATTTCAGGTGAGTGCTGTCTTTGCCTTCCAGCACTTCTTTACCGCCACGTTCGGTAGGAATAAATATTGAGACACAAATCTCATTTTTGGTCTGTGCTAATTTTTCAAATTCTTGCTGACTTATCAATGCCATAACTCAGATTTTTTGGGTGGAACGCGTCCGGAAATTCTTTCCGAAGGCAGCGTTCCTATGGTTAATAATATTGATAAGGTAAGCCGAATTGCTTTGATATCAAAGGCCTTCGCGAGGGCTTTCTGCTAAATCTTTCTTAATAAATGTTTAGATTTTTAAAAGAGAAGACTGTAATTTAAAGCTCATCGTCGGGCTCGACGTGAATATGAACATCCACAATTTCAGGCAGCTTTTCCAGAAGTTCATCTTTTACCCGGTGTGAAATGGCGTGGCCCTTTTTTACAGAGATTTTGGCGTCTACTGCAATATGAAGATCCACGTGATAATTCATCCCCATTTTACGCACATAGCATTTCTCGGTGTCCACAACACCCGGAACTTTTTGGGTTATTTCCCTGATATCTTCAATGAATTCATCGTGCATATGTTCGTCCATTACTTCCCCCAGGGCAGGGCGCAA
Organism: Salegentibacter sp.; assembly: GCA_049589035.1. GTDB lineage: Bacteria > Bacteroidota > Bacteroidia > Flavobacteriales > Flavobacteriaceae > Salegentibacter_A. Next base: position 11,459 of record JBAWAB010000178.1, read on the forward strand.
AATAAGATAGGCATTGTAAAGGATGATGCCCGCGGCAAATAAAGCGGCCCAATCATCGGCGGTTTCATAGCCTTTTCCCATAAAAATGGCAATGGAGATACCAATAAAAGCCGCCAGGGAAGTAATGGCATCGCTGCGGTGATGCCAGGCATCTGCCTTTAGGGAAGAACTTTTCGTTTCTTCGCTTTTACGGCTTACAAACCGATAAAAGATCTCCTTAAAGATGATGATCAAACCAAGAACGATGAGCGTAAAAGGTTTGGGTACCTTTTGTTTTAGCGGACTTAGAATGTGCTGCAAGCTTTCGTAGCCAATAATGGTAGCCGATATCATTAGGAATCCGGCGACGAGAAAAGTAGTGAGCGCTTCTGCCTTGCCGTGGCCATAGGGATGGTTCTCATCGGGTGGCCTGGAGGAATATCTTAGGCCCAAAAGAACCATCAGGGAGGAGAAGACATCGGTAGTAGATTCAATGGCATCGGCGATAAGAGCATAGGAATTCCCAAGAATCCCGGCAACTGCCTTGACAACGGCAAGTACTGCATTTCCGGCTATACTCCAGTAGGATGCTTTGATGGCCTCCCGCGCATTTTGGTTCATTATTGGTAAATTTTGGGCTACAAAGTTAGGCGGAATTGTGAAATTAGGAAGTTTCCTTTGCTTTTATTGTTGAGGCTTTACCACCAGACCACAAAGAAACGTTCATAATTCTTCCCGTTTTTTCTCCATACTAAGGGAGATCGATTTTGCTTCAGATGCTTTTGTATTTCTTTTTGTGCATCAGAAAAGGTATACCATTCTTCCCCATGTTCGGGCGAAACCGGCCAGTCTTTCTTTTTCGGCGTATAAAATTCCGAAGCGCCATATTCCTCTTTGCTGAATTCTGAAAAGTGGATCCAGTAACCGGTAATGCAGCTTTCCTCAATGATGGGAAATTGCTCTTGCTGAAGCTGCTTTGGCACAAAGAGGCTAGCTTTAAAGTACACTTCCTGCTGAAGCTGCTCCGGCTTCAGGTCAAGATTGTGCAAAATAGACAGGCTCTGCGGTTTTAAAAGCAGCGGCAATTGTTTTTCCTTCAGTTTGGCCATTTTCTGAAGAAAACTATCCCTGCGGTTCGGGCCGATCCAACGCGCCAGTTCCTCGTCAAAGGAGGGATCGTAAACATAATATTTAAAGACCAGTTCCACATGAACAAATTGATCGCGATAATTGTCTTCGAGCAAAAAATCGATCTCGCCAAGAGTGATTTTGTCCTGATGCACCTGTACGTTTGCTGCCAATAATTTGTAATGGAGGGAATGTCTGACTGCAGCTTCAAAAAAACTTTCTGCCTTTTTGCCCAATATCAGCTCGTTCTCTTTCAGATGTTCCCGCGGAATCTCCCGCCCGGTAAAAACGGGATCTTTAGGAGGGTGTTGAAATTGCTTCAGCCCAAGCAGCTCGTGTCGCCAAAGGGGAGGAGTATTCAGGAATCCCAGGTATTGCTTTTGCAGCCGATTCTTCATAATGCAAAGTTATTCCTAAGTATTCTGAATTCCGAAATTATCGGTATTAATTCCTTTTTCTTCCGTAGAGATTAAAGATGCTCAGGATCTTTGGGGTTGTGGCCCCATTTGTTCTTTGCGGGCTCACTGTCGGTAAGGCACAAGATCAGAAACCAGATTCCGCCGATAAAGGGAATGAAATTCACAAAATACATGAGGCCGCTGTTGCCCGTGTCGTGCAGCCTTCTTACTGATACGGCCAGGGCCGGAATTATGATGACGATCACATAGGGTAAAAACAGCATTCCTATTACGCCGGTAAGCTGGGAGAATAACAGGTCAAGGAGCATGACCAATATTGACAAAAACATATTGAAAAGAATGAACATCCAATACTCTTTTCTTCTTGACCTGCCGGTAAAGTCGGAATAATGCTTAAAAGCAAGGAAAAACCATTTCATTTCAGAAGGAATTATTTCCTTTTTCCGAAAATTCTCAGAAGAAACAGGAAGAGATTGATGAAATCGAGATATAATCTCAAAGCCCCCATTATTGCCCCTTTTTGTGCCTGTTCTTCTCCTTCAAATCCCTGCAGGTGCATTTGTTTTATCTTTTGGGTATCATAAGCGATCAAACCAATAAAGATGAGGACGCCTACATAAGTGACGATCCAGTAAAGCATTTCACTTTTTAGGAAAAAGTTGACGATGGAGGCCAGGATAAGCCCGATAAGCGCCATAAAAGCGAGATTTCCTATGCGGGTGAGATCCGTTTTGGTAATATAGCCGTAGATGCTCATCGCAGTAAATGTTCCGGCACAAATAAAGAAAGTAGAGGCGAGAGATCCCGCTGTGAAAATGAGGAAAATTACCGAAAGGGTTAATCCGTTCAAGGCTGAATAACCCATAAAAAGGGCAATGGCAGTTTGAGCAGAGATTTTATTGATAGCTCTCCCCAGATAACCAACTAAGACTATTTCGGCTATAAGAAGGCCGTAGAAAATGAGGCTGTTGCTAAAAATACCCTGTATCATCTGCGGGCTGGAGGCTACATAAAAAGCAACGAGCCCGGTTAGAAGGAGAGCTCCTGCCATCCAACTGTAGACCTGGTTTATAAAGCCCACTTGTTCGGCTTTTATTTCTTTGGCAATGATGGGTTTGTTTTCCATATTTGAGTCCATTCAAATTTGAATTATTCAATAAAAAATAGAATGCGTGAGCTAAGTTATACAACTTCTTATGAGTTTGTTATGAAAACCTCATTAATTTTTTAACATAACTCTGTTGAAAACCAGTGATTGAGAGCGAATTTAGGGTTTATTTAAGAAAAATTAGATTCGCAAAATGTTCAGAGGGCTGTTCGAAGGCAATTCTTAACTTTACAGCAAAACGAAAATTTGCAGCGAAAACGCTTTTATTACCTCATAAAAATTCAGTATTTGGGTTATCGGCTTCACGGCTGGCAAAAACAACCCGATGTAAAAACAGTCGAAGGTCTCGTTACCAAAACCCTGCGCTGGGCAATGCCGCAGGCAAAATTCAAGGTTCTTGGCAGTAGCAGGACCGATGCCATGGTCTCGGCACAAGAGTCGGCTTTTGAACTGTTTAAAGATCATGAACCACTGGAAGATCTGCAGGAATTTCTGGAGTTGTTCAATCTGAACCTGCCACAGGACATCAGAGCCATCTCTATTGAAGAGGTCGATGAGAAGTTCAATATCATTCAGCATCCAAAGGTCAAGGAGTATACCTATTTATTCTCTTTTGGCGCGAAAAACCATCCGTTTTGTGCCCCTATGATGGCCAATTTTCAATTTGATCTTGATATTGAAAAAATGAAAAATGCGGCACGGCTTTTTGAAGGAATCCACAATTTCAGGAATTACTGCGTAAGGGTTTCGGAAAGCAGCAAGTTTGAAAGAGAAATTGTTCATTCTGAAATCGTAGAGAATACCGAGATTACCGCGAGTTTCTTTCCGGAGAAAAGCTATGTGTTCCACGTGCATGGCGAAGGTTTTTTGCGCCACCAGGTGCGGCTCATGACGGGCGCGATGATCCAGGTGGGGAAAGGAGAATTGTCTCTGGAGCAGATAGCGGAAAGTTTGCAGCCCGAAACTGCTCATTTGCAGATGGATTATATCGCCCCGGCTTCGGGGTTAATTCTGAATAAGATAGGCTTGTAAGGAAGGTGAAAGAGCCAAAAATGCTGGCAAAAAAGAAATGAGACAGCCGGTTGTTCCTATAGCTAGCAGGGGTCATTTCTGAATCTTAATTTTCAAAATTAGAGAAGAAATTAGAACCTGAAACAAGTTTAGGTTGACGAAATAACTGCTGAATTTACAGCAGTTATACAACTTCCTTCTCAAGAATTTTAAGCGCCAGCTTAATGGTCTGATAATCCATCGCTTCTTCAAAATGTTCGTAAAAAGCTTTTAATGACCTGGGATTTTCCAGGGTTTCTTTGGCCTTTTTCACTGAAAGCAAATCTGCTTCAGGAACAAAGCTGCGCAGGTCAATATCTTCTCCATCATCATAAAGTTTCACCAGGTGCGAAAAGATCGTGGCCGGCGCCAATTTTCTTTTTGCGGCTATTTCATCTATGCTTAGGCCTTCTTTGTAAAGCTCCCCGGTAAGCTCGTAGGTTTTGCCCTTTTTCAAACTTTTTTTCTCCCGCTTTTCTTTGCTAAAGGCAATAATCTCTTTGATGAACTGATAGCCGTAATCCTGCATTTTCTGACGGCCCACGCCGTTTATCTGTATAAACTCTTCATCACTCATGGGCCGCTCCTTTTCCATTTCTTTCAAGGTGGCATCGTTAAAAATAAGATAGGCAGGAATTCCTTCTTCTTTAGCGATCTTTAACCGCAATTGCCTCAGCTTCTCAAAAAGTGAATTATCTGAAACAACAGCCGCTTTTTCCCGCTGTTCCTGGATTTTCTTGCGATCGGGTACCCTGGCAAGTCTTGGTTTTTCGCCTTCAAAGAGTACATTTTTTGCCAATTCGGTAAGCCTGAGGTGATTCTTTTGGTCGAAAGCGATCTCTACATACCCAAGATTGATAAGCTGAATAATGTACTGCTGCCAATTGTGCCAGGAAATATCAGCACCAACACCATAAGTCTTTATTTGCTGATAGTTCTTTGTAAGAACCGCTTCATTCTGTGCACCGCGTAAAACATCGATCACTGTGCCTATAGGTTCGGCTCCCTTGAGGCGATAAATACAGGAAAGCGCCTTTTGTGCCAGCAACGTGCCATCGAAGAACTTGGGTGGATTTTTACAAATATCACAGTTGCCGCAATCTTCCTGTTTTAATTCCCCAAAATAGCTGAGAAGAATCTTTCGGCGACAGGACAAGGCTTCAGAATACTGCTTCATCCGATCAAGTTTAGCTAACTGTACTTCTTCATTAGCCGAATTTGCTGCGAATTTCTGCAGCTGCACCACATCGGCGTAACTGTGAAAAAGCAGGGTGTCTGAGGCTAATCCGTCACGGCCGGCGCGGCCAATTTCCTGGTAATAACCTTCAAGGTTCTTGGGCATGTTGTAGTGGATCACCCAACGAATATTGGATTTGTCGATTCCCATGCCGAAGGCAATAGTCGCACAAATGATCTGTTTTTTATCGTTGATAAAATCATCCTGAATCTGCGAGCGCTCATCGTGGGCAAGGCCTGCGTGGTAAGCTTCGGCTTTAAAGCCTTTTGCCTTCAGTTTGGCAGCCAGTTCTTCGGTGGTTTTTCGGCTAAGGCAGTAAATGATCCCGCTTTCCTTCTTTCGGTTTTGGATAAAATTGGAGATCTGCTCGAACCGTTTGATGCCCGGCCTTACTTCCAGGCTCAGGTTTTCCCGGTCAAAAGAGGCTATGTGCTTCTTTGCCTTCGGAATGTTGAGCTGTTTCACGATATCGTTGCGCGTAGCTTTATCTGCAGTGGCGGTAAGAGCGATGAGTGGAGTGGAAGGAAAGCGCTTTTTGAGGTAGCCCAGCTGGGTATAGGCGGGGCGAAAATCATGGCCCCAGCTGGAGATACAGTGGGCTTCGTCAATAGCGATAAGGCTCACCTTTCCGTCGGTTAAAAACCGGTCGATGACCTGCAAGCTTTCAGGCGCTACATATAAAAGCTTCAGCTCATTCTTTTCGATCTGCTGAAAAATAGCCTGTTGATCGGCTTCTGCCTGGCTGCTGTTGAGGTAGGCTGCGGGCACGCCGTTGGCGGTAAGGCCGTCTACCTGGTCTTTCATTAATGCGATCAAAGGAGATATCACCAGGGTTACCTGCGGAAGCAAGAGGGCAGGCAATTGATAGCAGATGGATTTTCCGCCGCCGGTAGGCATAATCACCAGGTTGTCTTTTCCGTCGAAAATAGAATCGATGATCTTGCGCTGCAGTGGCCGAAAGCTGTCGTAACCAAAATATTCCTTCAGAGTGCCAAAAAGCCGTTTTTCTTCCATAGCGACAAAGGTAAAATTTAGTAGCAGATGTGGAAGCCGATTGCTGTTCGAAAGCCAGGGTAAAGAAGAGAAAATTTCTGCAAATAAGGTCGGGAACATCGGGTTTATGCTTCCGTTAGGAGAGAATTACTATTTTTATAAAAAATTTATCGATGTCAAAAAGGAAGAGGTATTCTCTCAAACGCCCGAAATTCACAAAATCCCTTAACCAGGTTCCCGGTACCATTACTTACGTTGGGAATAAAGAGGCTGCAGAGACTCACCTTGAAGTTATCGATTATAACCAGGAGAGTTATGAGCGCTTTACTTCAAAGATTCCTGAAGATGCCTTTCAATTTGAAGAGGCAAATAAGGTGACCTGGATCAATATAGACGGGCTCAGTAATACGGACGAGATTGAGAAGCTGGGGCAGTATTATGAACTTCACCCTTTGATTTTAGAGGACATTGCCAATACCAATCAAAGGCCGAAAATCGACGAATATCAGGATTACCTTTTCATAGTGGCGAAGATGCTTTATTACAAGGGGAACGGGGAACTCATCAATGAGCATATTAGCATCGTGCTGGGCAAAGATTATATATTGACCTTCCAGGAATCGGGAGGAGATGTCTTTGATGGTGTTCGGGAACGGATCTCCCGGTCTAAGGGCAGGATACGCAGCAGCGGGAGTGACTATCTTATGTTTGCCCTGCTCGATGCCGTGATCGATAACTATTTTGCCGTGGTAGATGACATAAGTGATAAGATTGAAAACCTGGAAGAGCAGCTTTTTATTGCTCAGCCCAATGATGATATTACTTTTGAAATTCAGGATCTTAAACGCAGTATTCTGCGCATAAGGCGCGCTGTTTTTCCACTGCGCGAAGTGATCAACAGGTTGGATAAAATGGAACATTCGCTGCTCGAGGAACGTACCAACAGCTATATTCGGGATCTATACGATCACATTATCCAGATATCTGAGAATATTGATGTGTATCGGGAGATGATCTGGGGGCTCATGGATATGTACATGACCACCATCAGCAATAAAATGAATGAAGTGATGAAGGTGCTTACCATTATGGCATCCATTTTTATTCCCCTTACCTTTATTGCAGGTATCTATGGAATGAATTTTGAATACATGCCCGAACTACGCTGGAAGTACAGCTATTATGTACTCTGGGGGATAATGATCCTGATATTCCTCGGAATGTTGTACTATTTTAAAAGGAAAAAATGGCTTTAGGGCCTAAAATTAAGGAATGATATGAAAAGAATTTTATCTATGACCATGATCGCAACCCTTGTGTTTAACTCCGCAGATGTCTCGGCCCAGGAAGCAGGTCCTGTGAATGTGAGTGACGGCCATGAGAATACCCTTTACATTGGAACTTATACCAAAAAAGAAGGACATGTTGACGGCCAGGCCAATGGCATTTATGTCATGAAACAGCACCCGGAAAATGGGAATCTCGAAATGATTAAAACAGCTGCGGAAGTAACCAATCCTTCATGGGTGAAGGCTACCAGCGATGGGCAAAATCTTTACGCTGTGAGCGAGTTGACTTCTAAAGATGCCCCCAGCGGGTATATTTATTCCTATAAGATAAAACCCGATCTTTCTCTGGAAGAAATCGGGAAAATTTCTACGGAAGCTTACGCTCCCTGTCACATTGCTATCGACAAGACCGGGAATTACGTTTTTGTCTCCAATTACCTGGGCGGCGTTATGATGATGTACAAAAGAAAAGAGGATGGCAGTCTGGAGATGAAACAGAAGATCACTCTTGACGCCGAAAATTCCCATGTACATTCGGTTACTATTCCTTCCGATAATCAACATATCTATGTAGCCGATCTTGGTTTGGACAAGATCTGGATCTATGATTTTGATGCCGAAGCCGGCCGGCTCACCCCAGCTAACCAGCGGTTTGTTCAGCTGAAAAAAGGGGCAGGACCCCGGCATCTGGATTTTTCCAAAAATGAAGATTTTGTTTATTCCATTAATGAATTGAACAGCAGTGTGACCGCTTATAAGGTGAAAGAGGACGGCGGGCTTGAGATCATTCAGAATATCTCGACTCTTTCCGATGATTTTGAGGGTGATAATTCGGGCGCCGAGCTAGAGGTTCATCCTTCAGGGAAATTCCTGTATGTATCTAACAGAGGGCAGAACAGTATAGCTACTTTCAGTATCGATGAGGAAACCGGAAAAATTAGCCCGCTGGCGTGGAATTCCACAGAAGGAAAAACGCCGCGGAATTTCAGAATTTCACCTGACGGGAAATATCTTTATGCAGCCAATCAGGATTCAGGCAGTATAGCGAGATATGAAATCAACAAAGATACGGGAGAACTGAAGCTTTTGGGCGAGCCCCAGGAGGTGAAGAGCCCGGTAAGTATAGAATTTCTGTCGAAGATGTGATCGGCAGGTAAAATTTGTAATTAAAAAAGGGCTGTCTCCAAATAAGTGAGACAGCCTTTTTTTCTCGAATTTCGTCCTTTTGCGGATTATTTTTTAGGATCAACTTCTTTGATTACAAAAAATCCATCATTGCCCTGGGCCTGGTACAAAGGCATGAAAATGCGCTCATCCCAACGGCTTCTGACTTCTTTTCCATTCTGAATGGCTAAAAGCTGTCCTTCTTCGATCTGCTGGAAATTCTCAAAACCAGGTTCCATTTTAAATTCATCGCCTTCTTCCAGCCCGTGACGATATTCGATCTCGAAGGTCTTTTGATCGGGTGCATTCTTATCAGTGAAATTCTTCACACAGTCCGGGTAGCAGGAAAGTTGCTTCAGGTCCAGATTACAAGCTTCTTTTAGCGCCAGCCAGATCACGCCTTCGTGATTTTCAACAGAACTTTTATTGGTATGTTGCCCGGCCTCAAAAACAAAGCCGGTCATGCCCGTTCTGCTCAAATAATGATCAATATCGCCGGTAATAATATCACTGAAACCGCGCACGATGTAAGTCGGGAATCTATGGGCCCAACTGTCGTTGTCGTTCACCTCCTGAACAGAAATATAGGGAAGACTGTCGGAAGAAGTGGTGTGGCAGTCGAGAAAATATCTCTTGTCAAACCTTTCGGAATATTCCTTTAGCAGCTCAATGATCTCAAACATTTCCCGTTTTTCATGGCTGTCGGTTTTGTTGTTTTTTACGTTCTCTTTGGTCCAGGTACGGTTGAGGTCTTCGTCTATGTACCGCACGTTTTTATTGAGGGCCGCATGGTTCCCGGAAACTCCCAAAATAGTTCCGTTTATTTCAGGTTTGGTGTTCTCCAGTTCCTCAAAAACCCGTTGCAGCGCTTTCACGCCGCTGGGTTCATTTCCGTGGATGCCTCCTGTTACGAACAGCAGCGGTCCTTCTTTTCCGGAGCTGTATTCGCCAATTATTCTTGGTATTTCCTTTTCCGTGTATTCGCTCATTCTTTTTCTTTTAGTCCATCGTAGCAAGGGTCCTGTTGGAAAGCTGACCTTTGTACATTTCTTTATATTCCACTTTACGTTCTATCGCTTCTATCACATAATCTGTGAAAGGAGGGAGGCCAATATCTTTAAAATGTTCCATTCCTCCGGGACTCAGCACATTGATCTCAATGAGTTTATCCTTCACAATGTCGAGGCCGACGAAAAACA
>JBAWAB010000179.1:0-3413 GCA_049589035.1 Salegentibacter sp.
GTGATCATTGAATCTTTTCTTGACGGCACCGAAGTTTCTGTGGGCGTCGTGATGTACAAGGGAGAAATCCTGGCTTTGCCGGTCACTGAAATTGTTTCGGAAAACGAGTTCTTCGACTACGAGGCCAAATACCTCGGAAAATCACAGGAGATCACTCCGGCCAGAATTTCAGAAGAACAGGCGAAAAAGGTGCAGGAAATATCCAAATTCATCTACAGAAAACTGAAGCTGCGCGGGCTTACCCGATCAGAGTTTATTTTCCATAACGATGAGCCGCATTTTCTCGAGATCAACACCAACCCCGGCCTTAGCCAGGCCAGTATTATTCCGCAGCAGGCATTAAAAGCCAGCATCAGCCTGACCGACCTTTACGGCAGTACGATAGAAAGCGCTCTCAAATAGAAGCAGCAATTGCTTATATTTGTTCAAATCACCGAAAATCCTTTAGATGAAGAAAGCAGTTTTCCCAGGCTCCTACGACCCTTTGACCCTTGGCCACACCGATATTATTGAACGGGCATTGCCACTTTTCGATGAGATCATTCTGGCGATCGGGACTAATTCTGGCAAAAATTACATGTTCAGCCTGGAAGACCGCCTGCATTTTCTTCGCGAGACCTTTAAGGCCGAGCCCAAAGTGAAGGTAATGACCTATGAAGGGCTGACAGTCAATTTCTGCAAAAATCAGAATGCGGGCTTTATCCTTCGCGGAATTCGTAACACGACCGACTTTGATTTCGAGAAAGCCATCGGGCAGACGAATTATCAAATGTCTGGCATCGAAACTATTTTTCTCATCTCTTCTTCCGGAAAAGGCCATATTTCTTCGACCGTCGTGCGGGATGTAATCCGTCACGGGGGCGATTACGAATTTATGGTACCCGATGTAGTAAGAAAATAGCTACGGAAATATACTGTTAAAACCATTTTCTCCTTCGGAAAACCAACACTCCGATGCCCGAAAGCATGAAGGACAACAGGAGTACCATCCAGAAACCGTATTTATAGTTTTCTAAAGAATTTGGCACGTTCATTCCGTAGAAACTCGCCACCAGCGTAGGGATCATAAGAATGATCGAAATGGAAGTAAGCTGTTTCATGATCACGTTCAGGTTGTTTGAAATGACAGAGGCATAAGCATCCATCATTCCACTCAGGATATCGCTGTAGATATTGGTCATTTCCAGGGCCTGTCTCAGTTCAATTTCAACATCTTCAAAAAGATCGGCGTCAAAAGTACCACGATACTCCTTCAGGTTTTTGATCCTGTGTGCCAGGATATCATTTCCCTTAAGCGAAGTGGTGAAAAATACAAGTGATTTTTCGATTTGAAGCAGCGTTTGCAGATCTTCATTTCTAATCGATTTTTCAAGCTCCACCTCTGCCAGTTTAATATTCTGATTTATTCTTTTCAGATATTTCAGGAACCAGACACTTGAGGAAAGCAAGAGTTTGAGCACCAGATCAAAATGATCGGGAGAATTCAGCTTTTTCCGCTGAGTGTATTTAATGAAATCGGGGATCAACTGCGTATTATAAAAACACACGGTCACCAATACCTCGTCTTTAAAAATAACACCAAGAGGAACTGTAGAAAAAGGTATTTTTACGTCATTGGTCCTGTGCGGTAAACGCAGAATAATAAGATACCAACCATTATCGGTTTCAATACGCGGCCGTTCATCTACGTCGGCAATATCATCAATAAAAGCTTCAGGGACCTGTAACTCCTTTAGTAAATACTGCTTATCGTCTTCGGTAGGAGATTCAACGTTTATCCAGCAGTGTGGCTGCCACTTTTCAATTGGCACCAGGCCATGGTCATTCTTAAGGTAGCTCCTCATTTTTCAACCGGGGATTATGAACAAAGGCTGAAAACATGACTGACCTTTATTCAGGGTTAACAACTCGTGTGATAATCGTCCATAGTGGATAATCTTTTGGCGAGGCAAAAGTATTTCTTTTTTAGCAACAGCGGGCGCCTAAAACCGAAAATAAAAGAACCCTGAAGCAAAAAAATCAGAAGCCGTAACTAAACCCAAAGCCTGCAAAATAATTGCGTGGATCTCCCGGATAGTAGAAGCGGGGAGCAGCCCCGCCAAAACCAACTGCATTAGGCACAATACTGGCTGCGTAGTGCTCATTCAGAAGATTGTTGACTCCGGCGTTGAAATTCAGCTGCAGGTGCTTCAAAACAGTCATTTTATAGGAGGCTTTCAGGTTTAGCAAACTGTAAGCGGCTGTAAAGCCGGAATTCTCATCATTCAGAGGCATTTCGCCCACGCTGCGGAAGCTGCTGTAAAAGGAAAGTCCCCAATTTGTAGCAAGATCAAGCCCAAGATCAATGGTAGATTCGGGCACACCCGGTAATTTATTCCCCGAATTGTCAACGCCATTGTTCACGAATTGGTCAAATTTGAAGAAATTAAAAGCTGCATTCGCATAAGGGCGGGCGGTAAGGCCCCTGCCGAGTTCAAAGTTGTAATTCGCAAGCAATTCTATCCCGTTGTGATCAGTTTTGCCTGCATTCACTCCTATATATTGATCTTCGGCGATCCTCTCGGCCACCAATAGATTCTCCACCTGTATCGAATAGAAGGCAACTTCGGTGTAGAGCCGCTTATTCAACCAATTCCCTTTAAAGCCGATCTCGTAATTCGTTCCTGTTTCCGGTTGAAGATTGGTATTGATCTGCCCTTCGGGAGTAAGAGTTTCGGCCACGGTAGGAACCGAAAATCCGCGGCTAACGGAAGCATATATGTTTTTCCCATTCGAGATCTCATAGCTCGTCCCGATGTGCGGCGAAAACACCATTGGAAAACGATAACTTCCTGACTGATCGGGTTCATCCTGAGCGAAAAGATCGGTTAGTTCATAATTGGTAGTATTGAGATTGAAACCTGCCTCGAAAAGCCATTTTTCAGTAAAATTCAGGTGAATTTGTGCAAAGAAATTGCTGTAATTCCGGTTTTGCTGATTGCTGCTAAGTCGCTGCCCCCGCAGACTCCCCTGGCCGTTATTTTCCTCATAAAGATTTTCGAAAGTACTGCCCTCATACCATTCCCGGTAGTATTCGGCACCAAAACTAAGCTCCGAAGGCAGCTCAAAAATCTCCAATTTCATGCCGAATTTGGTACGCGCCCCGGCAGCAGTGCGGTTTTCTTTCAGAATATTAAAAGGCCGCGGTTCATAGCCATTTCTGAAATTCATAAAAACGCTGCTCTCATTGCTGAAATTCTGCGAAAACTGATGCTTATAGGAAATGCCGAGTAAGCCGCGCTCATAGGATTCATAACCTTTAGCTGCCGCCCAGGTATATGCCGCCGACTGCGGATCATTATTAAAATCTTCTTCATTCAGCGAGCTGGGAATAAAAGCTTTTAATTTGGTGAAATTGGCCAAAAATGACAGTC
>JBAWAB010000180.1:0-2443 GCA_049589035.1 Salegentibacter sp.
GTGTGACATCCGTTTAAGTAGTTGCCAGTATGCAGTCTCAGTAGGCAATGAGCACCCCCGACTCCTAAGAGGGAAGTTTTCAGCAGTCGCAGTTTTCAAGCCGTCGTCAGGCTGAGCCGCCGAAGGAGTACTTCGACTGCTGCGCGCTCAGTATGAAATTAGTCGAAGCCTCAGTTCGAGCCTGGGATTAGTTTCTAGAAAATTTTTTGCAAAGAAGCACTTCGACTATTCTTCCCGCTACAGCGTGAAGGCTCAGTGTGACATCCGTTTAAGTAGTTGCCACCCCCGACCCCTAAGGGGAAATCTCAACAATCAGCCGCAGTAGCAACAGTCAGGCTGAGCCTGTCGAAGCCCGACTATTCTTCCCGCTATCGCGTGAAGGCTCAGTGTGACATCCGTTTAAGTAGTTAGCACCCCCGACCCCTAAGGGGAAATCTCAACAATCAGCCGCAGTAGCAACAGTCAGGCTGAGCCTGTCGAAGCCCGGCTATTCTTCCCGCTATCGCGTGAAGGCTCAGTGTGACTCCGCGTTTCCATTGACAAACATTTTCAAACCACAAACAATTTTCAAGCTTCGCTCTTCTTTCTTATCTTGTAAAAAATAGTTGTAAAAATGTTCGATATCGATCAGGAAACCTGGATCTATTTTGTCATTATCGCCGGAATTCTGGTTTATTTTCTCTCGACCTCCCGCCGCACGAAGGAAAAAAGAAAAAGCAGGAAGAACCGGGATTTCCGCAGACGCTATCTGCAAAGACGGAAAGAAGAAGGTTCTGACACCACCTTGCATACCCGGGAAAAATTGTAGGCGCTGATAGTAACTTGTAAACAGCACACCGTGGAATCACAAGTCAGTGGCTCAAAAGAATAACTTAGATTATTGAGTTTCTGCTTATTTTCAAGCTTTCTGGCATAAAATTGTACATTTGAGGGAAAGATAAAAAATGAAGATCTATACCAAGACAGGAGACAAAGGTACCACTGCCCTTTTTGGCGGAACCCGGGTTCCGAAGCACCATATTAGAATAGAGAGTTACGGCACTGTTGATGAACTGAATTCTCATATAGGACTTTTAAGAGATCAACCGGTAGACGAGTCGACGAAGAAAATACTAATGGAGATACAGGACCGGCTTTTCACCATAGGCTCTGTACTGGCTACCGATCCGGAGAAAGCAACCATGAAGAGTGGAAAAGAAAGGCTGAACATTCCGAAGATATCGAAATCGGATATTGAACTCCTCGAGAAGGAAATCGATAAGATGAACGAAGATCTGCCTGAAATGACCAATTTCATCCTACCGGGCGGAAATCAAAGCGTGTCATTCTGTCACATCGCCCGCTGTGTTTGCCGCCGTGCCGAGAGGATGGCTACGGCTTTATATGAAATTGAAGCATTTGAGGAGGAAGTTTTGCAGTATATCAACCGTCTTTCAGACTATCTCTTTGTGCTGGCACGAAAGTTGTCTAAAGATTTGCAGGCTGAGGAGATAAAATGGATTCCGAAAAAATCCTGATATTTACCTTCCGCAGTACTCCTCTGAATGAAAATTTTCTAACGAAAACGAAAAATTTAGAAGAAGTTCTTAATAGTATTGATCAAAAAATAGACTTTTTTCTTGGCTATTACAACAAAAAATTTATTTTTGCAAAAATTTAAAACCCGATTAACCAATGTATTGGACTTTAGAATTAGCATCCTACCTAAGTGATGCACCCTGGCCGGCCACCAAAGATGAGTTAATTGATTACGCAATCAGGACTGGAGCTCCACTGGAGGTTGTAGAAAACCTGCAGGCCATTGAAGATGAGGGAGACTCTTACGATTCTATTGAAGAGATTTGGCCGGATTATCCCACCGACGAAGATTACCTTTGGAACGAGGATGAATATTAGTATAACCCGCAAAAAATACCAAAAAGTCTCAGAAGTGAGGCTTTTTTTTTGCGTACATTTGAACCTTTCTTAAACAAAAAACCTGTTATGAGTTTTTTAGATTCTGTATTAAAAGTATTTGTAGGCGATAAATCTAAAAAGGACGTCAAAGAAATACAACCCATAGTTAACAAAATAAAGGCTTTAGAAGCCGAATACGAAGCGCTCAGCTTAGATGAACTGCGCGAAAAGACAGCTGGTTTTAAAGCCCGCATTGCCGATGCCGCAAAAGACATCAATACGCAGATAGAAGAATTCGAAAAGGAAGCAGATGAGTCTGAGGATATTACGCGAAAAGAAGACATCTACGCCGAGATCGACGCCTTAAAAGACGAGGCCTACGAAAAAACTGAAAAGGTTCTTAACGATATACTTCCCGAGGCTTTTGCCACCGTAAAGGAAACTGCCAAACGCTTTGTTGCCAACCCACAGCTTAAGGTTACCGCCAGTGCTTTTGACCGCGAAATTTCCGCAGAAAAAGATTATGTGAACCTGGAAGGCGATTACG
>JBAWAB010000181.1:0-2419 GCA_049589035.1 Salegentibacter sp.
TGTTGATTGATTATTCCATCAGGTCGTTTGAGCTGCTTGAACGGAAATTAGACCTTTCTGAAAAAGAGGAAGTGTTCAGCGTTTTCTTCCGCGTTGGCCAAAGAATGAACATCAAAGACCTGCCGGATAATTACAAAAGCTGGAAAAAGATGCGGCAGGAACACCTGCTTCAGGATTTGCATTACAGCCATTTTACTGATGATCTTTTCACGCAGTATCGCAGACATCTGGGCGCAGGGAGATACCGGCTTCTGCTGGAGGCTCAAAAATCAGTGGTGCCTGAGAGAGTCCGGAAATTACTCGGCTTAGGCAGCATCACCTTTTTAACTACTATGCTGGCGGGATATAAGCTGAGCAGAAGCCTGAACCTGGACTGGCTGCTCAAAACGCTCCTCCTGCCTTCGGCATATAAAGAAGAGATCACCGCACTAGATAAAGTATCCACTCAAAACTAACAACTAACACTTCGAAAAATGGATAACCAGACCAATACCGGCAACAGATTTATTAACTGGCTGAAGAATTCACTTACCGCAAGAATGTTCATTATAGGTTTTCTTACGCTTATCTTACTTATCCCCCTCTTCTTTGTTCAGGACCTGATAAGTGAAAGGGCACAGCGGCAAAAGAGCGTAGTAGGTGAGATCAATGACAAGTGGGGAGAACAGGTAACTATGCTAGGGCCCGTTCTAAAACTCCCCTACCGCAGTTTCCGGGAGAAACAGATCACCAATGCCCAAAATGAGGTCACCACGGAAACCGTAGAACAAATAAAATACCTTTATTTCTTTCCAAGGCAATTAAATATCCAGTCGCATATTGATCCTGAAATCAAAAAACGGGGTATCTATCGGACGGCAGTTTACAAAAGCAAAACCACGATCAGTGGGAATTTTGCGGTTCCCGATCTACCCGATGAAGAGCTTTCTGAAGAAAATATTCTTTGGGATAAGGCGCGGGTCATCTTTAAAACCTCCAATCTAAAAGGGGTAAACGAACAAATGGATATCAGGATGGCAAATTCTGACTATCGTTTTACCTCCAAATACCAGGAGGTGAATAAGCTGGGATCAGCCCCTGAAAAGCTTTACCTCATGGAAAGCGAATTTTTAAAAGAAGAAGACACGCCCAAGGAAAAAGCGGTGGCCTTTGAGATGCAGGTGTCGGTGAATGGCAGTTCGCAAATAGCTTTTGTACCCATAGGGAAAACTACCGAAGCTGAAATAATCTCAGACTGGGATACCAGCAGCTTTACCGGGAACTTTTTGCCATATAATGACGATAAACTGAAAGGAAAGGGTTTTGATGCCAAATGGAAAATCTTGGATATTAACCGGCCTTTCCCGCAAAGTTTCCTGAATGAGCTACCTTATCTTACCGAATTTTCCTTCGGCGTGAATTTTATGATTCCCGTAGATGAATATCAAAAAAGTGAAAGGGCCACGAAATACGGATTTCTTGTGATTGGCCTCACTTTTCTTATTTTTTTCCTGATCCAAAGTCTCAGCAATATTCCCATACACCCTTTCCAATATCTCATGATAGGCCTTGGTCTGGTGATGTTTTACACGCTCCTTATCTCTATTTCTGAACACAGTAGCTTTCTGAAAGCTTACCTGTTGGCCGGAATTTCGGTTATTGCAATGATCAGCCTTTATTCTAAGAGTATACTGAAAGGATGGAAGTTTCCCGGATTTATCGGAGCTTCCCTGCTGGCGCTCTACTCCTTTATCTACATTATAATTCAGCTGGAAAGTTATGCCCTGCTGGTAGGAAGCGTCGGCTTATTTCTCATTCTTGCCGGGGTTATGTATGTTTCGAGAAAAATCGACTGGAATAATTACTAATTTTGAATAAAAGGAGAAGGAATCCAGGATTTCTTCTCCAATAACTTCTATGAATACAACTCTGGTAAGAAACAGAAAACGATATTATTTTGCAGGTTTTACCGGCCTTTTGGTCCTCGAGATCCTGATCGAAGAATTCGCACATGATGATTTTATCCGGCCTTATCTCGGAGATTTTCTGGTAGTCATCCTGCTTTATTGTTTCCTAATGGCGCTAACCAATGTTTCGGTGCTAAAGGGTCTAATTGCGGTACTGGCCTTCTCCTTTGCAGTAGAGTTTTTTCAGCTCATCAACATTGTAAAAGTGCTGCAATACCAGCCTCCAAAAATCGTAATGATCATGCTTGGCAGCAGCTTTTCTGCATGGGATCTGCTGACGTACACCCTGGGTATAGCTTTTGCCGCTTCAGTTGAATTCTATCGTCCTTTGCTGCGTTACAGAAACAAATTGGAGTAGTATTACCCCTATCAATCTAACCTTCGTGAATTTCCTCTCCATTAACAAAAGCCTCGAGATACTGGAATCTCTCGGTGAGTTTCCCATCTTTAGTCATGCGGGCGCGCTCCAGGAC
>JBAWAB010000182.1:0-1610 GCA_049589035.1 Salegentibacter sp.
CAAAAAAGGATATATGGTAGATTGGTATTATTTTCCTGAACCAGCTTCTTTAGTCGGTACCTGCTCTACGCAGAAGATCACCGATAATGGTGAAAATTACGAACAGAAATCACATATTAACCTCAACTTCAAACAAGGTTGGAATTTGGTGAAGTATGAAGTAGAGGACACCTACACCTCTAAAAACGGAAAGAAATACATTAAAGAATTAAGCTATACCACCTTAAACAATTTACCTGAAGATGTTAAGTATCTATTCGTGGGCTCTTAAGAGCAAAATGAATATGATACACGCAGTATAGGAAACTAAGCTCATGGCCCCTTTTAAAATGATATTTACAAAATCCTTGTAGAACGAAAGATTTAATAATTTAAAAAACAACGTCATGAAAAAAATATTTCTTTTAATCCTTTCACTCTTTTTATTAACGACCACAGCAGAAGCTCAATTTCTTAAGAAACTAAAGAAGAAGGTAGAGAGGCGTGTAGAAGATGCAGTGACCGACAACGTAGCCGACAAGGCCGCCAATGAGGCTGATAAATCGGTTAATAAAATGTGGACCATGGATTTCGGGAAAAGCGGTGTACCCATGATGGGGGAGCCTGTAGATCCTGAACTCATACCGGAAACCTATAATTTCGACTGGATCTACAATATGCACATCAAGACGCAGGGAAAAGACATGGATATGCTTTACCACCTAAAAGAAAATCAGCCCTATGTAGGAATAGAAATGCCACAGGCATCAAATATGCTCATGGTAATGGATTCCAAAAACAATATTTCTGTAATGTTCATGGAGTCGAACGGCAATAAAATGATGACCGCCACCCAGATGAATACCGATACCTCTAAAGAAAGTGAAGATGAATTTTACAAAGATGCGAAGCTCACGAAAATTGGCAAAAAAACAATTCTGGGTTACGATTGCCAGGGTTATCAAATCGAAAACAACGAGTATATTTTCAAATTCTATGTGACCGATGAAACCCCAATTAATTTTACTGAAGTGTTTGCCGCTCAGAAAAAAGACATGCCCACAGGTTTTAAAGAAGAATGGCTAAAAGATGGTAAAGGCATGATGCTTGAAATGAATATGACAGACAAAAAAAGGCCCGAAAATGCAACGCAGATGACTTGTACAAAACTAGAAAAATCACCCTTTAGCATAAGTAAAGCAGATTATAGCAACATGATGCAGAAATAATAGATAAAATGGGTTTTAATGGTCTTCAGAAATGCCATTTCTGAAGACCATTTTTTATTGGCACAGCGAACATCTGTTCAATCCTAACCGCAAATAAAAAGACGCCTCTGGAAAACCAAAGGCGTCTTTTTCGCGATTTATGATAAGATATTCTAATGTTTAATTTTTTCCTTGTTAGAATCTGCAAGTTTAGTAGAATCAGAGCTGTGGATATTATTCATTTTCATGTCTGAAAGTACGTGAACTGCCTCTTCCATATAAACATCCCTGCTTAGGCTCTCATGCCATCTCTCCCTCTTCTCCTGAAGAACGGTATCGGTCTTAAACATTTCTTCCTCGTAAGGCAAAGAGGTGTAGGTAAGATTCGTCTTGTAATCTTTCAGGGAGTCAAAACGTTTTGCC
>JBAWAB010000183.1:0-12800 GCA_049589035.1 Salegentibacter sp.
GGCTACCGAGGTGGGAATTAAGATGGCGCTGCAGTATCATCACAACCTCGGAAATGACCGCAAAGTGATGTTGGCCTTCGAGAACGGATTTCACGGCGACACTTTCGGCGCGATGTCGGTTTCAGGATTGTCGGTCTATAACGGGGCTTTTGAAGATCATTTTATCGAAGTAGTGCGCATTCCCACGCCCGATGGAAACAATAATTCCGAAGTAATTCGCCTTCTGAAAGAGCTACTTCAGGAAAACAATATCGCCGGCTTTATCTACGAGCCTTTGGTGCAGGGTGCGGCGGCTATGAAAATGTACGATCCCGAAGGCCTGGAGGAAATCCTGAAGATCTGCAGAGAAAATGAAGTGGTGCTGGTGGCCGATGAGGTGATGACCGGCTTCGGAAAAACCGGGAAAAATTTTGCTTCAGAATACCTTCAGACGCAGCCAGATATCATCTGCATGTCCAAGGCGCTCACGGCCGGGCTTCTGCCTATGGGGGCTACTTCCTGTTCGCAACAGATCTTTGATGCTTTTTATTCCGAAGATATTTCTAAAGGACTTTTCCACGGGCATACCTACACCGCGAATCCGCTGGCCTGCACGGCAGCTTTAGCCGGAATAGAATTGCTGACTTCCGAAGAGATGCAAGCGAATATTGACGGGGTGATGAAGTCGCACGAAGCTTTTGCCAAAAGGATCGAAAAACATCCCAAAGTGACCAACAGCAGGCAACTGGGTATTATCTATGCCTTTGAGCTGGATGTGGAAATGGAGCGCTACGGAAATCTGCGCAACAGGCTTTTTAAACATTTTATGGATCGTGGCGTGTATTTGCGACCTTTGGGAAATACGATCTACATCAGCGCGCCCTTTGTGATTTCCGGGGAAGAGCTTGAGAAGATCTATTCCAGTATAGAAGAGGCGTTGGAAATATTTTAGGTGATCCTGCAGGGAAAATCCTGCATGAGAATGACCAAAATAAAGCTGAAGAGGAACATTCTGCGGCTTGGCTGAAATTCTTCCCATTTCATCCAATATTGCTCTATATCTTTCTTTTATTCTGTACTTTAGAAGTACAAAAGGAGGAAAGATCATGATGCATCCGGCTACTGAATTGCGGTTTATTGATAAGGAAATTGGTTATGGAGTGGTGGCTACGGAAGATATTCCGCGGGGAACCATTACCTGGGTGCAGGATGAGCTGGACCAGATCTTTATTCCTGCGCAAGTGAGCGCGATGAGCAAAACGGCTCAGGAAATGATCAATAAATTCTCTTTCCGAAACAATATGGGCAATTTTGTGCTTTGTTGGGACCTTTCGAAGTATGTGAATCACAGCTTCCGGTCAAATTGTATTTCCACAGCCTATGATTTCGAGATCGCCGTTCGGGATATTTCGGCGGGAGAAGAATTAACCGATGATTACGGCTATCTCAATGTTACCGAAGCTTTTCTGCCCCGCGAGGAGCAAACGCCGCGCAAGGCTGTTTATCCCGATGATCTGCTGCATTATCACCAGGATTGGGACCAACAGCTGGAACAGGCTTTTCGTGATCTGGAACAGGTGCCACAACCTTTGAAGAAGCTTCTTTCCCCGGCTTTAGTTAAAAAACTCGATCTCATTGTTGAGGGAAAAGCAAAAATGGATTCCATTCTAAATCTCTATTACAGAGAAAACTCCTGAAGCGCTGCTTTTATTCCGAAACTTTTAGCATTCAAAATTTAGCCAAAGCAGCTGCAGGCTTTATTTTTGTCCAAAAATTACTGCTTTGAAAACCAGAATAGCTATTAGCTCCCTAGCCTGCATCTCGCCTTTGGGTGGAAATTCAGAAGAAGTTTGGGAGAGCTATAAAAAACCTGATCATTTTATTGGCAAAGGGAAATTTCAGGAGGAAGAGGCTTTTGCCGCTTTTCTTCCGAAGAAAATAAAAGAAGAAATTGAAGATTTGCGCCAGGAAAATCTTCAATACAAAAACCTGGACGAGACGGTGCTGTATTCCATTCGGGCAGCGCGCGAAGCTGTAAAAAAAGCCAATTGGCGAAATTCAACGAATATTGGGATCAATATTGGAAGTTCCCGTGGTGCCACCGGTCTTTTTGAAAAATACCATGCAGAATTTCTGAACAGCGGAAAGGCCTCAACCCAGGCTTCTCCCAGCACTACCCTGGGAAATATCTCTTCGTGGGTGGCCCAGGACCTGGAGAGCGATGGCCCCGAATTCTCTCATAGCGTTACCTGTTCTACCGGGCTTCACTCGGTTTTGAACGCCGCGGCCTGGATGCAGGCGGGATTTTCTGATAAATTTCTTGCGGGCGGAAGCGAAGCGCCACTTACTCCCTTTACCATTGGCCAAATGAAGGCTATGAAGATCTACGCTTCTGAAGATCTCGATTATCCCTGCCAGGCCCTGCACATGCAGAAGAAGCGAAATTCGATGATTCTGGGGGAAGCTGCGGGCATCGTTGCGATGGAAAAAGGCGAAGGGAGCAATGCTGTAGCTTTCATTACCGGCCTTGGCTATGCCAACGAAAAGCTGAAGCACAGCGTTTCAATTTCTTCGGAAGGACTTTGTCTTCAGGAGGCGATGAAAATGGCGATGGGCGATCGCAAACCTGAAGAGATTGACGCGGTGGTAATGCATGCTCCCGGTACGCTGAAGGGTGATCTGGCTGAAGTGAACGCAATAAAGGCTATTTTCGGAGAAGAGCTGCCGGCAATGACCTCCAATAAATGGAAAACCGGCCATACTTTCGCGGCTTCCGGTTTGCTCAACCTGGAGCTGGCCTTGTTGATGCTGCAGCATCAGGAATTTATTGAGGTGCCTTTTTCAGACATCAGTAAAAGTCCGGAAAAGTTGGAGAATATCCTGGTAAATGCAGTTGGTTTTGGCGGGAATGCAGTTTCTATTCTGGTGAGCCGGAAATGATACAGCAGCCAGAAGAGGGCTGGAAGCCGCCAAATTAATTAGCCCCCGGGCGCTATTAGAGCACAGTTTTATTTATTTTTGAAGTTCAAACACAATTTTCAATGGCTACAAGACATAACTGGACCAAAGAAGAAATTCTCGAAATATACAACAAACCTTTGATGGAGCTGCTTTACGAAGCGGCCACTGTTCACAGGGAACATCACGACCCTAATAAAGTGCAGGTTTCCACCCTGCTTTCCATAAAAACCGGGGGGTGTCCCGAAGACTGCGGCTACTGCCCGCAGGCGGCGCGATATCATACCGATCTTGAGGGCAATGACCTGATGAGTGTGAACCAGGTAAAAGCCCAGGCTTTGCGCGCCAAGGAAGCCGGAAGTTCCCGCGTTTGTATGGGCGCTGCCTGGAGAAATGTAAAGGATGGGGAAGAATTTGACAACGTGCTTGAGATGGTGCGGGGTATTAATAAACTGGACATGGAAGTTTGCTGTACCCTGGGAATGCTTACTGAAAACCAGGCGCAGCGTCTGGCAGAAGCCGGTTTGTATGCCTATAACCACAATCTCGACACTTCAGAAGAATACTATAAAGAGGTGATCTCGACACGCGGCTATGAAGATCGTTTGAAGACCATTGACAATGTGCGCAAAACCAATGTTACGGTTTGTAGTGGTGGCATCATCGGGATGGGCGAGAGCGAGGATGACCGCGCCGGAATGCTGGTAGCTTTGGCTACTTTGAATCCGCAGCCGGAGTCGGTGCCTATCAATGCGCTTGTACCAGTAGAGGGCACACCCATGGAAGAACAGCAGCCCGTTTCCATCTGGGAAATGGTAAGAATGGTGGCTACTACGCGTATCGTGATGCCCGAAACCCAGGTGAGACTTTCAGCGGGAAGAACGCAAATGAGCAGGGAAGGACAGGCGATGTGTTTCTTCGCCGGAGCAAACTCCATCTTTGCCGGAGATAAGTTGTTGACCACTCCAAATCCTGATGTAAATGAGGACATGGAAATGTTCAAAGCACTTGGTTTGAATCCGCAGAAACCTTTTGAGAAGAAATCTCAGCCGGAAAGTATTTCAGCTGAAGATTCTCAATTCCAGAACCAGGGAGAAAAACCTAAATGGTCAAGACCCGGCCATACCATAGAAAGAAACCTTCAGGCGCAGGAAAAGGCCAAAACCAAGGTTTAGAAGGATGAAACTCGATCTGCAGGACATACCGCGGGTGAAGGGTATTTCAGAAGAGGAATTCCTCAAAGAATATTTTATACCGGGTAAACCTGTAGTTTTTGAAGATCTGAGTGCCGACTGGCCTGCCACGAAAAGGTGGAATTTCGAGTATTTTAAGGAGAAAGCGGGCGATATAGTGGTGCCGCTTTACGACGGAAAACCTGCCAGCGGGAGAAAGAATTCTCACGGGCCGGCGAAGAAGGTTAAAATGAAGGAATATATCGAAATCCTGAAAAAAGGTCCTACCGATCTCAGGATGTTTTTCTTTAACCTGCTTCAGAATTGCCCTGAACTGGTGAAGGATTTCAAATATCCTGAACTGGGAGTGAAATTCTTTAAAAGATTACCGGTGCTATTCGTGGGCGGTGCAGGTTCAAAGGTGGTGATGCATTACGACATGGATTTGGCGAACAATTTTCATTTCAATTTTGTGGGGGAGAAGAGGGTGATCCTGTATCCGCCGGAAGAGACGAAATATCTTTACAAAGTGCCGCATTCTATCGTGAGCATGGAGATTATTGACATGGATGATCCAGATTTTGAAAAATACCCGGCCCTTGCAAAAGCGAAAGGCTATGAGGTGAGGTTAAGGCACGGCGAGGCGGTCTTTATCCCGAGCCGTTGGTGGCATTTTGTCAAATACGAAACCCCTTGCTTGTCTTTGACGCTGAGGTCTTTACCAAGATCGCCGCGAAAGCTGCTGGAGGTGTTGCACAACATCTTCATCATGAGGAATTTTGATAATGTGATGCGCAAGTTTCGGGGGCAAAAGTGGATAGATTACAAGAATCGGAAGGCAATAAAAAATACCCATAAAAAGGCGAATATCGAATGTTGAAGGTTGAAGGATTGCAGTTGAAGGAAATTCCGCGGGTGGAGCGTATTTCCAGGGAAGATTTCCTGGAGAATTACGTGCGCCCTCAGAAACCGGTGGTCATTCGGCATTTCATCGATGACTGGCCGGCATACCAGAAATGGGACCTGGATTACATTAAAGAAATTGCCGGGGATAAGACGGTGCCGCTTTATGACGACCGGCCGATTACTTCCGAATTTAAGTTCAACGAGCCTCATACCGAAATGAAAATGAGGGAGTATATCGATCTTCTGAAATCGGAGCCGACAAATTACCGCATTTTCCTGTATCATCTCATGAAAGAGGTGCCAAGCCTTCAGGATGACTTTAAATTCCCGGAAATCGGCCTCAGATTTATCAAGCAGCTGCCCATGCTGTTCTTTGGAGGCGAGAACTCCAAGGTTTTTATGCATTATGATATAGATTATGCGAATATTCTGCATTTTCATTTCCACGGAAAGAAGCAGTGTATTCTTTATCCGCCCTCGCAAACCAGGTATTTATACAAAGTACCGCATGCGTTGATCTCGAGGGAAGACATAGATTTTACCAATCCTGATCTTGAGCGGTTTCCTGCTCTGCAAGAGGCACAGGGTTTTATTACCGAGCTAAATCACGGGGAGACCTTGTACATGCCTGAAGGGTACTGGCACCAGATGACCTATCTCACCCCCGGGTTTTCCATGAGCCTTCGGGCCACGCCACGGACATTGACCAATTTTTCAAAAGCCGTGTACAACCTTGTTTTTATGAGGCATTTTGATAATTATATGCGGAAACTAAGAGGGCAGAAGTGGATAGATTATAAGAACAGGCAGGCGGTGGAGCGCACCCATAAAAAGAACAACATCAGTGGGTAAGTTCGCTGGCGATCTCAAAGACCAGGCTCGCTTCGTATCCTTTTCGCAACAAATGGTCTGAGATTTTTTTCTTCTTTTTGAAATTGTCGGTTTCGCGGATGGATATCAGTTTCTTCTCAGCCAGCTCATAAAGCGTTGATCGATATTCTTCCTCTTTTATTTCGGTAAGGGCGAGTTTGATAATGGGACTGGAAATTTCGCGGAATTTCAATTCCTGTTTGATCTTTATCCTTCCCCATTTCTTGATCCTGAACTTGCCCCGGACAAAGCTGCGGGCAAAGCGTTCTTCATTGAGAAAATCCTCCTGCATCAGCTTCATGATGATCTGTTCGCAGGCTGCAGGGATCATGCGCATCTCCTTCAGTTTGTCTTCAACTTCCTTATGCGAGCGGTCGCGATAGGCGCAGAACTGCATCAGCTTTACGGTAGCTTCCTTTACGGTATAGGATTTTTGGGAGGGTTCCTTTTTCATTTCAGAACAAAAATAAGGAAGAAAGTGGAAGTGGAAAGTTGTAATATTTGGTGTTTTTTGTTTCGGAAGTGAAAATTAGTGAAAGAGTAAAGACTGGAAGCAAGATACTAGAGAAGAGACAATAGATAAGAGAAAATCTGAAGAAGTTTCTGCGGTTTTCAGCGTAATCTGCGGGAGATTTAAAATGTTTGTGGTGTATTGTTTGGGAGTTGTAAGGCTAGTGGGAAGAGTAAAGACAAGAGACAAGAGAGGAAACTTGGAAATAGGACGGCCCTGAGTGGTAGAAAGAAGTAAAAATCTAGTGTCTAAAATCTAGAATCTAGCGTCTAACATCTAAAAAACAAAAACGCCTCCCGAATGAACGAAAGGCGTTTTGGAAATTATTGAATCACTTTCCCTTCTTTATCGTGAAAGTGGTATTCGAGGTACGTGTAAGCATCTCTTGGTAAAATTTTCACCCAACGTTTATGGTCAAGGAACCATTGCGATCGGGGCGATGGAAAGCCTTTTGTTAAAAAGGCGGCAATAAATGGATGCGCACTGAGAGTGATCTTTTTGTAATCTTTTTTTGTCAGTCTCTCAAAATCGGCTTTTATCTTGTTTATTAAAATAATAGGTGCCTCAATTTCACCTGTTCCGTTAGGGTTGTCCTCGCGGGTTTTAATATTCATTTCGGGCCGTACGCGTTGTCTTGTAATTTGTATCAATCCGAATTTACTCGGTGGCAAAATCTTGTGTTTTGCGCGGTCGTCGCTCATTTCCTTCCGCAGGTGGTCATAAAGAGCTTTTCTGTTGTCAGATTTGCTCATGTCTATAAAGTCGATCACGATAATCCCGCCCATATCACGTAAACGCAATTGCCGGGCGATTTCCGTGGCGCTGATAAGATTGACCTCCAGGGCAGTATCTTCCTGGTTTTTAGATTTGTTAGATCGGTTACCACTGTTCACGTCTACAACGTGCATGGCTTCGGTGTGTTCTATTACCAGATAGGCGCCCTTACTCATAGAAACGGTGCGCCCAAAAGAAGTTTTTATTTGTCTTTCGATACCGTATTTTTCAAAAATGGGAACATTCGACTGATACAATTTTACAATTGATTCTTTTTGCGGGGCGATCTCGCCCACATAGTCTTTAACTTGTGTATAAAGTGTTTCATCGTCTACTACAATGGAAGTAAAGGTGTCGTTAAAAACGTCCCTTAACAGGGAAGAAGCCCTGTTTAATTCTCCCAAAACTTTCGAAGGATGATGCGGTTTATACAGTTTTTTACACATTGCTGTCCAGCGACCCATTAAATTCTGAAGGTCTCTGTCCAGTTCTGCTACTTTTTTGCCTTCGGCTACGGTTCTCACAATAATCCCAAAACCTTTGGGTTTAATGCTTTTTACCAATCTCTTGAGACGGTCCTTTTCTTCTTTACTCTCGATCTTTTGAGAGACCGAAATGCGGTTGGAGAAAGGGACCAGTACAATATAGCGGCCCGGGAGGGAAAGCTCAGAGCTTATTCGGGGGCCTTTTGTGGAGATTGGTTCTTTTACGACTTGAACCAGTAGCGATTGATTAGACTTTAAGACATCGGTAATAGTACCGTTCTTGTCTATGTCTTTTTCAAAAGTAAAATTCTTTAAGGAATAATCTTTTAGTTTACCTGTGCTTACACGTTTTATGAACTTTAACATCGAAGCAACTTGAGGACCCAGGTCATGATAGTGTAAGAAACCATCTTTCTCGTAGCCTACATTGACGAAGGCCGCGTTTAACCCAGGGACAGCTTTTCGAATCTTGGCGATAAAAATATCACCTACATTGAATTTGTTGCTGTCTTCTTCTTTGTTAAGTTCAACAAGTTTTCCATCTTTTAATAAGGCAAAATCTACAGCAGAGGCTTCGGACCGGATAATTAATTCTTTGTCCACTCTTTTAGATTTTTATCCATACCTACCCGGGGGTAGACACAGATGGATTAAACAATATTTATCACAGGGTTTTTAATCCTGAAGAAACTCTAAACCTGTTGAAATTGTTGATTTTGAGTTTCATTTTCAAAGAACGTTTTTAAATAAAAAAAGTAGTATGAAAACTACTTTTTCTTGTGGCGGTTAGCTCTTCTTCTTTTTTTACGCTTGTGCGTGGCTACCTTATGTCTTTTTCTTTTTTTACCACTTGGCATAGTGTTAGGTTTTAATTAATGAATTATTTTTCTGCAATCCGGGGCTGGAGTAGCGCCGTGATCGTATTACTTTACCTCAACATTAGTTTTCACTCCCTCAACGAAAATCTTTGCAGGTTTGAAGGCAGGAATGTTGTGAGCAGGTATTTTAATAGTAGTGTTTTTGGAAATGTTTCTTCCGGTTTTTTCGGCTCTTGTTTTTACCACAAAGCTTCCAAAACCTCTTAAATATACGTTGTCTCCACTTTCCAGTGAAGTCTTGACCTCTTCCATGAAGGTCTCTATAGTAGCCTGTACATCACCTTTTTCCATTCCTAATTTTTCTGAAATGTTCGCTACAATATCTGCTTTCGTCATTTTCGTACTATTTAATATTATAAAATTGGGGTTTTCAAATTTTTCAAGGGCGCAAATATAAGAATTAAATCTGCAATATTTCAAGCCTAATCCATTAAATAATAACCGAATAAACATTTATTATTGCACTAATTTAAAACGCCACATGGAATTTTCTAAGATACTGATTAATTGGTACTTAAACAATAAAAGAGAACTGCCCTGGAGAAAAACTTCCGATCCTTACCGCATTTGGCTGAGTGAAATTATTCTTCAGCAAACGCGCATAGAACAGGGGATGCCTTATTATTACAGGTTTACAGAGGCTTATCCCACTGTTTTTGATTTGGCCGCTGCCCCGCAGGATGAAGTGCTCAAACGCTGGCAGGGCCTGGGCTATTATTCCCGGGCCAGAAATCTGCATGAAACGGCGCAATATGTGGCTGAAGAATTACAGGGTGAATTTCCTTATAATTATAAGGAGTTGAAAAAACTGAAAGGAGTGGGGGATTATACGGCCAGCGCTATAGCATCAATTTGCTACAATGAGCCGGTTGCGGTAGTAGATGGCAATGTTTACCGTGTTCTGGCCCGCTACTTCGCGATTGACACTCCTATTAATTCTACTTCCGGAATTAAGGAATTCAAAGCCTTAGCCCAGGAGCTGCTTGATAAAGAGGAGCCTTCCCTGTTCAACCAAGGCCTCATGGAGTTTGGCGCGCTGCAGTGCAAGCCACAAAATCCGCTCTGCGAAACCTGTCCTTTTAACAATAGCTGCCTTGCCCTTAAGCATAACCGGATTTCTGAATTACCGGTGAAGCTTAAAAAAGCTAAGATCAAAAAGCGCTATTTCAACTACCTTGTATTTAAGTCGGAAGGGAATGAAACCCTGCTGCAGCGGCGCACAGGTAAAGGCATCTGGAACGGGTTGTATGAATTTCCGCTTGTGGAAACCGAAAAGCCTGTGGTAGCCGAAGCTTTTTCTTCCGAAGAAAGATTCCGCGAAATTATAGGAGAAGAAAATGTGGAGCTCATGCTGCACAATGATACCCCGGTGGTGCACAAACTTTCGCATCAGCATATCTATACGCATTTCTGGCTGGTGAAAAGTGAAAGCCTTCCGGAAAAAGGGATTTCCATAGAAAATGTAGAAGATTATCCTGTGCCGGTGCTTATCCAGAATTTTCTGAACGAGGTAGGGTTGGAGAGCTGGTAATCAGCCAATGTTTAGAACTTTCCCGAATTTTGGTTTATTTCGCAGAAAATTTTTCAGTATTTTAGGTTACATTTAAACTTAAACAAAACAGGACTTCGGTTCAAAAACAATAAAAAATGACTGGAACACTTAACAAAGTGATGCTTATAGGGCATACCGGAGATGATGTGAAAATGCATTATTTTGAGGGTGGCGGCGTAATTGGCCGTTTTCCGCTTGCGACCAACGAGGTTTACACTAACAGGACCAGCGGCGAAAAGGTGAACAACACCGAGTGGCACAATATCGTGGTGCGAAATAAAGCTGCCGAGATCTGTGAAAAATACCTCAAAAAAGGGGATAAGGTCTATATTGAGGGAAGGATAAAAACCCGCAAATGGCAGGATGATCAAGGGAATGATCGTTATTCTACCGAAATTCAATGTACAGATTTTACCTTTCTAACTCCAAAAGGAGAAGGTGGTTCGGAAAGCCAGGGGCAACAAAATCAGGGAAGCAGGCCCGAAAGCAATTCAAAAAATGATAGCTTTGCAAATCAATCTGTTGCAAAAGATGAAGAGGAAGACGATTTGCCTTTCTAAGTTTAACTAAAACCATTGCATTTGGATTCGGAACCTCCCAGTTTGTTTCTGTTTTGGGTCTCTCTTAATTTCACCCAGGTAATAAGCCTTGTAATTTTATTGCTGTTGCTGTTCTGCTCGGCCCTGATTTCGGGAGCCGAAGTGGCTTTCTTTTCGCTAACTCCGGCCAATTTCATCACCGAAGACGGCAAAAGGACAAAGGCGCAGAAGATCGTCATTCAACTGCTCGAAAAGCCGAAAAAGCTACTGGCTACCATTCTTGTGGCCAATAACTTCATCAATATTGCGATCGTGCTTTTATTTGATTCAATGACCGATGAACTGTTTGGTGGGGTCAATACCGTTTTCTTCGGAATTGATGTTAGGTTTATTCTCGAAGTAGGCGTGGTTACTTTCCTTATTTTGCTTTTTGGCGAAATCCTGCCGAAGGTGTATGCCAGCCGAAACAAAGTTATGTTCTCTAATTTCATGGCGCACCCGCTGAATTTTCTCGATTCTCTGTTTTCACCTTTGAGTACACCTATGCGGGCGGTAACGCTTTTTATGCATGCCCGTCTCGGGAAGCAGCGGTCTTTTATAAGTATTGATCATCTTTCACAGGCTTTGGAACTTACCAGCGAAGAAGATACCACCAAGGAGGAACAGAAGATTCTTCAGGGTATTGTTTCCTTCGGAAACACTGATACCAAGCAGGTAATGCGCCCGCGGATGGACATTTTTGCATTGAACGAAACTCAGCCTTACCATGAGATCATTCCCGAGATCATCGAAAATGGCTATTCCAGGATTCCGGTTTACCGGGAAAATGTGGACAATGTAATAGGGATTCTGTATGTCAAAGACCTTTTGCCATACCTTGAGGAAAAGGAATTTGAGTGGACGAAGCTGCTCAGGGAGCCGTATTTTGTGCCTGAAAATAAGAAGTTGGATGATCTGCTGAATGATTTCAAGGACAAAAGAAATCACCTTGCTATCGTGGTTGATGAATACGGAGGTACCAGCGGATTGATCTCCCTCGAAGATATCATAGAGGAAATTGTGGGGGACATTAGTGATGAATTTGACGATGAAGATCTCGTATTTTCCAAATTGGATGAAAATAACTATGTTTTTGAAGGCAAGACGCCGCTGAAAGATTTCTATAAGATCATCAAGCTTGAAGATGCTTCAGGTTTCGAAGAGCAGAAAGGAGAGGCTGAAACACTTGCCGGATTCCTGCTGGAGATCTCAGGTGGTTTTCCGAAGAAAAACGACGTGATCACGTTTCTTAATTACAAATTTACCATCGAAGTGATTGATGATAAGCGCATAAAACAGATAAAACTCAGCATTGCGCCGGTATGAGAAAACTGGGATTAGCTATATTTTGCTTGTTGCTGGTACTTGTTTCCTGCAAGGACGAGCCGAAACCAAAGCCTAAGGCTTTCCTGTCTCTGGAATATCCCGGAGCGGAGTATTCCAGGATCGATTTTGGTTGTCCTTATACCTTCGAAAAGAATAAATTGGCGACCGTTGTGCCGTCGATGAACAACATTCCCTGCTGGATCAATTTGAAATATGATCTGCTGAACGGTTCCATTTTCCTGACTTACAAAGAGGTTCATGGCAATCTCGATTCCCTGCTAATGGATGCCCAGAAACTGCCTTTGGAGCACACCATTAAAGCCGATGAAATAGAAGGTGATATCTATACGAACGATCTTCATCACACCTACGGAATGTTTTATGAGGTAAGTGGAAACGCAGCTTCACAGGCGCAATTTTACCTTACCGATAGCGTAAAGCACTTTATCACGGGCTCTCTTTACTTCAACCGCAGGCCCAACTACGATTCCCTGGTGCCGGCAGCCGATTACCTGAAAAAGGATATGCGGCATTTAATGGAGACCCTGCGCTGGAAAGACGAAAAACAATAGGAAAATCTTTGATGCTGGGGTAAAAGTTCGATTTTTGCAAAAAATCCTGCGATGCCTCTGAAGAACCTGAAATGGCTTTATCTCGTCCTGCTTTCCCTGGTCTGGGGAAGTTCTTTTATTTTGATCAAAAAGGGACTCGTTGGACTCACCGCCCTGCAGGTTGGTTCTTTCCGGATCATTTTTGCGGCACTTTTTCTGATTTTAGTGGGTTTCAAAAGTCTTATGAAGCTGAACCGGCG
>JBAWAB010000184.1:0-2585 GCA_049589035.1 Salegentibacter sp.
CGGTGAGAACGATTGATTTTAATCAGCCTTTTCTGAAAAAATATCAGACTCCAAAGCCTTTGCTAAGGCTTACTGCCGGTTTCGGCGCAAAGGAACAACAAGACGCTATGGTGATCTATTTTTCTCCTTATTCAAGTCTTAAATTCGAGCAGGAAAAGGATGCCCATAAATTGATGAATACCGATTCCATGGTACCCAATCTCTACAGCATTAGTTCAGACAAAAAAGACCTTTCAATAAATGCAGTTCCCATGCCGTCTTCAGGAGGTTATGAGAAAATACCACTCGGAATTAAGGCAGAGCAGTCTGGAAGAATGACCATTAAACTTGCCGATTTACAGAATCTGAACTCAAATTTTAATGTTTACCTGATTGATCACCAAAGGAATTTCGGCCAAAATCTCAGTAAAAAGAACAACTACAGTTTTGAGGTGCAAAAAGGAACCTGGAATTCCCGCTTTGAGCTCATGTTTTCAGAAAAAAACATGAAAGATCCTGCCATTGCCTTTGATGAACCCTTTAGCGTAGAAATTCAAAATTCAGCAGTGATTGTAAGGCTGAACCTCAAAGATGGGCAGCAGGGAACCATTACGGCCAGTACTATTACCGGCCAGATTCTCGACCGTACAAAAGGAAGCGGTAAAGACGAAGTAATGCTTCACGGCATTAAGAGTTCCGGCGTCTATATCATCAATCTCGATCTGGGCGCGGAAAGGTTTACCAAAAAAATACTCAAAAAATAACGAAAACAATGCAAAAATCACGGTCCTCCTATTTGCCTCTGGTTATCCTGCTGGTGTTTTTCTTCGGAAAAGTTAGCGCCCAGGAAAATCCTCCTGTGCCAATACAGGTAGAAGTAAGGACTTCCAGGAACCTTGATTTTGGCTCTTTCATAGCCGGAGCCTCCGGCGGGAATGTGACGGTTGATTCAGACGGAATTCGTACCTCCGATGGCGCTATCTTTGAGCTTATGCTGGGGACAGTGAGTTCGGCGCTGTTTGATGTTTACGCCAATCCCGGCACTATTATTCAAATTCAGGATCCTGGGGAAATTCCTTTGGTCAATGCCAGCGGCGGTG
The DNA here is from genome assembly GCA_049589035.1 of Salegentibacter sp. GTDB lineage: Bacteria > Bacteroidota > Bacteroidia > Flavobacteriales > Flavobacteriaceae > Salegentibacter_A. The sequence continues at coordinate 1,080 of JBAWAB010000184.1, forward strand.
AAATTTACCTGACGGTAAACAAATTCAGCACCGGTCGTAATTTCATTACCACGGCTCCTTCCGCCGACACTCCCAACGAAGTCTTTGTGGGTGGTACTCTTCGAATTCCCGCAGACAATTCGGGGATACTCGTAGGAAAATACAATGGTACCTTTACTTTAACCTTTATCAACCAATAGAAAGCCCTTAGATTAATGCTCCAATCGTTCCGTGCTTTTTATTCTGAATACTCCGGAAGACTTCTGTGGGTATGTCTTTTTTTCTTTCTTTTTGTCCATTCCCGGGGAAACGCCCAGCAGAATTATCCCGGTTATGATGAATTGAGTGTAGAAATGAAAATCCCGAATCTCGGCGTGCTGGAAATTCCGGTGGCCATCAAGGGTCAGGACGCGTATCTTCCCGTGGCCGAATTATTCGATCGGCTAAAGATCAGAAATGAAATTACCGAAAATGGCATTTCAGGCTTTATTATCCATCCGGATTCTACCTATAATATCGACATCGCTCAAAATAAGATCAGCTATAAAAAAGACCAATTTCAGCTCAAGGAATCCGATTATATTAAAACGCCTACCACGCTGTATCTTAAATCTGATCTCTTCGGAAAGATCTTTGGGCTTGACACGAAATTTTCCTTCCGCAGCCTTTCCGTAGATCTGAATACCGAAAAGGAATTACCTGTCATCAAGGCCATGCGCCTCAAGAAACTTCGTGAAAATCTTGACCGGGTGAAAGGTGTGGTAAAAGCAGATACGAGTATTGCCCGAAGGTACCCATTCTTTAAAGGCGGAAGCCTGGATTGGGGTGTGGTCACTACCCAGCAGAGCAATATCGAGAATGATAATCGTTTTACCCTTGGCCTCGGAACCATTTTCCTGGGAGGAGAAACCAATCTCCTGCTCAATTATTCTACCCGGGTTCCTTTTGATTCGCGCAACCAATTTTACCAGTGGCGGTATGTAAACAACGACAGTAAGCTCTTTAAGCAGGTCACTGCAGGCCGTATTTTCACCCATGCGACTTCCTCTCTGTTTGCACCGGTAAGTGGTGTTCAGGTAAGCAACAGTCCTTTCCAGAACCGGCGTTCCTTCGGAACTTATACTCTGAACGATTATACCGAACCTCGCTGGACAGTAGAACTTTATGTGAACAACGTCCTGGTGAATTTCAAAAAAGCCGATGCCTCCGGATTTTACAGTTTTGAAGTTCCTCTCATGTACGGAAGCACTGCCGTGAAACTCAGATTCTACGGCCCTTACGGGGAAGAACGCGTTGAGGAAAGGGTCATTAATATTCCCTACAATTTTGTCCCGAAACACGAGGTGGAATATACTCTTAGCGCCGGAATCGTTGAAAATGATGATCTTGATCGCTTTTCACGGGCGAACTTTAACTACGGGATAAGCAACGCCATCACCATTGGTGGAGGTGCCGAATACCTCACCGGCGTGACCAGCGGAGAGGTGATGCCTTTCGTGAATTCGTCTATCAGGTTTGCCCCTAACC
>JBAWAB010000185.1:0-7733 GCA_049589035.1 Salegentibacter sp.
CGCTTACGCGCTTGCTGGATACCCTGCAGCAAATGAATGCAGCCAAACCTAAACAAAAGCCAATATTGTTGAAAATCGCCCCTGATCTTACCGATTCTCAGCTGCTGGATATCATCGATATTGTGAAAGAGACTGGTATTGCAGGAGTCATTGCCACAAATACCACCATTTCTCGAGAAGGTCTTAGCTCTCCTGCCAGGAACGAAACTGGCGGCCTGAGTGGAAAACCTCTCAAAGCCCGCTCTACAGAGGTGATCCGGTTTCTTTCAGAAAAAAGCGGGAAGGCTTTTCCAATTATTGGAGTAGGCGGAATTCATTCTGCCGAAGATGCCCTTGAGAAGCTCAACGCCGGTGCCAGCCTTGTGCAGCTCTATACCGGTTTTATTTATGAAGGTCCCGAGCTTATCAAAAGGATCAACGAGAAGATCCTGGAAACCAAAAGATATAGTTCGTAGTTTATAATTTTTAATTTGAGGTTGTGGAGTTGAAATTAGTGGAGAGTGGAGAGGTTTTTCAGTGAGATCTGCGGGAGGGTTAAAATGTTTATGGTTTGTCGTTTATAACCGGGAATCGAAAACCGGGAACGGGGAACCCGAAACTTCAAACCTGAAACTTTGAAACTTCTTTAATAATTCTGCTATCTTTACGGGAAATCTTCAGTTTTAATGCCTGAAATCATAATTTTCGATATGGATGGGGTACTGGTAGACAGTGAACCTCTGCATAAGGAATTAGAACAACAGCTATTTAAAGAATTAGACCTGCAAATCACACCTGCATATTACAATCAGCTGGTAGGAACCTCTCCACGACAGATGTGGGAGCGGATTACTTCAGATTTTGAACTTCAGATACCGGTTGATGAACTTCTGCAAAGAGAGAAAGAGCTGAAGCTTTCAGAAATCAGGAAGCTTAGCCTTCAGCTCAATAAAGGAGTGGAGGCTCTTTTAAAAGATCTTAAAAAGAACGAATTTCGCCTTTCGGTGGGCTCCTCTTCTCCAAAGAAGATCATCGAGCTCTTTCTTGAAAAGACGGGTATTTCCCATCTTTTTGATCATGCTGTGAGCAGTGAAGAAGTAACTCATGGCAAGCCCGCACCTGACATTTTTCTAAGGATTGCTTCTTTATACGAGATAGCTCCGGAAGGCTTGGTGGTGGTGGAAGACAGCCGGAACGGAGTAGTTGCTGCAAAGGCCGCCGGAATGAGGTGTATTGGTTATGTGAATGCAAATTCTGGAGAGCAGGATCTGTCGCAGGCCGACCTGCTGGTGGAGCGTTTTGAAGAGTTGTCGCCGCAGGTATTTCAGAAAATACGGAAAAATTAATGGAAAAAGTCAAGATCATTGAGTGTCCCCGGGATGCCATGCAGGGAATACGGGATTTCATTCCTACCGAAAAGAAAGCACAATACATACAGTCTCTTTTGCGTTGCGGCTTTGATACCATCGACTTCGGAAGTTTTGTTTCTCCCAAAGCTATTCCACAGATGGCAGACACAGCCACTCTCCTTGAGAAACTCGATCTTTCCAGGACAACCAGCAAATTGCTGGCAATTGTAGCTAATACCCGTGGTGCGAATGATGCTGCGCAGCATGCTGAAATTCGTTATTTAGGCTATCCTTTTTCTATTTCAGAAAATTTCCAGATGCGGAACACTCATAAAACCATCGCCGAATCTGTGGAAATTCTCCATGAGATCCTGGAGATTGCCGGGAAGAACGACAAAGAGGTGGTGGCCTATCTTTCGATGGGCTTCGGAAATCCTTACGGCGATCCGTGGAATGTGGAGATTGTGGCGGAGTGGACCGAGAAGCTTTCGGCCATGGGCGTGAAAATCCTTTCTTTGTCAGATACCGTGGGCAGTTCTACCCCCGATATTATCGATTATCTTTTTTCCAACCTTATTCCGCAGTATCCCAATATCGAGTTTGGGGCTCATCTGCATACCACTCCGTCCAGCTGGCATGAAAAAGTAGACGCGGCCTACCAGGCGGGCTGCCGGCGATTTGACGGTGCAATTCAGGGTTTCGGCGGTTGTCCTATGGCCAAGGACGAACTAACCGGGAATATGCCTACCGAAAAAATGGTTTCCTACTTCAATAAGGTCAAAGCCGATACCAACGTGAAAATGACCAGTTTTGAGTCTTCCTTCAATGAAGCTTCAAAGATATTTTCTGTTTATCATTAATGGCTCTCTGCAGGAAAATAAAATTCTTGCAGAGAAAGCAAAATCCTCTTCTTTGAGCTTTGATTTTCCCATGGTTTAATCCGATTTTTATTTTCCACTGATCTTCAGGAAAAAATCTCTGTGTTTCTTCGGAATTTTCTTTGGAAATCCTCCTTTGGGTGTAAATTATTGATAATCAGATTTCAGGGATGAAATTAGGGGCTTTAGTTCTTGAAAGGATCAGTGATTTTAGGGCTTCCCGGAATAAAAATATCCTTATTTTTATTTGTAATAAATCTAAATAAAAATATATTTGCCGCTTATTTAGAATAATTATGAATAAAATTACACTTGCAGCAGTTCTTCTTTTCACGCTTCAAAGCTATGCTCAAAACATCGAAAAAAGCGATCCTGATTCGGCTAAAATGGAGGAGCTGAAAGAACAGATTGAAGCAGAGATCCTTCAGGAATTATCTGAAGGTTCCCCTTCCGAAGAAGAGGAGGAAACTGAAGAGGGGGCACCTTCACTTTTAAGATGGAGCAGGTTTGGCCTCAATGGCTATGGCGTGGTGAACTACTACAATTACGACTACGATACCGACCTAAATCTTAAAGATAAATTGGATGCGGAAAGACTCAATCTATACCTGACCTACAAATTCTCTGACCGGATAAGTTTTAAATCGGAAATCGAATTTGAGCACGGGGGTACAGGAGCGTCCCTGGAGTTTGATAATCAGGAAGAATTCGGGGAATTTGAACAGGAGATCGAGCAGGGAGGCGAAGTAAAAGTCGAGCAGATTAATATCGATTTTAAGATAAAGCCATATTTCAATATTCGGGCGGGAAGGCTCAAGATGTACGTGGGCCTCGCCCAAAACCTGGATGAGCCTACTCATTATTTTACGACTCACCGACAGGAAATGGAAAATGAGATCCTTCCTTTGGGCTGGTATGAAAACGGATTTGAATTCTACGGAACTTTTGCCCGTCATTTCAACTATAAAGTCTATGTGGTGAGTGGCCTTGATGCCAGCGGTTTTTCTTCGAGATCCTGGATAAAGTGGGGTTATCAAACTCGTTTTGATATGGTGAATGCCGAATCTTTCGCCTTCGCAGGAAGGCTGGATTATAAATTCGGCTACAGTAAAAATACCTACGTAGGAGTTTCAGCCTATATCAATAATGCGGCAGCCAATCGCCCCAAGAATGATATGGACGAGTCGGCTTATGTGACTCTTGCCGAAGCACATCTCACTTACGATGAAAGAAACCTGCGCTTTAATACCATGTTTCTTTACGGGAATTTAGAGAACTCCAATATCGTATCTCATAAGAACGCCAATCTCTCCAACAATCTCGGAGTAAAACGCAATCCGGTAGGGAAAAATGCATTAGGTTTTTCCGCAGAGATAGGATATGATATTATGCCTTTGCTTAATAGCGCTTCTTCTCAGAGATTATATCCCTTTGCACGTTATGATTATTACGACACCATGCAGGATACCGAAGGTAGCATTGTGGATAATCCCCGTTGGCAACGCAGTGTGATCACCGGCGGTTTCAACTGGTTCGTGTTTCCGGAGATTGCTGTTAAGGCTCAGTATTCTGACCGGCGTTTGGGATCGGAGAATTACAACCAGAGCACACTTCAGTACACGGGCGAAAAACAGCACGAACGTACATTTTCCTTAGGACTGGGATTTGAATTTTAATAACTCAACACGCAATATATATTCATATGAAAAATAGAATCTTCATTTTAGGAATGATCATTTTAACGCAGTTTTCCATACTGAGCTGCAGTGATAATGCTCCTATAGACGAAACAGACACTAATACCGATCCTTCTGCGGAACTTTATGCTAAGGTATTGACAAATATTTCATTAAACGTCATTACTGATACCTATAAAGATCTCTTTGAAAATGCCCGGAATCTTAATGAGACGACAAAAGCTCTGGAGATCGGGAACAGTGAATCCTTAGAGCAGGTGAGGGAAGCCTGGAAGAATACCAGGGCTCCCTGGGAATTAAGCGAGGGTTTTCTTTATGGTCCGGTTGACACACAGGGAATCGATCCTGCGATCGATTCCTGGCCTGTAGATGTGAACGCGATCAACAACATACTGGAAAGCGATCAGGAGATCACTGCTTCCCTGCTGGAAACCAATAACGAAGCAAGAGGATTCCATACTATAGAATACCTTATCTGGGGACTTGATGGTGAAAAATCTGCTACCGAACTTACCGAAAGGCAAATAGAATATTTGGTGGCAGCAACACAAAATCTGGAAGATAAGACGAGACAGCTCTATATGGGGTGGAATCCCGATGAAAATAATTTTGCTGAAAACTTCATCAAGGCCGGTCAGGAAGGTTCCCTGTATCGTTCCAGTAAAGCTGCTCTTGAAGAAGTAGGAGAGGGAATGGTGATCATTGCCGATGAGGTTGCAAATGGCAAGATAGAAGTGCCGCTAAACGGGAATAACGGGAGCGCCAAACCTGAAGCCGAGGAGTCCCGTTTCAGCAACAATTCAAAGCTTGATTTCGCGAACAATATCAGGAGTATTCGCAATCTTTATAAAGGTAGTTTAGATGGAAGTGCTACATCGGGTTTATCTGCTGTAGTGTCGAAAAATGATGCGGCTTTAGATGCAGAGCTCGAGAAGAAAATAGAAGCATCTATTTCAGCAATAGAAGCAATACCCGGAACTTTTACGATGGCTATTGAAAACGATCGGGAGGCGGTAGCTGTGGCTCAGCAAAAAGTAGCCGTGTTAAAGGCTATGCTTGAATCTAAACTCTTACCCCTTATCTCTGGCTTATAAACTAAAATTCCAATATAAGGCTGGTACTTAGTGCCGGCCTCTCCAATCTGATATTGAAAAATGAAAAATAAAGCAGGCAAGTTCATTGTTTTATCTCTATTAGCTGCTTCTGTTATTTCCTGTTCTAAGGATAATGAAGAAGAAAATTACGAACCGCTTCCGGTAAATGAAGCACGTCTTTACGCAGGTGGAGAAACCACGGCTTTTTTAAGCTCCAGTAACTCTTTCAGTACTCCTGCTGCTAACCTGGAAGGAGCCGATATGGATACACATCTTGATGGGGATGCCCATTTTGAATCGGCTTTCGTTACAGCTCCTGCAGAAGTAAACGGAGGGATAGGGCCGATCTTTAATAACACCTCCTGTGTTTCATGTCATAGCCGTGATGGAAGGGCGGCATTCCCTTCAGATATTAACGCCCTGAGCGGATTTTTTTTCAGGGTAAGTGTGCCGGGCACAAATAAATTTGGAGGTCCTAAGGCGGTTCCTGGTTATGGAACCCAAATTCAGAATCAGGCGATCTTTGGCTATGAACCTGAAGCTAAATTCCAGGTTACCTACACTTCTGTAACCGAAACTTTTGATGATGGCACTCAGGTGGTGCTTCAAAAACCCAGTTATAATATCGTAGAGCCTTATTATGAGCTCCCTGAAAATACTATGCTTTCTCCCAGACTTGCTCCTCCCGTGTTTGGATTAGGACTTTTAGAGGCTGTCCCGGAAAGTAGTATTCTCCAGTATCAGGATATCAATGATGCCAATGGTGACGGGATCTCCGGGAAGGCTAATTATGTTTATGATATAGAGACCAAAACCACCAGATTAGGACGTTTTGGCTGGAAGGCTAATACCTCAAGTGTCCTGGAGCAATGTGCCGGCGCCTATAACGGGGATATGGGGATCACAAGTTACTTTTTACCCTATGAAACCGGTTATGGGCAAACCAATGGAGATGATGGCCTGGGAGACGATCCAGAGGTGGAGAATGATGTTATAGATCAGGTGGTTTTTTACTGTAAAACCCTTGCAGTTCCGGCTCCCCGGGATATAGAGGATGCCAATGTTATTGCAGGAGAAAATATCTTTGAACAAATAGACTGCGCTAAATGCCATATTCCTGAAATGCGGACTGGTTCCAGTGAAATTTCAGCTATCGCCAATCAAAGCATTTATCCTTATACAGATATGCTGCTACATGATATGGGCGAAGGGCTGGCAGATCACCGCCCCGATTACCTGGCCGATGGCCGGGAATGGAAGACAAGGCCGCTATGGGGAATAGGACTTACCCAGGTGGTGAATGGTCATACCGATTATCTTCATGATGGCAGGGCCAAAGATATCACAGAAGCAATCCTGTGGCATGGAGGGGAAGCTCTGGCGTCAAAGAATAAATTTAAGGCTTTAAACGCCCGTCAACGCGGACAATTGCTTGATTTTATCAATTCCCTTTAGGCGGAAAAGAAATTTAGAAAGAATTATAGTGGCAATTGGCCCAATTTAACGGGGGCGGGTTGAAAGATTTCTTCCGGATTTTTCTGAAGATAAAAGCACAGGTTTTTAATAACAATGAGTTAAAACAGTCTAAACCCTTTCTTCTCAGTTTTTAGCCTTATATTTGCACGCAATTAAATCCTTAATTGCTATGACCGCACATAATTCCAAAATCTTAGGAGAAGGGCTTACTTACGATGACGTACTTTTAGTTCCTGCCTATTCCGAAGTACTCCCCCGTAAAGTTGACATTCGCTCAAAATTCACTAAAAATATCGGTATTAATGTTCCTATAGTTTCCGCAGCTATGGATACCGTTACCGAATCCCGTATGGCTATCGCTATGGCCCGCGAAGGAGGGATAGGGGTACTGCACAAGAATATGAGCATTGAGCAGCAGGCACTTAAGGTGCGCAAGGTGAAAAGAGCTGAAAGCGGGATGATCATAGATCCGGTTACTTTGCCTGTTTCGGCGAGAGTAAAAGATGCCAAAGCCCAGATGCGGGAGCATAGCATTGGTGGAATTCCGGTGGTAGATAAAGACGGAAAACTTATCGGGATCGTTACAAACCGCGACCTGAGATTCGAAAAAAATAACGAACGTCCAATCACAGAAGTGATGACTTCAGAAAACCTCGTGACGGTTGCCGAAGGAACTTCCCTGCATGACGCAGAGGAAATTCTTCAGGAGAATAAGATCGAGAAACTGCCGGTGGTCAACAAGAATGATAAACTGGTAGGGCTAATTACCTTCAGGGATATTACCAAACTTACTCAAAAGCCCAATGCTAATAAGGATAGCTACGGAAGACTTCGCGTTGCGGCAGCTGTGGGGGTTACCGCCGATGCTGTAGACCGGGCAGAAGCTCTGGTGAATGCCGGCGTAGATGCGGTAATTATTGATACAGCTCATGGCCATACGAAAGGAGTGGTGACCGTATTGAAGGATATGAAGAAAAAATTCCCTTCCCTTGAAGTGGTAGTGGGAAATATTGCGACGGCTGAAGCCGCGAAATATCTTGTAGAGGCTGGTGCCGATGCGGTGAAGGTGGGAATTGGTCCCGGCTCTATTTGTACTACCAGGGTAGTAGCAGGAGTTGGTTTTCCTCAGCTTTCAGCAGTGATGGAAGTGGCTGAGGCTATTAAAGGAACAGGCGTACCGGTAATTGCCGATGGTGGTATTCGCTATACCGGAGATATTCCGAAGGCTATTGCGGCAGGAGCCGATTGCGTAATGCTTGG
>JBAWAB010000186.1:0-5512 GCA_049589035.1 Salegentibacter sp.
TATATGAATAGGTGATAACCCTCTAAAAACAACTCCCCTTAAGAAACATTTTGTAGTGTGTTTCTTCTAAACCTTAAAATCCCGACACAGAAAACCTGTGCCGGGATCTTATCGATCGCAAAACCCTTATTTCTGACAGTTGTACAAGTAGTAGGAGTAAGGATTGATACTACCTCTTCTTAAGAGAGATAAAAGGAAACGAGATATAAAAGAAGAAGAGGAAGAAGAGAAGGATGCGGTATGGCTAATTGAAGTTTCGAATGATAATGATCCTGGAATCGCCGGTTACCTCCAGGTAGATCTGGTTACTTATCGAGTTGGCGCCATACTTTTCGAAATGCTGGTAATTGCATTCTTGTCCCTGCCAGGAGCTTCAAAACAAAAAAGCCACGGATAACCGTGGCTTTTTTTCTGCAATTTAACAGTGTTGTTTATCTGGTAAACAATAGTTCACGATACTTGGTCAATGGCCAAAGCTCATCGTCAACAAGTAGTTCCAGTTTATCACAGTGATATCTTATCTGCTCAAAGAATGGCTTCACATCATCACAGTAAGCAAAAGCTTTCTTCTCAACATCTTCGATCTTGTTAGCCACTTTCCGGGCTTCGATCATTTCGCTCACCTTGGAGTTAATACCGGCAATGTGCGCAGATATCTTCTCAATGATATCAAGTTGTTCCTTAGAATGCTTTTCAAAATCATCGGTATAGATCTCTTTAAGACCGCGCACTTTTCTAATTAGAACGTTCTGATATTTTATAGCAGTAGGAATCACATGATTGCGGGCGATATCCCCTAGAATACGCCCTTCGATCTGAATGCGCATTGAGTATTCTTCAAGCTCGATCTCATGACGGGCCTCAACTTCCACCTTGTTCATCACCTTAAGCTCCTCAAAAAGCTTAATGGCTTTATCAGAAATCTGGGCTTTAAGAGCTTCCGGAGTTGTACGGTTATTACTTAAGCCACGTTTTTTAGCTTCTTTCTCCCATTCCTCGCCATAATTGTTTCCTTCGAAACGAATATTTTTTGATTGCTTGATGTATTCCCGTAGCACATTGAAGATGGCATCGTCTTTCTTCATCTTATCTTTTTTGATAAGTTTATCCACCTCAGTTTTGAAGTCGATAAGTTGTTTTGCTACGATACTATTAAGAACCGTCATTGGGTTGGCACAGTTAGCCAAAGAACCTACCGCACGGAATTCAAATTTGTTTCCAGTGAAAGCAAAAGGAGAGGTACGGTTACGGTCGGTATTATCAAGTAAAATTTCAGGAATCTTACCTACCACATTAAGTTTAAGTTCTGTTTTCTCCTGCGGAGAAAGTTTACCGTCGGTCACTTTTTCAAGTTCATCCAGAACAGCAGTCAGCTGTGAGCCGATAAATGCTGAAATGATCGCCGGTGGAGCTTCATTGGCACCAAGACGATGATCGTTGGAAGCGCTCGCGATGGCCGCTCTCAGCAATTCCTCATTATCATGTACCGCTTTAATGGTGTTAATAAAGAAGGTAAGGAACTGAAGGTTCTTCATTGGAGTACTCCCCGGAGATAAAAGGTTAATTCCGGTATCGGTTCCAAGAGACCAGTTGTTATGCTTTCCACTTCCGTTAATTCCCGCAAAAGGTTTTTCGTGAAGTATCGCTTGAAAATCGTGTCTTTCGGCCACCTTAGACATCACATCCATAATAAGGGAGTTGTGGTCTACCGCAAGGTTAGCCTCCTCAAAAATAGGAGCCAACTCAAATTGATTAGGCGCCACCTCGTTGTGTCGGGTTTTTACCGGTATCCCCAGCTTCATACATTCTATCTCAAGTTCCCTCATAAAAGCGAGGATCCTGGAAGGAATCGATCCGAAATAATGATCATCCAGCTGCTGACCTTTTGCAGGAGAGTGTCCCAACAAGGTACGACCTGCCAGTTGAAGGTCAGGACGCGTTGCAACCAACGCTGAGTCTATAAGAAAGTATTCCTGCTCCCATCCAAGGGTAGCGTTCACTTTAGTCACATTCTTATCAAAGTATTTTGCCACATCTGTAGCGGCTTGATCTACAGCCTGAAGGGCACGAAGCAAAGGGGTCTTATAATCCAGAGCTTCCCCTGTATAGGAAACAAAAACAGTAGGAATGCAAAGCGTTGTTCCCCAAATAAATGCCGGAGAAGTAGGATCCCATGCGGTATAGCCACGAGCCTCAAATGTGTTTCTTATCCCTCCACTGGGAAAACTGGAAGCATCAGGTTCCTGTTGCACCAGTTGACTTCCACCGAATTTTTCAATGGCTTCTCCTCCACCAATAGTTTCAAAGAAGGCATCGTGTTTTTCAGCAGTTGAACCCGTTAAAGGCTGGAACCAGTGGGTGTAGTGAGTTACTCCTTTAGAGATCGCCCATTCCTTCATTCCTGTGGAAATATGATCGGCTACGACCCTTTCGATCTTGGAGCCGGTCTTTACAGCATCCATTACATTTTTGTACGCCTCTTTGGTAAGAAACTGGCGCATCACCCTTTCATTAAAAACGTTGCTGCCAAAAAGCTCAGATCTTCTGCATGGCTCTTCGACGATTACCGGTTTCCGGCTGAAGGTTTCTTTTAGGGCTTCAAATCTTAAAATTGACATATTGTGTTGTTTGATAGATTTTAAATTCAGCCACCAAATGTATGCAATTTTAACCACACCCCTACTTTCAAAGGGGGTCAACTTAGAAGAATTAACAGGTTTTTAAAATTACCCCCTCAAATTAACCTGAAAATGTCAATCCTATAAAAATAGCGTAACTAATAAACAATATCGCACCTTTATACCGGCTCATTTGAAACCTCCTGGGCAAAAATGCAAGCGGAATGAGGGCAAAAGCGATGCCTAACATCCAGAAAATGTCGTTGGAAAGGATTTCCGGCGATTTTACGGCAATTGGTTGAATAATAGAAGTTATACCTAAGACAGAGCCAATATTAAAGATATTTGAACCTATTAAATTACCCAATGAAATTGCCTTTTCTTTCTTTAGAGCAGCGATCACTGAAGCAGCCAGTTCGGGAACGCTGGTTCCCACGGCGATCATGGTAACCGAGATCACCCTTTCACTCACTCCCATCGCAGTAGCCAGATCTACGGCACCTTCAACCAGCAGCTCTGAACCACCCCACAGGGCTAAGCCTCCTATGAGCAGCCAAATGGTCATTTTGAAACCGGAAGTTACCTGGAGAGATTCGTCCACCTCTTCTACAAAAGCCTCGCTTTTTATCCGGGAACGGCGGATCAATGCAAAGAGATACACCGAAATCCCCAACAACAGCAGAAGTCCCTCGATTCTGGATAATTCGCGACCCGTACCTAGAAAATAATAAAGAGCGATCGAAAAAAGCATCATTGCCGGCCAGTTGAACCTGTAAAAGTCCCGATCAATGACGAGCGGACTTATAATAGCCGTAATCCCCAGTACCAGACCGAGATTGGCGATATTAGAACCGATAACATTTCCGAGGGAGATGTCAGAAAAACCACTGAGCGCCGCCTGCAGACTTACCAACAGTTCGGGGGCCGAAGTCGCAAAAGACACTACCGTAAGCCCTATCACCATGCGGGAAATATTCAGCTTGAAAGACAGCGCCACCGAGGCTCGCACGAGAAACTCCCCGCCCACGACCAATAACAGCAGGCCTATTAAGATAAAAATTACGCTCATTCCTGTTTTTAAGCGAAGATATAAGAAAGCCCAGACTTTTGCAGGATAGCACTTTTTAACTATAAAATTCGTTTCATAACTATTTTTTTAGTTATGTTTGTGAAACACGATCATACAAGCGATCTTAAAATAACTTTCAGATGGAAAAGCTCACGAATAAAGAAGAAGAGATCATGCGTGTGTTATGGAAGCTCAAAAAAGCTTTCGTCAAAGAGATCCTGGCAGAATTACAGCACCAGGAGCTGCATTACAACACGGTCTCTACCATGGTGAGAAACCTGGAAGACAAGAAATATGTTTCCCATAATGCCTTTGGAAAAACTCATCAATACTACCCCATAGTTTCAAAAGAGGCTTATCGCGATGAGTTTATGGACATGGCCACGAAGAAATTCTTTGACAATTCCTTTAAGAACGTGGTCTCGTTCTTTGCCAAAGAAGAAAAGGTGAGCGCAGAAGAACTTCGGGAGATTTTGGAGATCATCGAAAAAGGCAAAAAAGATTGATATGGAGGAATTTCTCATCCACATTTGCAAAAGCGCAGGTTTATTGAGCATTTTCTATATCGCTTATTTGGTCCTGCTTCGGAAGGAAACAACCTTCATGAAGAATCGAATCTTTCTTGCAGCAGGAATAGTAACTTCCCTGATCCTGCCGGCCATCTATTTCACCCGGGAAGTAATAATTAAAGCACCTTTAGAAAATACAATTTCTGCGGAATCTTTTAGAGATATAGACACTGTTCCTGCTGAAGCTCTAGAACTTTCCTGGTGGCAGATTGCCGGCTTCCTTTACCTTCTTGTCACTTTGTTCTTTCTGACAAGGCTTTGTCTTCACCTGTTTGCAATTCTCAAAATGATGCGAAAACACAAAAGCACCCAAGCCGAAGGTTTGCAGTATTTTGAAATTGGGGAAAAAACGGGAGCCTTTTCCTTTTTCAAAAATGTCTTTTACAATCCGCAGGATCATTCGCAACAGGAGCTGAAAATGGTCCTGCAACATGAAAAGATCCACGCCCGGCAGCTGCACTCGCTGGACATCATGCTGGCCAATGTTTGCACGGCTATTCTTTGGTTCAATCCGCTAAGCTGGTTTTACCGGAAAAGCATTGAACAAAACCTCGAATTTCTTGCCGACCGGGAAACGGTGAATTCAACAGCCTCGAAACAGGCCTACCAGCAGGCCCTGCTCAAAACTTCCCTACCGGAGCTGCAGTTATCGCTTACCAACAAATTTTATCAATCATCACTTAAAAAACGAATAGTTATGTTAAACAAACGCAATTCCGGAAACGGAAAATTTTGGAAAGGCAGCCTGGTGTTGCCGCTTATCCTGGCTTTTATGCTGGCCTTCAACGTAAAAACAGAGGCCAGAATTATGCAACAATCAACTTCAGAAGCTCCCGTAGCTTCGGAAGCAATTTCAGCTTACATCACTAAGAAAACAACGAAATCAGAGTTACAGGAATTCGAAAAGGAATTTTCAAGACATGATGTAAAGCTCGATTTTGACCATGTGAAGTACTCTTCCGAAGACATCCTCACCAGGATCGACATTTCAGTAAAGGATAAGAATACCGGAAATAAAGGAAGCCTTAGCCGAAAAAATCCTGAAGGAATCGATCCCATAGATATTGTTATTGGTAAAAACGGTCAAATTTCGCTGGGCTCTGCAAAGAAGGTCGAAATTGAAGAAACCACAGCGACTTCCGGAAAGCAAAGATTCAGGATCATTGATCATGCTTCCATTACTTCCCGGGATGATAAGCCGCTGGTTATTATCGATGGCGTTCCGCAGAAAAACAGGGAAGCTATGGACAGCCTGA
>JBAWAB010000187.1:0-13366 GCA_049589035.1 Salegentibacter sp.
TATTCTGTCAGTCCGGGATTAGGAGCAAGCAAGCGGTGTCTATATTACAGGAACATAATTTTGACAGTTGTTATAGTATAAAGGAAGGTGCTTCAGAAATCAACAGGATTTTAAGGAATTACATAAAACAGGGTAGCAATGAGTAATAAGGGACATAAGAACGTTTTTGTAGATGGTGCTATTTCACCCGAATTTATAGCCCAATCAATAGCCAAACATCAAAGCAAAACGAATATCGGCGCTCATAATATTTTTCTGGGACAGGTAAGGGCAGATGTGATTAAAGAGAAGGCTGTAAAAGCCATAGAATATACAGCCTATGAAGAGATGGCAAATGCTAAGTTCCATGAAATTCGGGAAACAGCTTTTGAAAAGTTTGACCTTACTTGTATGCACATTTATCATAGCCTGGGAATGATAAACGCGGGAGAGGTCTGTTTGTTTGTCTTTGTTTCGTCACCGAGGCGAAAGAATATTTTTGAAGCCCTGGAATTTATTGTAGAAGAAATCAAAGCTAAGGTACCTGTTTTTGGGAAAGAGATCTTTGAAGACTGTACACATCAATGGAAAGTAAATAGTTAAGAAAATGGTCGATATCACACATAAAAGTACCACGTTAAGAACTGCAGTTGCGCAAGCTATTGTAAAGGTGAGCAAACAGGAAACTATTGCAGCTATTGAGAATGACACAGTTCCCAAAGGGAATGTTTTTGCAATGAGCAAAGCAGCAGGCTTACTGGGAGTTAAGCGCACCCCCGATATTCTACCTGATTGTCATCCATTACCTATTGAATTTACCAGTGTTGAATATGAAGTAAATGGACTAGAAATCACTGTTTTATTTACCGTGAAAACTATTTACAAAACAGGCGTAGAGGTAGAGGCCATGCATGGAGCCAGTGTGGTGGCGTTGAATATGTATGATATGCTGAAACCTATTGATAAAGGGATTGAAATTCATCAAATAAAGCTGCTAAACAAAAAGGGTGGAAAATCAGATTTTACAGATCGGTTCAGAAAAGATCTAACAGCCGCGGTGATTGTTTGTTCAGATACTATTTCGGCAGGAAAAAAAGAAGACAGAGCCGGGAAAGCAATTATTGAAACACTTAAGGGGTGTGACGTCCAGATTTTTGATTACATTATAATTCCTGATGAAAAAGATCTTATTCAGGAAAAAACACGACTCTTTCAACAGCAAGGAGTTGACTTGATAATATTCACAGGAGGAACAGGCCTGTCGAAACGCGATGTTACTCCTGAAGCCCTAGAGCCATTATTAGATAGACGTATACCCGGTATCGAAGAGGCTATCCGTAATTACGGACAAGATAGAACGCCTTTTTCCATGCTTTCAAGAAGTATAGCAGGTACTCTCGGGAGCACCCTGGTTTTGGGACTTCCCGGCTCAACTAATGGCGCCAAAGAATCTATGGATGCTATTTTCCCTTCAGTTCTACATATTTTCAGAATATTAAAAGGAGCAAGACATGACTAAATGAGAAATCAAGATAACATATTACAAGATTCACACGGCAGAGATCATAAGTACTTACGTATTTCTTTAGTGGAGCGCTGTAATTTACGCTGTTTCTATTGTATGCCGGCAGAAGGCGTGCAATTGACTCCTAAAAGTCACATCATGACGTATGAGGAGATCTATGAAATAGCAAAAACATTTGTAAATAATGGTGTTACTAAAATCCGACTTACCGGGGGAGAACCTTTAATTCGAAAAGATATTTCTTTTGTTTTAGAAAAATTAGCCTCATTACCTGTTGAATTATCTATGACCACAAACGCGGTCATCATTCATAAATTTATTGATACCCTAAAATTATATGGTGTCAATAATATCAATCTAAGTTTAGATACTTTAATTAAGGAAAAGTTTAAAAAGATAACTCTTAGAGATCATTTTGATATTGTTTATAGTAACATATTACTCTTGGTAAAAGAAGGTTTTAATGTAAAGATAAATGCTGTTTTGATGCGTGGTATTAATGATGATGAGATTATAGATTTTATTAACCTTACCAAAGATTTACCCATTTCTGTTCGTTTTATTGAATTTATGCCCTTTGATGGTAATAAATGGGATATGACTAAAATGGTTTCTTACCAAGAAGTGATGAGCCATGTGAACAGCACTTTTGCAGAGCATGATATTGAACGCTTACAAGATGCACCAAATGACACGGCAAAAAATTATAGAATAAAAGGATATAAAGGCAGTTTTGCCATTATAAGTTCGGTAACCAATCCGTTTTGTGATTCTTGCAACAGGCTAAGATTAACAGCTAATGGGCAATTAAAAAACTGTTTATTTTCATCTACCGAATCAGATTTGTTAACCTCACTTCGGGAGGGAAAATCAATTGAGCCCGTAATTCAAAAAGCGGTTCAAGGTAAATTTAAGGTCAGGGGAGGCATGGATACTTTAGAAAAACTACAGGAGCCCAAACTGCACAGTCAAAACAGAAGTATGACCACGATTGGTGGATAGCTTATTTTTTAGGTAAAATACATTCTTCAGACACTTTTTTCAACATTGGTTGTAACCCCAATTCTAAAGTTTGTCTCATGACATGAGAATCGTCCGCATGGCATTGAAGACAAGCACCCACTAAAAGCATCTGTTTTTGTTCTTCTACATTAAATGGCCTGAAATCGGTTCTGGTAGAATTAACTACACTGTCGTCAACATTTTTTAAGAAAGGGATCCAGGCATCTTCAGGTAAGTGATCATGGCTGTTTAAAGCATATTCGGGTGTAAAATCCCAGGAGCCTTTTTTATTTTCAATAGTATAAACCAAAGAACCCATACCATAGCCCAGGGTAGCCGAGTTAGCGTGACAAGATTTACAATCTCTCACTTGTTTTGTTGTTGTGTGCGGTGAATTGGGAGCATAAAGCCTGTGGAAGGAAATATCTTCACCGGGTTTCCCTCGAAAACTTCCTTTGTCAATAGTCAGGATCATACCGGGAATAGCGGGTTCAATAACATCTTCCCCATCCTCTTCTCTAACTCCCAATGCGGGTTGTGATGATGAAAATTCAGCTACATATTCTTTCCATTGTCCTTTTACCAATTTTTTATCCAGCAAATCGAAGGCTCTTGGTTCGTCTTCATCAAATTGATTGTGGCAACCTATACAACGAGAGGTCCAGGAGGAATGACAGGCACTGCAGCTAACATTTTGATGGCTATTTCTTGAGCATTCTTCGGCTTGAGGTTTTAATGGATGTAAACCACCATCATTTTTACTTATTAAAAAGGCGTTCCCGGTGGAATCTACAAAGGTATTCACTAAAGGATGCCCATCTTCTTTGACTGCTATAATGTCTTTATCAGAATGTTCATAATCACGGTGTAGAAACACTAAAAGACTTTGCCTGTCTAATGAATCATATGGAATGGTATTGGGTTTTTCTTTAGAATGGCAATCGCTACATTGCAAAGACACAGCATCTTCTTCATGCAAATACCTGTTACCATTGCCCATAACTTCATGTGAGGAGTGACAATCTATACATAGCAAGCCTTTGGCATGGTGCACATCGTCTTCCATATGCTTGTATACGCGTTTATCTTCTAGTACAGAGTAATCTTTGTTGTTATGAATCTCGTCTTCATCTAGCAAGGTTTCCTGCAAGCCTTCATAATTGGTCGAGATTCTACTGGAGCGACTATGGCAACCAAAACAATGGGTGTTATTTATGAATATGTCTGTTGAAGGATGAAATTTTGGTAATTCTTTTTTGTTAGATGCTATATATGCCTTTAAATCAGATTTAGCTTCATCAGAATAATTTAAATGACAGGCGATACAACCGCCACCTCTGCTTAATTGGTTTATTTCCCCATAACCCGGTTTTTCTGCCCCCAAATGACAGTTTGCACACAAATCTCTGATATGTTTATCTGAGGCTGATTTTTTTATATCCTTTATATGATAATGATAGTTGGGGCTATCTGCTTCTCCAAAAATAAATTTGTCAACAGCAACTAATCCGCTATTGGTGGTCATTAAAGAATTAGTAATCTTTTTTAATTCTTCAATATGACACTTTCCACAGGTTACTTCAGCATCAGCCAGATTTCCCGGGATTAAAATTATGCCTTTATGAGCTTCGGTTTTATCAGAAGCAGAAATATTTCCTAAGTGACAACTTGAACAACCTATAAGTTCGGGGTTATGGTAATTTGAATAACCTGTGGTGTTTTGATGACATTGTAAACAAGATTCAGTGTTCCCAACTTCAATATTCGTGTAGTAGTTTTCAGTACCAACAACCGGTTTGAACACGTCATTGTTCCATGCGTGTAATAGTATAAAAATCAACAAAATAACTATTAAAAAAGCGCCAAATATGGAGTATTTCTTTTTCATTAAATGAATTGTTATTCAAAATTACAACATTCTCGAATGTGGGTTATTGACAACTATCAGTACTCCAGTAATTAATCTTTCATATGTAACAATTGTTACATATGAAAGATTAATTATATGACTTTCATCATAATATTAACTCTTATTTAAAAATAAGTTTACCAATGTAAAACAATTCAAACCATGATCACTTCAAGACGAAAGTTTATAAAAATCTCTGCCTTAGGTTTAGGAGGTTTGGCAACCACTTCAAGTGCATTTAATCTTTTTGGGATGAACCCCTTTTTAGACGCAGCTGTTAAGGAGAATGTTGCCAGAAAATTGAGAAGATCTGCAACCTATTGCGAAGTATGTTTTTGGAAATGTGCGGGGTGGGCCTATATAGATGAACAAGGTGATATCAAGAAAATTATAGGTAACGAAAATGACACGCATTGTAATGGTAGACTTTGTCCAAGAGGCACTGGAGGTGTTGGTATGTATAATGATGAAGATAGACTTAAAACACCCTTGATTAGAACGACTATCGATGGTGAAGAAACCTTTAGAGAGGCAAGTTGGGAGGAGGCTCTTGATTTAATTGCTTCAAAATTTAAAGGAATAAAAGACAAGTACGGGCCAGAATCCTTTGCGTTACTTAAACATGGATCTCCGGGAAGTCATTTAGAACATTTGTTTAAAGCCTATGGATCAGACACCATCGCAGAACCTGCGTATGCACAATGCAGAGGTCCAAGAGAGACAGGATTTGGATTGACCTTTGGATCCTGGGTGGGATCTCCGGAACCAACAGATATTAGAGATACCAAATGCTTGGTGCTTATTGGTTCTCATATTGGGGAGAATATGCATAATTCTCAAGTTCAGGAAATGTCTGATGCCATTGATAACGGAGCAACAATTATAACAGTAGATCCAAGACTCTCCACTGCCGCCAGTAAATCTGAACACTGGTTAGCAATTAAACCGGCAACAGACATCGCTTTATTATTATCATGGATGCATGTGTTGATTGAAGAAGGTTTATACAATAAAAAATATGTTGAACAATATACCCTGGGATTTGATCAATTAAAAGCACATGTGAAACCATTTACTCCAGAGTGGGCATATGGTATTACCACCATAAAACCAGAGGAAATAAGAAAGACTGCCCGTATTATGGCAGCTGCTGCACCTTCAGTAATTGTTCACCCGGGTAGACATGTGGTTTGGTATGGAGATGATTCCCAGAGAGAACGGGCTATGGCTATCCTGAACGGATTGTTGGGTTCCTGGGGGAACAGAGGCGGATTTTATTTTAAAGAGAGCCTGAAAGTGCCCAAATATCCGCATCCATTATATCCGGAACCAAGATGGGGATGGGAAGAGATTGGAGAAAAATATCCGTTTGCTCAAATGGGAATTACGTCTGAATTAGTAAAAGCAACAATTCCTGGGGAAGACAATGAATACCCAATTAAGGCATGGATGGTTGCAGGTACTAATTTGGTGAATACACTACCAGAACGGGAAAAAACCATTGAAGCTATTAATGCCGTTGAATTCCTGGTGGTTGTTGATACGATGCCAACTGAAATCACGGGATATGCCGATGTGGTTCTTCCGGAGTGTACGTATTTAGAACGATATGATGGTATTCGATCTGCTACAAACAGAACACCATCAATTGCGGTGCGCGTTCCTGCGGTGAAACCAAAGTACAATTCCAAACCTGCCTGGTGGATAAGTAAACAAATAGGGGAGCGCATTGGTTTAGGTGAGTATTTTAATTACAACGATTTTGAAGAAGTAATTGAATGGCAACTAAATAAATTAGGAACGTCTTTAGAGGAAATGAAGAAGATAGGCGTTAAGAATTTTGAAAGAACTTCCGGGCCATTATTCTTAAAAGAAGGACAGGAGTATCAATTTTGGACACCTAGTGGAAAAATAGAATTCTACTCACAACAATTGGCAAACAAAGGATTCGATCCTATGCCTGTTTATACAAGACACCCGGAACCACCTCAAGGTTTTTACAGACTCAATTATGGTAGATCTCCTATGCATACGTTTAGTAGAACTATTAATAATCCAAATTTAAGTGATTTAAAAAGTGAAAATACACTTTGGGTAAATCCTAAAGTAGCCAGAATATTAGGATTGAAAAAAAATCAGGAGGTCTGGTTGAAAAATCAGGATGATATTGTTTCTACATTTTCAATAAAAGTTAGAGTAACCGAAAGAATAAGATGGGATTCAGTGTATATGTATCATGGTTTTGGACATAATAACAAAAAGCTGTCAAGGGCCTATGGTAAGGGTATAAGTGATAGCGAATTAATTTCAAAAACAGTCATAGATCCACTGATGGGTGGAACAGGACTTCGAGGCAATTTTGTTTCAATTTTAACCGAAAATCCACATAAAAATTCAGAGGTATGAGATATGCAATGGTAATAGACACTTTAAAATGTGTTGGATGTAGCGATTGTGTGGTGGCTTGTCAAACCGAAAACAACGTACCCCACGGGTATTGCAGAGACTGGGTGACAGAAGCTGTAAGTGGGTCATATCCAAATGTGGAATTAGAATTAAAATCTGAACGCTGTAACCACTGTGATAATGCGCCATGTGTACGGTGCTGTCCTACCGGCGCAAGTCATATAGTTGAAGGTGGTGTTGTACTTGTAACCGCAGATGAATGTATTGGTTGTGGGGCCTGTATAGAGTCATGCCCTTATGATGCCCGTTATCAACATCCTGATGGTTATGTAGATAAATGTACCTTCTGCCATCACAGATTGGAAAAAGGACAACTTCCCGCTTGCGTATCTGTTTGCCCCACAAAGTGCATGTATTTCGGCGATTTAGACAACCCTAACAGCGAAGTTTCACAATTACTAAAAAACAGAAAGTACAAAACATTAGCGCCTGAAGCAGGAACTAATCCACACGTATTTTATTTAATTTAAAATATCAATATCATGCAAGAAGAATTATTCACAAGTGGGCGGCATATTCCTCGTATAGATCCTTCCCTGGAAATATGGCATTGGCCAATTGCTCTCTATTTATTTTTAGGCGGCTTAGCAGCAGGAATTTTATTTTTTGCAGCTTTATTTTATGTTTTAGGTAAGGAAAAAGAGTATCCTGCGGCGGTTAAAATAACTTCTATAGTTCCTCCAATAGCTTTATCATTAGGCTTGCTGGCCTTAGTCTACGATTTAACCCATCCTTTATTTACCTGGCAGTTGTATACCACCTTTAGAATCGAATCTCCAATGTCCTGGGGCGCATGGGTTTTAATGATTGTGACACCCTTATCATTTCTTTGGGCCTTTAGTTACTACAGAGAAACTTATGCGAAAATAGAATCTAAACTAAGACTATTTGAGCGGTTTAAATTCTTGAACAACTTCGAAAATTTTATTGTCAAAAACAGGATTAAGATTGCCTATGCATTAATCCCTTTATCATTGATTTTAGGGGTCTACACAGGTATTCTGCTATCAGCTTTTAATGCAAGACCACTTTGGAATAATGCCATTCTTGGCCCCTTATTTTTAACCTCTGGGCTTTCTACAGGAGCCGCTGCCATCATTTTATTATCGAAAAGCGCTAAGGAAAAACATCTCTTTGGTAAGATAGATTTAGCGCTGATCATTGTTGAGCTCGCCTTGATCGTTCACATGATTATGGGGTATTACGCAGGTTCCCAGGTGCAACTCGAAGCTATGGAATTACTGGTAGGAGGCGAATTCACTTTAATGTTCTTTGGCTTTGTGGTATTGCTTGGTTTGCTGGTGCCCGCAATACTGGAATTAATAGAGCTTATAGGTTATAAAGTGCCCGTAATAGTGCCGGCGTTACTGGTAATTATAGGAGGGCTCATCTTTAGATTTGTTATGATAGAGGCAGGTCAATTAACAAGATATCTTTATTAAAATTGGAAATATGAAGACAGAAAGCAAAACAAACAGGCACGTGTACTGGAACCCTTATTACGGTGGGTTTTTACTCGGAATTATAATCATTTTTACTTTTTACTTAACAGGAAGAGGTTTAGGGGCAAGTGGCGCTATGAAGAGCAGTGTGGTTGCTATAGTAGATGAGGTAGCCCCAACACATGCTGAAAACAATGCCTACTATAGCAAGTTTATAAGTGAGGAGGATAGCCCCATGAATACCTGGCTGGTTTTTGAAGCATTGGGTGTTCTAATAGGTGCATTTATATCTGGTGGATTAGCTGGTAGAATTAGGTGGCGCATTCAGCATTCCCCCAAAATAACAAGTAAAAGAAGACTGGTCTTTGCTCTTGGGGGTGGATTACTGTTTGGGCTGGGGGCTCAAATAGCCCGTGGATGTACCAGTGGTGCAGCTCTAAGCGGTATGGCCGTATTGTCGGTAGGAGGCTTCATAACGATGTTGGCTATTTTCGGCTCAGCTTATGCCGCGGCCTATTTCTTTAGAAAAAACTGGATTTAATTAATTAAAAAGATAAAATTATGGGACCTGTAATTCCTAACGGTATAATTCCTATTGAATGGGATAGTATCATTGCCATCTTCATTGGTATTTGTTTCGGATTTGTGTTGGAATCTTCTGGATTTTCTTCATCCAGGAAATTGGCAGGCGTATTTTATGGCTATGATTTCGCCGTATTAAAAGTATTTTTCACAGCCGCCGTAGTTTCTGTCATTGGTATTTATTACCTGGATTATTTAGGCTATTTAGATGTCGCTCAACTCTATGTACATCCAACCTTTTTATGGGGAGCAATCATTGGCGGCGTTATCATGGGTGTTGGTTTTGTGGCAGGAGGATTTTGCCCTGGAACCAGTTTGTGTGCTGTAGCCATTGGCAAGCTGGATGCCTGGGTGTATGTCCTTGGAATTATGATAGGAGTATTGATTTTTTCTGAATTGTATTCCTTCTTTGAACCCATTTACGACGGTTATTTTATGGGAAATATAACTTTAATGGACTCCTTCGGGTGGAATCCGTATTGGGTCATATTTATTTTCTCGATTATAGCGATTGTTGCTTTTGCGGTTGCTGATGTGGTAAGGAAAAGAGTCAAAAAAGTGTTTTATTAATTAAAGAACAACATGATGGTTAAAAAAAAGGTAGCAAAGCTTTTGTCATTCAGATATAAAATTTTGGCATTGATCCTCATTGTGCTGGCTGGGGGATTGGTTTTGTTGCCAAAATATCAAAAGCAGGAAGGGATTAACGTAGAGCAACTGCTTAGTAATGTTATTAGCCCTGAAAGATATATTTCAACAGATCAAATTGCGCATAAAATTATAAGTCGGGACCCGTCATTTATTTTGGTTGATGTGAGGGATGCTGAAAATTATAACAACTATTCGCTTCCTAATGCCCTTAATATTCCTCTTGCAAATTTATTGGATGAAGACTATGAAGCCTATTTAAATCAAACTCAATTTGATGTTATATTCTATTCAAATGATAATTTTTATGCTGACCAGGCTTGGGTGTTGTGTAACCGTTTAGGGTATAAAAACCTACGGGTTTTGCAGGGAGGGATGAATAATTGGTACGCAACAATTATCAATCCCACAGTTCCCGATGAAGACATGTCTGCTGAAGATTTTAAACTGTATTCCACAAGAAAAGCTGCGAGTATGTTTTTTGGTGTTATGTATCCAGATCAGGTTATGGCCGAAAATTCAGATGTTCAAAAGCCCGCTCCAAAAAAAATAATTACAGTTAGAAAGAAAAAGAAAAAACCAGTAGAAGGTGGTTGCTGATTTTTAAAATGTTATAAGCACTTTTATTATGAAAGAATTAGAAAAAGTTAAAAGGATCTCGATTGCATCAACACTTTTTATTTTGGCAGTACTAATAGGGGTTTTAACTTATGAACGCCCCGAAAATTTGTACGCTATGACCACTAAAAGTACACTGGAACATTTAACAAATAGTGATTACCTTATTTCAATTAATGACATAAATAGCCCGGACATTGCTTTAGTGGATGTTAGAAGCCCATATGAATTTGAGAAGGGGCATTTGAAAAATGCAATCAACATATCTACACCGGAAATTTTAGAAGAAAAAAATAAAGGAATATTCCAGGAATTGAAAGACTCCAAAAAAGTTGCGGTTTTATATGGAAAAGACCTGGAAGAAGCAAACATTCCTTTCCTTTTGCTATATCAATTAGGATATGATAACCTAAAAATGTTAAGCGTAGACAACATGTATTTGCAAAACAAATTAATTACGCAACCAACTGATATAGAAGAGCCAATAGCAGACATACAAGGTTTTATAAATGAATCAGTTAAAAGCACAAAAGGAGAAGTAAAGGTGAAAGATAAAGTGCCTGTTCCAAAGAAAATCATTACGGTTAAAAAGAAAAAGAAAAAACCAGTTGAAGGAGGCTGTTAAAGCTTCATTCAGACCCTTTGAACATTCAGAAGAAGAACCAGCAGGCGCGTTAATTAGATATTGAATAATTTCAAGATCTGGTTGAACAATGAGGGTTTAAAAATTGAATCCATTTCCCGCTACTAAGATCAAAGCCGCCTTTTTAGGGGGCTTTTTTGTGGGCGAAGATCATTGCTTCCCTCCAAGCTTCGAGGCAGTTCCTGCTACTGCAAAATCATCTTATGAGAGGGTTTTTTTGTTTCTGTGGATTCATCCGTTCCGAATGAAATTATAAGAGAAATCAACACCATAATCGGATAAAAAAACACATTCTGATCCATTTCTTTAAATTAATGTTTATTCAAGAATTCTTCAAAAGGTTTCGAATTTCAGGATATCTGGTAACATAGTTTTTGATTAACTTAGACAGGAAATCTCCCCATCTCTCTCCATTAGTTCTTTATCCTCAAAAGGATCAGCTTGATGTGCTAATCTGGGTTTATGTTTGTCAATTAAGAAAGCATGGCTCTGTTCTACCAAAACCGGATGGCCATGAACTTCATTTTTGAAATTCGAAAAATTTTAGAGTACCGAAAGAATGACCGAACCCACTATCTTTTCACCAATTCCCGAACTCAGTGAATTTATTTCCAGTTATGGGATCCTGGAAATTCCGGAAGGAAGAAGTGAACCGTATTTTTCTCCTCCTTTAGCCATGAGCGGATTTATAATCAATACGGCTAATTCTAACGGAAAGGTAGTTGCGAAATTAAGGGAAGATTATTTTTTTTCTACCAGCGCGGTGGCCACGGGGCAGGTAACTTTTCCTGTGTACGGCCAACTGATCGGGCACATCAAATCGATCATGGTTTTTTTTCAGCCTTTGGGAATGTATCAGTTATTCGGAAACGATATGTCCGCTTTGACCAATACTTCTCAATCATTATACGAATTTCTGGAAGCGGAAAGAGCAGAAGCCCTTATCTCGTCTTTAAAGCAGAATGACAATAATGAAGATCAAATTCAACTCCTGAATAATTTTTTCAAAGATCAAAAGGCTCGGCAAATTGAAGTAAGGAAGATGAAAGATGTTTTGGATTATATCCATAGGAATAAAGGAGATATTAGCGTGGGCGATATTGAAAATGAATGTCATTACCAGAGAAAAACCTTAGAGAGGCATTTCAGAAAAATGCTTGGCTTGTCGCCCAAAGTTTATTGCCAGATCTACAGATTTAAATGCCTCATCAATCAGCTTCAACAAAACCCCGGAATTACCTGGACTCAGCTGGCCGCTCAGGCCGGTTATTACGATCAGGCTCATATGTCAAGGTATATCAAGCAGTATTTAAAGGTATCTCCTAATAGTATGGTGCTGCTCGATATGAATTTTATTTATTATTTGCTTTCCAGATAAATTTTAAAACGAGGTGTAATCTTCTGATATTCAAAAAATTAAAAATGTCGCATCTGTACAAGATTTGACAGTTTTATCATCTTACTTTTATTTCCTGACTCTTGACCAGTTAGAGGTTAAATAATAAAACCTACTTAATATCTGCCCATCTTACTGGCCAGTTCGTTGACGGAAAAATCGTTGAGGAGTCTGGTTATTGGGATATTTCTACCTGATATACAAGCTCTGCAGAACAAATGGCTTCTGAAGAAACAAAAAAGAATAACTGTCGACTAAAAAATAGCAAAACCTGCGTACCTACCGAGGTTTAATAGTATCTGTAGCGCCTGATAGTGTGCCTTAGTACTTAATTCATAAAATTCGCCCCACAAGATCTGAATAGAAAGAGCAGGTTGTTATGACACACCTGCTGCTCAGTTAATAAAAATAATAAACACTAATCCGTTCGCCACCGCGAACACAAACCAACAATTATGAAAAAATTTATGATCACCGCAGTATTATTTCTATTTGGAATAGCTGCCTTTGCCCAGGAAGAAACGAACGGAACCATTTACATCAATCATCCCTACATAGAAGTGGTGAAGAATGCCGTTAAAGATTACACCAATAAGGATTTTAAGAATCTTAGAATGCTTTATGCAGATACAGCGATGTACTGGCAACCGGGAATGGAAAAATTCGCGCCCATGGATGATGCTATTGAAAGATGGACAAACGACCAGAATTATTTAACTGATATTTCTATGGATATGACGGGATACCCCGATTATCTTCATTATAAAAAAGACGATGTGAAGGTGGTGCAGTCATGGTGGACCTGGTCGGCCAAATCTAAAAAATCGGGGGAAGTTATTAAGGTTCCTATAGTGATGTTCGATGAATTTGAGGACAATGGCAAAATTGTGAGACAATATATCTATGGTGACTTTTCAAAGGTTTCCGATCCCGGAAATATGGATTGATCGCTAACCTTTACAATTCTTTTGAGGAGGGAAATAAACCCGCCGTATTAGAGGCAATGGATCCGAATATCGAATGGAACGCAGCGGAAGGAAACAAATATGCTGAAGGCAACCCATATATCCCGATGCGGTTTTAATGCCGAGCCTGATACCAACAAATAGGTGAGTGTTCAAAAAGACATAACATCTCCTTTTAACTTTCTTTTTCT
>JBAWAB010000188.1:0-17815 GCA_049589035.1 Salegentibacter sp.
ATGCTGCCACACCTTAAGGACCGGCCACTTACGATGATCCGGTTTCCGAATGGAATTCAAGACAAACGCTTTTTTCAGAAAGACGCGCCCGACTACTTCCCGGAGTGGATAGAAACCATGCCCGCAGAAAAGAAAGACGGCGGCACCACCGATTATGTGGTGTGCAACGAAAAGGCAACCCTCGTTTATCTCGCGAACCAGGCCTGTGTGACCCCACATCTTTGGCTGAGCAAAAAAGACAAACCCAATTATCCCGACCGACTGATCTTTGACCTCGATCCCACCGAAGATGATTTTTCAGCAGTAAAAGATGCCGCTAAAAAAGTGCGTAAATTGCTGCAAGACGAACTGGGCCTGCCGGTGTTTCTCATGACTACAGGCTCCCGTGGCCTTCATGTGGTAGTACCCCTAAAGCGAGAGAAAGATTTTGATGAAGTACGGGAGTTTGCTCAAAAAGCCGCCGATTACCTGGAAGAAAAATATCCCGGAGAAATGACTACGGCTGTTAGAAAGAATAAAAGGGACTGCAAGCTTTTCCTGGACGTGGCCCGGAATGCCTTCGGGCAAACTGCCGTGGCACCCTATGCGGTTCGGCCTTTGGATGGAGCACCGATAGCCACTCCCATCGAATGGGATGAGCTGAGCCGTTCAGATTTAAGTCCGCAGAGCTACAATATTGGCAATATCTTCAGGCGCCTGGGCAGCAAAACTGATCCGTGGAAAGACATCGAAAAAGATACCGTCAGCCTTGATGAAGCCATCAAAAAATTGAACGAACTAACTGCATAAGATTCTACGAAATATGCCAAAGATCATAGAAAAACAAAGCGGTGCCGCCTTCCGCATAAAAAAAGGGCAAAAACTAAAAGTAATTGATCCGCAGGGAGAACAGGTGAGCGACATGGTGCTTTTTAATTCCGAAGATACGCGCGAAAAGATCTCTTCAGGAAAAACGCTCGATTTTGAAGAAAGCATCCTCATCAGCAAAGGGAATTTTTTATGGAGCAACCGTAGCCATAAGATGATGAAGATCCTGGAAGACACGAACGGGCGCAACGATTTTCTGCTGGCACCCTGCAGCCCGGAGACTTTCCAGATCATGTACAAAAACAACGAATATCACCCCAGTTGTTTCGAAAACCTCTACACCAACCTGGCGAAATTCGATATTGAACCAGACGATATTCCCACTGCCTTCAATATTTTTATGAACGTGCAGTTTCAGCAGGATGGAAAGATCAGCGTGGATGTGCCCATGAGCAACGCCGGAGATTACGTTTTATTCGAGGCACAGATGGACCTGATTGTAGGCCTCACCGCCTGTTCCGCAGAAGACAGTAATAACGGCAGTTTTAAGCCAATCCATTACGAGATCATTGATTAGGCTTTGGCCTGGTTCTTTTTGCGGTATCTCATATTCAGCATTTCGATGGCCAGCGAGAAGAAGACCGAAAAATAGATGTAGCCCTTCGGCACGTGATAATGCATGGCTTCCACGATGAGCATCACTCCTATCAGGATTAAAAAAGAAAGTGCGAGGATCTGGATCGTGGGATGTTTGTTCACAAATTCGCCCACGGCCTTCGAAAAGACCATCATTACGATGATGGAAATGATCACCGCCAGGATCATCAGTAAAAGCTGGTCGGTTAGCCCCACGGCGGTAAGAATGGAATCGAAAGAAAAAATGATGTCGAGCATCACGATTTGCAGAACGGCATAACCAAAAGATTTCACCTGCTTTACCGAAGCTTCACCCGTCTCTTCGCCTTCCACCTTTTCGTGCATTTCGAGCGTAGTCTTTATCAGTAAAAACACGCCTCCAGCCGCGAGGATAATATCGCGCCAGCTAAGGGCAAAATCGCCAAAAGTTAGTACGGGATCGGTAAGTCTTATGATCCAGGTGATACTCATCAAGAGCAGGATGCGCATGATCATCGCTACGGAAAGCCCTCCTAATCGCGCTTTTTTCTGCATTTTCTGCGGAAGTTTCCCAGCCACGATCGAGATGAAGATGATATTGTCTATTCCCAGCACAATTTCCATGAAGGTAAGGGTGAGCAGGGCGATCCAGGTATCGGCTTGTAAAAATATTTCCATGATTTTTCGGCTACAGGTTGTGTCAAAAAAGGAGATAAAAATAGCCAATTTTGGATGAAATATGCGGAGCTTTTTCCGGGGAAAAATGGAAAATGCGTGAAGCCTTCAATTATCAAATAAAACTGTTAAATTTAGGGCACAAAAAACAAAACATATGAACAAGTTCTTTTTTTCTTCATTATTTGTCTTAGCCCTCGTATTTGTTGGCTGCAAGAATGGAGAAACCGACAAAACTGCGGAAGCAGAAAACAACAGCGACCACAGCGAGGTAGCTGAAGGCGTGGATATTCAGAAGCGACTGGATCAATACGCTGAAGTGAGCCTTACTGCAGATGTCTCTCAGCTTTCCGAAAATCAGAAAAAAATGATCCCGTTGCTTATAAAATCGGCAAAGATCATGGATGACCTGTTCTGGTACCAGGCTTTCGGGGGCAGAGACACCCTAATGCCCAAAATCGACAGTGTAACGGCGCGTTATGTAGAGATCAATTATGGCCCCTGGGACCGGCTTCACAATCTTGAGCCTTTTGTGAAAGGGTATGGAGAAAAGCCTGAAGCAGCCAATTTTTATCCTTTGGATATGACCAAAGATGAATTCAAAAATGCTGATATAGAGAATAAAGACAGTCAGTACACTTTTGTGAGAAGAGACGAACAGGGCAACCTGAAATCGGTATGGTTTCACGAAATGTTTCCTGAAAAGACTAAGGAAGCTGCGAACCTGCTAAGACAGGCTGCAGAACTCGCCGAAGATCCCGGGTTTAAAAAATACCTGAACCTGCGGGCAGATGCCCTGGAAACCGACCAATATTACGAGAGTGATGTGGCCTGGATGCAGATGAAGAACAACTCGGTTGACATCGTGGTCGGGCCGATAGAATCTTATGAAGACAAGCTCTTTGGAAGAAAAGCTTCTTATGAGGCTTACGTATTACTGAAGGACAAGGAATGGAGCAAGCGCCTGGCAAAATATGTTTCTTTTCTGCCAATGCTGCAAAACGAACTGCCCGTGGAAGCAAAGTATAAAAAGGAAAAGCCGGGAACCGAATCTGACCTGAATGCCTACGACGTGGTGTATTACTCCGGAGATTCGAATGCCGCCAGTAAAACGATCGCCATCAACCTCCCGAACGATGAAAAGGTTCAGGAGAAATATGGAAGCCGAAGGCTTCAGCTAAAAAATGCGATGCGCGCCAAATACGACAAGATCCTGGTGCCGATTTCCGAAGAACTCATCGTTCCCGAGCAACGCAAACACATCACTTTTGACGCTTTCTTTGCCAACACCATGTTCCATGAGGTTGCACACGGGTTGGGAATTAAAAATACCATTAACGGGAAAGGAACGGTGAGAGATGCCTTGAAAGAAACCTATTCAGCTTTGGAAGAAGGAAAAGCCGATATTCTTGGGGTGTATATGATCACCAAACTTCATGAAAAAGGCGAATTGAAAGATGCCGAGCTTATGGATTATTACGTGACCTTCCTGGCGAGCATTTTCCGTTCTGTGCGTTTTGGTGCGGCTGATGCCCACGGAAAGGCCAACATGGTACGTTTCAATTACTTCCAGGACATGGGCGCATTTACCAAGAATGAAAACGGACAATACAGCGTGAACGAAGACAAGTTCAAGGAAGCTATCAACTCGCTTTCCAAAGACATTTTAGTACTTCAGGGTGAAGGCGATTACGAAGGAACCGGAAAACTTCTAGACGAGCAGGGAACCATCGATGAAGGCTTGCAGGCTTCTCTTGATAAGCTGGAAGAAAAAAGCATTCCTGTAGACATCACTTTCAAACAGGGAGCCGATGTGCTTGGACTGGAATAAAATATTTATTCAGCAATAAGAAATCCGGCAACTTCGAAGTTGCCGGATTTTTTTTGGCTTAACTTCAAAAAAAGAATCTCATAAACTATCTTTCTTTTTGAGTGAGTAGTAAATCAAGATATATATAAGACAATTGATAAGTGCAATAACCAAAATATTTGCTTCAAGACTATTAAAAGCTCCTCCAATCAAATCCCCCTGATCTATCAATTTTTCATTATATAAATCAAGCCTTCCCAAGGCACTTAAAGCCTGGCAATTACAGTCATTGCCAACCCCAGGGACATCCAGCCCGGCAGGAGCAGGCGCCAGTATGCTTTGAGTCACTTCGTCTCCCGAATAGGCATTATCCTGTATCCTGGCCAAACCTTCTGTACCCCATCTTCCTAAGGTGGTAAAACTGAGAACTTCTACTAGTACGCTATCTATTTTAGTCATCACTCCAGCAAGTAAAATTTGCGGCATCAAGGTGATGGGAACTACTGTCATTACCTTCTCGGTACTTGTAAAGTAAGCAGATAGCAAAAGCCCCATAAGAGTGGATGAAAGTGAAATATAGAACATAAAGGCGGTGCTTCCCCAAAAGGACTTCAAATAGATATTCTCAAATTCCGGCACGGCATCCCATTTAAAATTCAGGTAAATTATAGCTACAAAAACCAGGGTCTGCAAGAGGGCAATACCTGAAAGAACCAAACACTTCGAAAGTATGTAGGCGTGGATCTTTAAATTAAACATCCTTTCCCTTCTATATACATTTAACTCTCCTACTATTTCTTTAGCAGCATTGCTCACGCCAAACCAAATAGCTGAAATAGTCATCAAAAAGAGCACACCTATCCTTAATTGGTTAAAGACTAAACATACCAGGCCCGCTATGATTAGCGGTTGAGCAAGCAAAAGAGCTAAATTCTGGCGGTCATTCAGCTTAATCTTGAAATATCTTGCGGTAAGCCAATACAATTGCATTAGGAAAGAATCTGGCTTATCTCTTTTAATTTCAGGGGAATCCCGATTGGGTTCAGGAGAAAATTCTGGTTTTTGATAGTGACGGGCAACCTCGCCGGGATTACTCATCTTACTGTAAACCTCCACAATGTTATTAACCTTAAAATTTGGCACCAGTAAATCTGAAGCTCCTTTATAAGTAAGGTGTCCCTGAACGCCTAAAAACACTACCTGGTCTACGTAATTAAGGTCCTCTGGTTTATGGGTCACCATAATAATGGTAGTCCCTGCTTTGGAAAGTTCCTGCAAACTTTTCAGGAAATTTTCAATGGTCTCGGGGTCCAAAGGCGAAGTAGGTTCGTCAAGAAACAATATCGTAGGTTCAGTTAATAATTCAACCGCGATTGAAATTCTTTTTCGCTGTCCTCCAGACAAATCTCCCACGGGGATATTCCTGATATCTTTCTTTTTATCCTGATCGAGATTTAAATTACTTATGACCTTATCTATACGCTTGTTAATCTCATCATCGGTTGTATCATCGGGCAGCCTCAATTTTGCAGCATAATACAAGGTCTTATAAACGGTGAGCTCCTTATGGATAATATCATCCTGAGGAACATAACCTATCTTTTTTTTAATCAAGCTGAAATGCTCAATAAGAGACAGGCCATGGATATAAACGTTCCCCATACTGGCCGGATTCTCGCCGTTAAGACATTTTAGAAGTGTGGATTTCCCGCAGCCTGAAGGGCCCATTAATGCAATAAAGGATGAATTCTCAATATCTAAGGACAAAGGCTGCAATCCCACTTTCCCATTAGGATAGGTTTTTTTTATAGAAACAGCTGAAATGGCATTCCTATGTTTCTTCAGGTCTTTTATCCCTTCCAAAAGGTTTATGGAGTAAAAGGAAATAGTAACAACATCTACCTCCTTCAGTTGAGTTTTATTCCTGATTTCCCTGCCATTGAGATAGGTTTTGTTTTTAGATCCCAGGTCTTCTATCCAGAAATCATTATTTTCAAAGCTAATTCTGGCATGCTTCCTTGAAACTGTGGGATCGTCTATAATTACATCGCTGGTCGAAGACCTGCCGATATCTACCATTTTTTTCTCAATGATTTTTTGCCTGAATTCGGAATTGGCCTTTCCAGTAGTCCTGGACGTCGTTTGGTTTTTTATTTCTTCCGAAGGGATTTCACCATTTGAAGAAAGACGCAGCAATTCAGAAACTATTTTTATTTTGTCATCAGAGGTGACTTCCCTAAGTTGATTTGCCTGAATTTTACTGTCGTTAACGAAAATCCCATTCACGCTGTTGGTATCCTTAATAAAAACTTTTGTCCCCTGCTTAAAAATCTCGCCATGATTCCGCGAGGCTGAAGTATCGTCAATCTCGATATCTGCACCATATCCCCTTCTGCCTATCCTTAGTTTTCGATTCTCAGGAAGCTCTATTCTTTTGTCCTTATGTATAAGATAATACTCTTTCATCTCTTTTCGGAGATATAGTGATTTAGACATTTTCTTCGATGACTGGCAAAGGGATGGGTTGCCGTGAGCTTCTTGAGTAAACCACGGCCTTCGCCCTTTTCAATTTTCTTGAAGAAATCACCAAACCGATCTGGGTTATAGCCTGCTTTTGCTGCCAGTCTCACGCCATACTCATCTGCTTCATATTCATCAATCTGATCAAACGGAGCGGTAAACCTGGTATTAATACCCACGACGAGATTGGTGTAATTTTCCAGATTCACCTTCCCCAATAAATCTGAAGAAAGCAGGAGTTTAGTGACCTTCCTTTGAGTATGAAGCAAAACATCGTGCCCCATTTCATGCCCTATTATAAAAGCTAATTCATCGGCTGAATCTACAAAATCTATAAGCCCTGTAGTGATATAGATATACCCCCCAACCGTTGAATAGGCATTGATCTCACCAGAATCCAGGATTGTCAATTTAAAAACCCTTCTTTCAGAAGGAAGCATCTTGCTACTCAAATTGGAAATGATCTGCAAAATTCCGGCTTCTGATGTATGTTTACCGGAGACCTCATTTACTTTAATAATTTCCCGGTAGATCTTTTTTCCAATTTCATCCTTATTAAAATGCACTGCCGGCAAGGCCATATCCAAAGATCTATTCTCCATTGCCTTCACCCAATAGGCAGGTCCATCCAAAGCATGACCACAATCTTCAATAACCTCTGCTGTTGCCAAACTCTCTTTGTAGCCATTTATAATATCTTCAATATTGGTCTGCTTCAGAGACTGAGATACAACCTCTGTAGAGAGACTAAAAAAAAGAAGTATTAAAAAGCTGAATTTCATTAGTATTTATTTAATGGGATCAATAAAGACTTTTCAGTTTCCGGTTAAATTTGCCATTTCCATCTGATGTCGGCTCCGGTACTGGGCCTCTGCGATCACCTCGATCTTGTGGGAACGTTTCTTTTCAACTTTATCAGAAGAGGCCCCGAAACTGGTTTCGGTGCTTACCCCGGCTTGAACGCGTCCTCCCAATTTCACATTTAATTTTTGATTTAGCTTTTGGGCAGATGAGTAACAATTAGATTCAGGATCTATTTCATCAAGTGCCTCCAGGGCAGTTTTATCATTATTTTCAGCAATGGCATTTCGTGCCTTCACGAGGTTTTTCTCACAAGTTTCATTCATGTAACCCGTGTACGCCTCATTCAATCTTTTCTGAACTTTATTATAGCAGGCATTTCCTGTTCCACGAGGAACCGGATATAATAAAGCAATTGCTTCACGGTATCTTTTCTGGCCTATCATGGTGCCCGCCTCGCTATAAAACTGATCACAATTGGAGCGGTAATAATCCAGAATCTTCTGCTTCGTCTCAGCTAAAAAAGCTTCTATCTCTGGTCCCCTGGTTTTTATTTGAGAAATACTTTGATCTATTGCCTTCTTTTTGGAATAACCATCCCCGGTAATGTTCTGTGAATAGGTGTTATATACTTTGCCCGTTTGTACTTCCTTTACAATAAGGTTAAGGTCTGCTTCAAGGAGATGCATATTCCTCATTCCTTCAATCAGGCTTTCATCGTATATTTCATATTTAGGGTAAATGATGAAGTATCCCTCCCCGGAAATACCATAATTTGTTACCATTTGCTGAAGTTTAGATTCTATCCTCGAGATTTGTGAGGAGCTTAATCCCTCCATTGTTGAAGGGGTCACCACCGAAAGGTGAATATCGCTTTCGGAGTTACCGGAACCCTGGGCCAATCCCCCTATGGTAATGATACATGTTAAAAAGAATATTATTTGTCTCATGATGAATTGCTTTTATAAGATGGTGACGTACATAGATCCCCGGCTATTATCGATGTTTACAGGAATATCAAGCTGGCTAAAAAAACGATCTAATTGCCGCTCCACATGCCGGGCCGTAACATTCCTATTCGTTTTAGGATCATGTACCGGGTAACGATAATCCTCCACAAACAATTTATCATCGGTAACTATCGGAATAACCACATAATTCTTGTATGCAGTTTCCTCCAGCCAGTCTTCAATAACGTATTTTAAGCGATCTCCTTTAGAAGGCACTTCTTTGTCCATGGTCCATTCTGAATCTTCCGCTAAACTGAATTCTATTTTAACATGTTTACCATTTTCCCGAAGGTCGGCCCAATTATTACTCATATCCTCGAGAAACTTATCAATACAACTTATGTTATTATCGGTCTTGCTTTTAAGAGCAGCATCAGTTAATGCCCCAATATCTTCTGTATAAAAGCGGTTGGATTCACAAATCAAACTACCCATACTTTGGCCATTATCTGTCACATTAGCTTCAAGGATAAGACGTACCATATTTCCTGAACCCGAATCTTGTTCCATCATGTCAATTTCTATAATAATGTCTGAAGGAATATTCCTGAAAATACGATCCTTGAAATCACTTTGATTCTCCCTTGTAATGGCCTCATCCCGAATAGTTGCCTTTAATAAAGTTTCAAAGTCGAGACTTGTATAATCTCTATCATCCAGGTATTGCTTAATGCGGGAGATACCCACTCTTACTGCGGGTTGCTCATCCATAATAGTTCTCAGGTCTTCCCCTTCAGTTGTCCTTGGCAACACCATTATGCTCGGGTTAATAGTATTCACCTCTTTTGTCTGAGCTCTTATTTGGGAAAAAGATCCCCACACAAGGCAACAGCAATAAATCGCTACGGTTGTGAGTGCATTGAGTGTTTTCATAATCCGAATTTTGGCATCATATTGTTTTCCTGTAGGTCTTTCTTTAAAGCCCGCATATTGATAGTAAGACTAACAGTAGCCTGTATTGGCCGCTTTTTGTCCGAAATCAATTCTGAAGATCTGTTTATAAAGGTGTACATTCGGTTATCATAAAATTCCTTTAGATAATCCTCATGCTCCCGGTATTTTTCGGTTTCGCTAATACCTAATATTGGGTCCCTATAAGGGGAATTCGGAACTCCTCTAAAAAACAAATTCTGAAATGCAAGGCGTTTAGCATTCTCAATGGCATCTTCCTTATTGGTGCCGTAATCTGTACTGCGAAGCGTCAAAGTTTCAAGCCCCTCGTTGGAAACATAGGCAACATTTCCAGAGTGCAATGTGGAATTTTGGGAACTCTTGCATCCTAAAAAGAAGAACAACAAGAGCAGGAATAAGGAACGAATTGATCTCATCTTACTCTGATTTACATATTAATTTCTCCCCCGCCTTGAAATTTTCCAGAACATCTCCTCCTCCATTGAGAACCTCTGCCGTGGAAAGCTCATCTCCCTCTACATCCAGGATCTTAATCTGAGCGATCTCCTTTTCCCTTTTTATTTCCCTCCCATCAAGATTATAGGAAGAAATTTGATATACCTTATACTTATCATTCTCTTCAGCACCACTAGCATTGCCCGTGTGTATAAGAAGTACCGTGGCCTCACCATTTTTTTCTTCCTCAACATTTACCACCGCAATAGCTTCAGCTAAAAATTCATCTATAAAATCCCTGCGAATTTCATCTTCCAGAGAATTTAAAGCATTCTGAAAAGCTTCCTGCCTGGAGATACCCCCCAGGCTTTTGGTATCGAGAGTTCCTACCCGGAAAGTATGAGAGTTCATTGTTTCTGAAGTTTCAGTATTAATAACATTAAGAGAAAAGGTAAAAACAGGTCGATAAAGATTTTCATCCAACTGCTTGGAATCTTTGCCGAATAGAAGTTTATTTACCTTTTTCGCAACGCCTCCCACTTTTTTATACTCCAGACTGATCAATTTACCTCCAATGATGTTCTCTGCTCCGGCGATTTGACCTTGCCTCACTACATCAGCATTGAGCGATGTAATTTGTTTCTGGATTTCCTGTTCATCCAGGACAACTCCAAGGCTCTCTCGATCAAGAATTCTGAATCGGTTGGTATTAACGAACAGATCTTTCACCTTTTGAAAAATCATTTCGGCTTCCACATAGTCTTTCTCCTTATTGACAGCCTCAATAGACTGCAAGGCAATACTGGGCTGTTGCCCAAATGCCATGAAACTAATTAGGAATATTGGCAATAGGTACATTTTCATAATTTCACTTTTTTAAAACTTAATTTTCTTTAATCACTTTTAATACATACTCCCAGGACCCGACCTTTGAACTTATTCGGGCGGTTTAACAGATCTTAGTTTTATGAGGTACATGGAAAAGTTATCCCTTGTTCTGCCTGCAATATTTTCGAAAATCATATTTCTAATTTCCAAAGGATTGGCATCGGAAGAAAACCACCTATTTAATTCTTCTTCCCTTAGTTTTTCAAGAATTCCATCTGAACAGAGAAAGAAGAAATCTGCGTCTCTCACATCTTCTATTTTCCTATAGTCAAGCCTGGTGGGAGAAGAGGAACCACTCACCGCTCTTAGTATGACGTTTTTTCGGGGATAATCCCTTGCTTCCTCAGGAGTAATTTCTCCTACATCAATCAAATTTTGAACTTCTGAATGGTCTTTGGTTCGAAATAAAATTTTTTTGTTACGGATATGATAAATCCTACTATCCCCCACCCAGGCAATATGTACGGCATCATAATTTTCAGTAAAAAGTATTGCCGTTAAGGTACTCGCCATCCCTTCGCACTCCGGATGATCTTTAATATATTCTGCCAGTCTGGCTTCGGTATAGGACAGCGCCTCTTCAAACTGCTTCCTGTGCTCCTCTTCTGAGCTTGCTTTTAAAAGGAATTCTGAAAAAAAGGAACAGGTTAACCTTGATGCCACTTCTCCTTTATTTTGGCCTCCTACTCCATCACAAACCATGAATAAGTGGTCTTGCAAGGAAGGTGCGTCAGGATAAACAGCATCCTCGTTATTTGATCTTTTTCCCACCTCATTGAGATATTGAGGAGGGAATATATGTACATCTTTAGTTAC
The DNA here is from genome assembly GCA_049589035.1 of Salegentibacter sp. Lineage (GTDB taxonomy): Bacteria > Bacteroidota > Bacteroidia > Flavobacteriales > Flavobacteriaceae > Salegentibacter_A. Next base: position 11,290 of record JBAWAB010000188.1, read on the forward strand.
CATCGTAGCTTTATTTTCCTGCTTCGTTCAATCCTCTACTTTTCCAAATACATCGGCATAATCGTACGAAAAAGGTATTACGACCTTTTCATCTTTATCTATAAAGCCCTCTTTGCCATTTAGCCTTACTCCAGCCAGACCGTTGGAGAAACGGGAAGCATCTTCATACTTGCAGGGTATAATGAGAGCACCCGTTTTGTCTATATATCCCCACTTCCCATCTAACACGACCGGCGCTAAATCCTCAGAAAAACCCCAGGTCCTTTCATATGCAGGCTGAAGCACCATGTTTCCGGTTTTATCAATAAAGCCCCACTTTCCGCCAATACTTACTGCAGCCAGGTTGTCAGAAAAAGAAAGTGCATAATCATAAGAAGCAGGTATAACATACTTGCCCGTTTTATTAATGAATCCCTCTTTATTGTTTAATCTCACTACCGCATAGCCTTCGGAAAACGGATATGCCGCATCAAATTCGGTCGGAATAACGGTCTCTCCTGCCTTGTTGATATATCCCCAGTTGCTGTCGATTTTTACAGGCGCCAGATCATTTGAAAAGGTTCGGGCTTCATCATATATAAAGGGTATTTTAACTGCTCCATCCTTGTCAATAAAACCCCATTTCTTATTGATCTTTACCGGTGCCATCCCTTCTGCAAATGGAAGGGCATCATCATATTTCATAGCTATTACCACATCCCCCGATTTATTTATAAACCCCCATCTGGAACTATCCGCCACCAGGCCTAAGCCTTCAGACATCGCCCAGGCTCCCGCGTATTTCACGGGAATCACTTTATTACCTTCCTTATCGATGTACCCGAATTTCTGCCCAATCCTTACCACCGCCAGCTCACTGGTTTCTTCGGAGTCGCCCTGTAAATTAAGAGCCAGAAAGGTTCCTGAAGCGGCCACTAGTACAAACAAAACCGCGTAGATAGTTAGTCTTTTCTTTTTATGCTGTTGTTTTCTAGAACCCTCGGCACCTTTATTTGTTGCGGGCGCCATAACGGTAGCCTCATCTTCCTCTTCAGATAAAATAACCGTTCTGTCATCTTCGGATAATTCAGGGTTTTCAATTTTTGCCAGCAGACTTATCGCACTTTTGGGCCGGTCTATTGCTTTTTTCTTCAGGCAGCTTTGGATCACGCCCTTATATTTTTCGGGAACTAAGGAAAGTTTTGGCTCAGAATTAATAATTTCATCTCTTATGAGTTCATAATCCTTTATCTGATGTCCAAAGGGCCGTTTTCCTGTAAGAATTCTGTACACAATAATTCCGATTGCCCACAGATCTGTTTGCTCACTGATTTCTCCATTTAACCCGAAACGTTTTCTGTAGAACTGTTCAGGCGCCATATAATGGGGCGTTCCTACTCCTTCCGTTAAAGACTGTTCAAGGTTCTCTTCCATCGTATCCCTGCTTATTCCAAAATCAGTGATTTTGGCAACCGGCTCGCCCCGTCTGTTCGTTGTAATAAGAATATTTCCTGGCTTCAGATCCCGATGAATGGTCCCCTCTTTATGTAAATAGGCGACCCCTTCTATAATATCCCTGATAATCTTATCTCTGGTTTGGTCATCCGGTCCTGATTTCAGAAACTCCAGCAAGGTTCCTTCACTGGCATATTCCATAATGATCACGGGATAACTGGCGGATCTACCCATAGCATCCTGATACTTTATATAATCCAAACCGTAATAGCTAATGATGTTAGTATGAGATAAGCCATCGACTTTCCGAAATTCCTTCTCCAGAGTATATTTGTTATCCAGAGACCCACCGGAAGTTCCTTTTGCAATCCCTTCCTTGTAAATTTTCAGGGCCACAAAACGATTCAGATTATTCCGATCCCTGGCCTTGAAGACCTCTGCAAAGGCCCCTTCAGCAATCAGATCAGATTTCGGATCCCACTCGTACTGGTTCAACTTCATCATTATCTTTGAAAATTTTAAATAAATGACCACACCAAATACTCTCTGGTGCATATTTATTTAACTGTTATCTCAATTTCCCGGGATTAAAAGGAACTCTACAGTTATAGGGAGTGTATGGCGTTCCTATTCCAGAAAAAGATTTTCCTAAAGTTGCAGGAGGAGCAATAAATATTATCACTCATAGTTCAAAGCTAAAATTTATTCCAACCCTTAAACATAGGTTAAAACCCTGCTTTTCAAATATTTAAATATTATTTTTAAGTTTGAATACCCTGGGATGATCGACTTAACGATCTTTAACCTTTTGTAAAAGAAACTGGAGCGAAACCGGAAACGCCCAATTTTCATCCTCTGGATATGGCCGAAGATGAATTGCAAAATAGTCTCACGCGCTTTTCGCTCAAAAGCCTAAGGAGGGGTCCAGTCCGCTAAGACCAGCCGCGGCATTTGCCGAAGATCCCGGGTTCAAAAAATTCCTTATTTGAGAGGGAACTCCCCGAAACAGACAAATATTAAGATGAAGAACAATCTGAAGGCCTGCAACCTTCGCTTGATAAACTGGAAGAAAAAGCATTCCTGTAGACATCACCTTCAAACAGGGAGCTCATGCGCTAAGTCTGGAATAAAATATTTATTCAGCAATAAAAAAATCCGGCAACTTTGAAGTGGCCCGATTTTTTTATTCTCTCAAATTTCTTTGATAATCGGCTTTCCCATTCAAAATTCCATACCACCTGATCACCTGGGCTCAACGAGTGTTTTCCCCCATAGCTTTTCAGAGCACTTCCCTTTATATTTATCCTTGTCAGCTTCCCCAATTCTCAGTTCGAGATTTTGACCCTAAAAAACTTCTGTTCCGGCCTTCCTGGGATCTAGAAGTATTGCAAATCTCTTGCTGGCCAGCAGAGAGTATTAACCGTTCTAAATATTAACATTATGAGAAAAATTAAACTTATTCTTGGAATTATGGTAATGAGTACTATGCTCTTTACTTCCTGTTCTAAGGAAGAAGATGCCGGACCTGGTGTTTCTTCAGATAAGGCGACACTTTCCTTTACAACCTTGATCCAGGATCTCACTAAAAAAGCCATAACTAAACAGTCTATTGGTGATTTACCTGCTTGCACAGATGACACTCCAGCGTATGTAATGATCGTACTTATGCAGGGAGATGCAGAGATTCTTGGAACTTCAACTGAACCCTATCGTGTAGATCTAGTACCTAACGAAACCTTTACCAAATACGATCCTGCTCTGGAACTGGTTCCTGGCACCTATACTCTTGATCATTTCACTGTTTACAACGAGGCAGGAGATCTGTTGTGGATCGCACCGCGAACTGGCTCGGAATTGAGCGATTATGTGGATACGCCTCTTCCTATAGATATTGATTTGAGGGCAGGGACTAAAATGTATGTAGATGTTCCGGTAATCTGTTATGATAACCGTGCGGTAAACCAGTATGGGTATGTGTTCTTTGAGCTTCAGACTAATCGGGCATATGAGTATTGTTTCTTTGCCAACTATTGTGATGATAATGGAAGACACTATACCGCCAATTACAGTGTCGATATCTGGCTGGGAACAAGTAGCGCTGGAACACCCTTATATACAGATCTTCAGCCAACAACCGGAATGGATGAGAATGGAGAGTTTTATGCCGATCCACTATGTGTGGCCCTCCCATATAATGAGATTGCCGATGAGGATTATATCTATTATGAAATGACCTTATTAGATTGGGATGAAAACTATGGAACAGTAGTGCCCCGAGTAGTCTCAGGCACCTTGAACAGGAATGATATCGAAGAAAACTTCGGAGACAATATGGATGTGAATTACAACCACGTTCAATTTAACTGTATTCCTGGGGAAGAAGAACCACCTTTCCCAACTTGTTTACCGAATCCAACGGGAGATTGTGAACTTCTCACATTTATTCGTGATGTTGATATTGAAGGTTTACCTGCTGGTACCAATCCCACTTATCCATTAATTACCGATGGAGGAGAAGAAATTGGCACCATCACTTTTACTCTTGAAGTAACTGAAGATGCCAGGGATCTACTCGTAGGTAATGTGGCCCTTAACGAAGGATGGACAGGAACAAGTGCAAGAATCACTTTGCCGGAATATGTGAACGCAGATGATGTCTGTGTCAGAAATATAAACTCATCTAATTTTGATGTGGTCTACCAGGCAGGTGTTATTGAATATCCTGTGGTAGTAAGATTTGCTGCTATAATTTGTCCTTAGAGACAATTGATTGCCAACTTAGGAGAACTCTCTCCAAGCTATCCTCTAATTCGAGGATTAGTTTGGAGAGAGTTCTATTATTTCAGACCAGGTAATAAAGCCGGATTTGTTCTTTTGTGCACTTTCAAAGGAAAGCGAACCTGAAATTCAGAGCCGAAAAGATATCTTCCCGAGGACCAATGGCAGTAGTTTAACTTTAAAGCTTAGGCGCCGAATTACCCAAATAAAAAAACCGACTCGTTAAGTTGAGTCGGCTTTTTAAAGTTTGACACAGAGTTTAATTCAATAATAATTTACTCTGAAGGTGGATTCCCTATTTCTTATCTTCTATTTCATAAGCTTCATATCCGTAGTACCCTTCAACGGGTCATAAAAAGAATAGCTGATATCAGTTGGATTGAAAATGCGGCTGATTCAAAATCTGGAAGCACTATCTCTCCCTCTTAATTATCGCAATTGAAAAAGACATGTTCGTATTCAATATTATTATCTCCCTCAAAATGCTCCTGAATATCCTGCCCACTCAAACTACCACTTACCTGTAGTCCTCCATCACTATTATAAACCCCTTCCCATGGAAGAAGTGTCAGTGTATAGTCAATATAGTCTTCATTGCTATCATATACCGGTAAGTCGACACAAATAGGATCAGCAAAATATTCTCCATTCTCATCCTCCCCCGTATTATTTAATATCTCACTGTACATCGGATTTCCATTTACAGAGATGTCCAATGAGTACCTGGCTGGAAAATGGCGGCCATTGTCATCACAATAGTTGGCGAAAAAACAGAAATTAGTAACACTAATGGGTGCTACATCAAAAAACACATATCCGTATTCATTGGCGTCTCGATTATCATAGCACATTACGGGAACATCGGGAAATGGCTTACTACCAGCTCTAAGATTGATACTCATAGGCATTGGAGCATCTGAAAGGGCAGCCATCGGACTATCCGCCCTTGGAGCAAGGCACATTAATTTACCGGCTTCAGTATATACTGCACAATAGTCCAGATAATACAAGCCCGGAGCAAGTTGCATTTCCGGAACATCTTGAGTGAACATTTGATCTTTTGCCAGGTCTATTCGAAATGGTGTATCAGCATTTCCAACGATCTCAGCGCCTTCGTGCATTAAAATAATTTCTATATAAAAAGGGGTGTCATCTGCGACGCATGCTGGAAGATCAACTACCGCTTGTTTTGTTGTGGATTTTTTTTCAAGATCCAGTAAGCTCATATTCAGAGACAAACTTATTAATTCATCTGGTTTCGTCTGATTAACAGGTTCACCCTCATCTTTACTACAGGCAGAAAATAACATCGCCGATATGAAAATACAAATCAGCTTCGAAGAGAAATTTTTCATCATTTATTGGTTTTATAAGAAAGATTGGTTAATTCTTTTCGGGATAAACCTGAGGTGATGTACTAACAGAGCATAAGTAGTTAAGCTTAAAGTTAGAATTTTACTCTTTGAAAAAGATTAGGGGAGAACCCTCGTTTTTGAAGGTTTTACCATTGATTTAAATAACCTGGTTGAAAGTGATATTGAGCATTTCCGGTCAGATCTGGTGAAGCTGATAACCCGCTATGGAAGATAAACAGGAATGTTTTATGAAAGGATTTGCTTTGTATTTGATCCATTCAAGCCTTTAGAAGTCAATGTAGAGGAGTCAAAAATATAGAATTCTTCCTGTTCCGGCTAACCCGAATATTTGCCTAGTCCACAACATTGAGGAATGATCCTGTGTTACCCAAACAAAAAAAGCCGACTCGTTAAAGTCGGCTTTTCCTTTGGTGTGCGGGCGGGGAGACTCGAACTCCCACACCGTGAGGCACTAGATCCTAAGTTGTTAAAATTATATTACAAAATATCCCAAAACATCTCAAAATCAATTAGTTATAAATTTTTTAGTGTCATTTAATTTCAAATGATTACATATGAAATCACCAAATGTTGTACCTATGTTGTACCAAAAATAATTATCTTTATTAGGTAAATATCAGATTGTTATGACGTCCAATGCATCAATAACCCTTCGAAAAAAACCTAATAAAAAAGGCCAATACCCTTTGGCTATCCGAATAACCAAATTTAGGAAATCTTCTTATCTTTATATAGGTCATTATATCACTTTAAATTATTGGGATAGTGAGAAAAGTATTGTAAAAAAATCTCATCCCAACGCTGCTCGTTTAAATTACCTTTTACTTACCCAATTAGCAGAAACCAATAAATTTCTTTTACAGCTGCAGGCTGAAGGAAAAGATTTCTCTGCAGCTCAAATAAAAAAAGATATTCTCTTTTTAAATTCTGATAAAAAT
>JBAWAB010000189.1:0-4249 GCA_049589035.1 Salegentibacter sp.
TAAAAATAGGTGGAATTCCCAATTTTTTAAGCTTCTTTTTTAGTCGAACTTCACTGCGAGTTTGAAACGCTCCGCTTTCCAAAAGCACGCTTTTGTCCGCTGCTCTTTTTAAAACTCGCAGTTCTTAAATCCTTTTTATTTTTAATCCACCGATTTTTTGACCATCTGGCTTCATTCCTGTTTGCTTGATGCTGCAGGCCGTCCCAGGCTGGACGAATAGCACCCTAACTGGTTATATCCACTGCAATATACGCGTTTATTCCAAAAATTTCCGGGATAAGCGCAGGTTTTGGTCCCCTTTTCCCTGCTCCTTTAGTTCTCTTACAGCGATGTCTAGCGGACTTCTGATCTTGCTCAGATCTTTCTGTGCTACATGAGTATAGATCATCGTAGTCTCTGGGCGCGAATGCCCAAGCAGGACCTGAATGTACCGGATGTCGGTACCGTTCTCCAGCATGTGCGTGGCGTAGGAATGCCGCAGGGAATGCGGCGTGATTCTTTTCGTGATGCCTGCCCGCGCACAACTGTCCTTGAGGAAACTTCTCACGGCCGAAGCGGTGTAGTTGCCGCCTTTTTGGCCTTCTACAAAAAATGTTTCAGGACGATACGTACTCACATAATTCAGGAGCAGTGGAATAAAACTCTCCGCCATTACAACATACCGGTCCTTTCGGCCTTTACTCATTTGCACTTTTACTTGCCGCCGGTCAATGTCTATGTCTTCCAGCTTTAGCTTCAAAAGCTCCCCAATGCGCAGTCCCGAAGAATAAATGAGGGCCAGGATGGCCCGGTGCTTAAGGTTGCGGGTTGCCCGAAGCAGGTCTATTACCTCTTCCTTAGACAAAACGGTGGGAAGATATTTGCTCTTACCGGGTCTTTCCAGAGTTTCAGGATCTATTTCTTCATTGCGGAACAATTTAAAGAAATGACTTAGCGCACTTATACATTGGCGATGAGAGCTTATAGAATAAGATCTGCCGGCAATGTTCTTTTCCACAAATCGCTCGACATCCCGCAGGCTCAGTTCCTGGGGTTCCTTTTTCTGAAATTCTACAAACTGAAGCACAAAATTGCAGTAGGTCTTTATAGTGCTCTCGCTGTAGCGCTTGCCAGAGAGGTATTCTTCATATTCCGCCATAAGTTTGCCTCCCCGCTTGTATTGTGCCGGTACAACTTCTTTCTCTTTTCTTTCTTGTTTTTGTTCCCCTTGCCGCGGAAGAGCAGAATAATCAACAAACCAGTCTTTTTCCCTGAAATGCAGGAAGAGCCGGCTTTTGTTTTCGGGGCTGAAAGGCAGGTAAAAACATTGATGCGTACGGCTCCATTTCACGTCCTTCAGCTTCCTTAAATGCTCTTTGACCTCTTCGTTGTACTGAAAGAAAATCCCGATTTGCAGCTCATTGTGATGCTGCACCGGCCGAAGGTATATGCTCTTCATCCTGTTGAAATATTAATCTAATATAACTGAAAATCAGTACAGGTCGTTCAGAAAAAATGGAGAAGGGTTCTCTGCAAGTTGAAAAATGGCTGTTGAAAAAGCCGTGAAAATACTTAGCCCCTGGAAACACTGCGTTCAGGAGATAGGTAGGAAGGAGCACGCCGCAAAAAATACAGGATTTCCCGAATCTCTAGGTTCTTCAGTAGTGGTTGATAACTGTTCCGGTGATCTGCTGTGCATAAGCGGTGAGGCTGAAGAGCAGGAAAAAAAAGCACAATTTCATAGCGTAGTCTTTGTGAGTACTGCGTTTGAGAAAGGCAGGGCTGGAGCTAAAATACCATTATTGCCGGGTAAAGGTGCAAAATGGCTTCGGAAAAGCCGATTTTCGGCGTTTTTTCTGCGGAAGAAAACTTCAGCAACAATAGGGTGACGCGAATCTGAAGACTGAAACACGTATTTTTCTGAAGCCTTCGGAAGAGATCTTCAGAATGAAAACTTCAGAAAACTGAAGCAAAACTTCCGCTCCAAAAATGACGATTCTGATGATGCAGGTATCAAAAAAAAGCTATTTTTGTAGTGCTAACTACTGCTTACTCCGTTAAATTATGAGCCAGAAAGTGCTGCTTGCTTCCAAAGAAATTGACATTATCTTGCATCGCCTGGCCTGCCAGTTAGTTGAAAACCACACCGATTTTAGTGAATCTGTCATTGTAGGAATTCAGCCCCGGGGCGTATTTCTGGCGGGCAGGATCCAAAAGATATTGGAGGGAGATTATGGGATTAAAACCATCAAATCTGGCCAGCTGGATATTACTTTTTACCGCGACGACTTCAGAAGAAGCGACAAGCCGCTGGAGGCCAATAAAACAAAGATAGATTTTGTGGTAGAAGACAAACGGGTGATTTTCATTGATGATGTGCTGTACACCGGCCGAAGTATTCGCGCGGCGCTTACGGCCATTCAGTCTTTCGGAAGACCCAAAGAGATCGAGCTGCTAACGCTTATTGACAGGAGATTCAGCAGGCATTTACCTATTCAGCCCGATTATAACGGAAGGCAGGTAGATGCGATAAATGAAGAAAAGGTAAAAGTAAACTGGAAAGAAAACGAGGGGGAAGACGTGGTATATCTGGTTTCAAAATAAACATACAGATGAGTGAATTAAGTGTGAACCACTTACTGGGAATCAAATACCTGAAAAAAGAGGATATTGATCTTATTTTTAAAACGGCCGATCATTTTAAGGAAGTGATCAACCGGCCGATCAAAAAAGTTCCCTCCCTTCGCGACATTACCATTGCCAATCTCTTTTTCGAAAACAGTACCCGCACGCGCCTCTCTTTTGAACTTGCCGAAAAACGACTTAGTGCCGATGTAATTAACTTCTCGGCGGCGAGCTCTTCAGTGAAAAAAGGAGAAACCCTAATCGATACGGTCAATAACATCCTCTCTATGAAAGTAGATATGGTGGTGATGCGCCATCCCAATCCCGGTGCAGGTATTTTCCTTTCAAAGAATGTGAACGCCAGTATTGTGAACGCGGGCGACGGGGCTCATGAGCATCCTACCCAGGCCTTGCTCGATTCGTATTCCATTAGAGAAAGACTCGGGGAAGTGAAAGGCAGGAAGGTGGTGATTGTGGGCGATATTCTGCACAGCCGGGTAGCGCTTTCCAATATTTTTGCCCTGAAACTACAGGGAGCAGAAGTAAAGGTTTGCGGTCCAAAAACCCTTATTCCGAAGTATATTGAATCTTTAGGAGTGGGAGTGGAGACCAATCTCGTGAAAGCCTTGCAGTGGTGCGATGTGGCCAATATGCTCCGGGTTCAGAATGAGCGCATGGAGATCAGCTATTTTCCCAGTACCCGCGAGTACACGCAGCAATTTGGTCTCAATAAACAGATCCTGAACAGCCTGGATAAGGAGATCGTGGTGATGCACCCGGGACCCATTAACCGCGGCGTTGAAATTACCAGCGATGTAGCCGATTCTAAACAGGCGATCATCCTGGACCAGGTGCAGAACGGGGTGGCAGTGCGTATGGCAGTGATCTACCTGCTGGCCTCCAAGATCAAGCAATAAAGTTTTCTTCCGATTGTTTTTGTTAACTTTAGAAGACTAAAGAAAGAATCCGCATGAAAATTACCAGAAAAGAGAATTACATTATAATTGAGGACGATAAGGAAACTGTTACCGATTTTACATCGAAGCTCACCAAAGGCCATGAGCAGTTCGAAAAGGAAAATGTGGTGATCGATATTCTGAAATTTCACAAACTGGAGCTGGAAGAGCTATTGGGGTTCCTGGAGCTTTCCAACCGCCACAGGGCCAGAAGCCGTTCTTTCGTGATCGTGAACGATGCTATTCCTATAGAAAAGATTCCGGAAGACCTGGTGGTGGTGCCGAGCCTTCCCGAAGCTGAAGATATGATCCAGATGGATGAAATTCAGCGCGACCTGGGTTTCTAAAAATCCCTTTACATGAAATTGACTATTCTTGGCTGTTATGCGGCCACCCCCAGGAGTTTTACCAATCCTACAGCCCAGGTGCTGGAAATGCAGAATAAACATTTCCTCATCGATTGCGGCGAAGGTACCCAGGTGCAGCTTAGAAGGAGTAAGGTGAAATTCTCAAAAATTGAGCATATTTTTATTTCTCATCTTCACGGCGACCATTGTTATGGGCTCGTGGGACTTATTTCTACTTTTCGTCTACTCAACCGCACCCAGGATCTGCACGTATATGGGCCTAAAGGCATTAAGGAAATAATTACCCTTCAATTGAAATTATCCAATTCCTGGACCAATTAT